>JAGHHB010000008.1 GCA_017887885.1 Bacilli bacterium | reverse complement strand
GGTGAGAAGAAACGAAATAATAGTTTAAATATCGAGTTATTATACCTATCTGATGGAACTATTGAAATTACTAAAGACGATACCGTTTTATTTGTTAGAAATACAGATATTACTAGTCTTGATAATTTGTTTTACACAAATATGAGTGGCGTAGCAGTAATAATAAAAAAAGAAAAAAATTTAATATATTATTCTGATGGTAGTGTCAAAGAAAATACCTCTCTAGTTGTTGATGGGAAAACGTATTTAAAGCGGGAAGAGAAAAAGATTTTCAATAATATAACAATTATTTATTATGAGAACGGATACGCTGAAATAATATATGAAAATCTTCAAATATTAGTAGCAGAAGAAGAAGATATTATCTATAGTAATGATACTTTAGAAATAATAAATAGTAAAAAAGAGGAACAAGTTAATATGGATAATATTATGAGTATTAAAAATGTTAATCTAAAAAATACAAATGACACAATATCACACTACATGATCGTTTTAGAAGAAACCGACAATTATGATCAATATAATATAACCAAAAGATTAGATAGTAAATATATTAATTTTAATGTTTTAGTAAATAGTGATAAAATTAATAATCAGATATTAAATAATAATATTAAAGATGATAACAAACTAGAAAATAATACATATCTTTTATATGAAGGAGATTTAGCACCAAATGAAGAGGCTAAAATAAAACTAGGATTATGGATAAGTTATGAAAATATAACTAATGAATATATGAATTCTGCTTTTATTGGAACTTTAAAAGTCTATGTTGAATCTTTAAGCTAAAATAAGAAATCAAAACGAACTTTTTGTTCTATTTCTTAAAATCAAATTTAGTTAAAGATAAAATAGAGATGTATATATCTTTTAAAGTTATAATTACGAATGGAAAGGTGAGAGATTAATGCGAAAACTAAATAAAAAAATAATAGCCTTAATAGTTTCAATTTTATTAACTATAACGGCTGTAATAATATCAACTTATGCACTATTTACTAGCGAGTCAGTGGCAGATGATCCCTCTAATTATACAACGGGATTACTTCTTATAACGGCTAAATCAAAATCAGAAAATATATCTTTAATGAACGAACTACCTAAAAGTGATGAAGATGGCATAAATAGCGAGCCTTATATTTTTACAATCAAAAATCAAGGTAATTTAGATTATAAGTTTGATATTAAATTGTTATCCACTAATAGCTCTAGCCTCTCACCTCAATATATAAAAATCAAAGTAGATGATGAAGAAGTTACAACATTATCATCTTTGATAAACAGTAAAATTAAAAGTGATGTTGTATTAGCGGCAGGACAAAGTATCGATGTTACTATTCGAGTATGGTTAAGTTTCGATACCCCTAATAGTGAAATCGGAAAGACATTTACTTCACAAATTGTAACTGATGGACAAGCTATTTATACTAGCACTAATACTGATATAAATAGTAATATAATAATGAATACAGACATGCCAACAAGCCCAACAAGTGACTTTTTTATAGAAGGACTATCTAGAGCAGATATTGAAGAGCTTACTATATTGGAAAGTAGTCAAGCTCCATCAGGAGTTACAGCTTTTGATATTTCTTCTAACCAAGATGGAAGTGTAATGCTGTGGTATGAAGATAAGAATAAGAACAATTTATATGAAGTGTATATAGGTGGAAAAAATGGAAAAGTAAAAGCAAATCCTAATAGTTCGTATTTATTTTTCTTTCTAGCCAATATCACGAGTCTAGATTTAAGTAATTTTGACACAAGTAAGGCAACAAGTATGGAAGGTATGTTCGCTGGTTGTTCTAGTTTAACAAATTTGGATTTAAGTAATTTTGACACAAGTAAGGTAACAAGTATGGACGCTATGTTCTATTATTGTCAAAGTCTAACAAGTTTAGACTTAAATAGCTTTGATACTTCTAATGTTACAAGTATGGACCATATATTCGGTGAATGTATAAAGCTAACAAATTTGAATTTAAATAATTTTGACACAAGTAAGGTAACGAATATGAAAGGTATGTTCTATTATTGTCAAAGTCTAACAAGTTTAGACTTAAGTAGCTTTGATACTAGTAAAGTAACAACAATGAAGGATATGTTCTATTATTGTCAAAGTCTAACAAGTTTAGACTTAAGTAGCTTTGATACCTCTAATGTTACAAGTATGGGATATATGTTTGAAAATTGTCAAAGTCTAACAAGTTTAGACTTAAGTAGCTTTGATACTTCAAAAGTAACAGAAATGTCTGCGATGTTTAACCTTTGCTATAATTTGACTAGTTTAGATATACGAAATTTTGATTTTTCGAGTGTAACTGATTATATTGATATGTTCTCTATTAATAGTAATATCATTATTTATGTTAAAGATAGTACAGCTAAAGAATGGCTTAGTAAATTTAGTAATTTAAATAATAATAACGTAGTTATTTTATAGATTTTAATAGGGTTCGTCGATACTATTTGATATACATATCAACGATTTTTCATATGCTAGAAATAGTTCTTTTAGATAGGGAATATTTATTTGACTGTTATGTGGATGATCTAATAATCTAGATGGAATAATTTTTAATTAATTGTTAATTCTAATAGTGGTGGAAAATATGAATAAAAGAAATATTGTTTTAGTTAGTATTGTTG
>JAGHHB010000058.1 GCA_017887885.1 Bacilli bacterium | reverse complement strand
GTAATATTAAATATGATCAAAAATTAACATCAAATCATTCTTTAGGATTTAAAATAAATACTAATTTACCTATTCTTGATACTGCATCAGAAAATAATAGATTAAAAGAACTAATATCGATCAGACATGAAATATATGTAATTTAAAAAGGAATAGATATTGACTATCTACTCTTTGTAACTTACAATTAATTTAAATTATAAATCTTACTTTTTAGGTAAAAAAACTCCACACTTATTCTACACTAACAATAATTCTGTGTTAATTCTTTTAAAAAAATCAATCATATGTTAACACTTTTTATAAAAAAATTCTTTTCTACTTATAAATTTACTATAAAAAGTATTACGTTTGCCAAAAATAGACCATTTATTTACAGAATGAATGACTCCAGTTCAATACAATCATCTTCTAAATTCAATTGCATAAGACCTCTTTTTTATTTGTTTTTATCTACATCATCATCTGATAATTTCTTGAGACTTCAAACAAAAAGTGAGTTTAATAACCCACTTAAGCCATACTTGGCTTCAAACATAAGGAGACAATAGCATTACTATCTTTTTTTCATAGTCTGTGAAAAGGATACATAAAGTAATACTATTTATTTGTATCCATATATATTATGTATTATTTACTCTTTATTATACTTCGTCGTATTTATAACAATTCCAAGTATTAAAATAAAACTTAAAGCATAAAGCCAAATTAATAATATTGTAATACTAGACAAACTACCATAAATTAAATCATATCTAGCAAAAAACTTAATATAATAACCAAATATAGCCGTAAATATCATCCATATAACTGTCGTAACAAAAGCTCCTATTGTCGTTTCATCTTTATTTACCTTGATAGAAGGAGCCACGATATAAATAAGTTTGATGTTAAAAAATATCACTAAAAAAGTAATTGGCCATTTAACAATCTTATATATTAAAGTTATTTTATCTAAAATGTTTGAAAGCAATTTATAGTCATTTAACAATTCTAAAATTCTCTCACCAAACATCGGAACCAATACTAAAAATAGTAAAAGTCCTATAATAATTAGCAATATTACTACTGACTTTATTCGGTCTTTGATTTGCGAACTTTTTTCTACTTTATATAAACTATTAGAAGCAGTTACAATAGCATAAGTTCCATTACTGGCAAGAACAAAAGTTATTAGATTAAGAAAACCAACCGAAAAATCAAATTCTTTACCAGAAATAGCAGGAACAACAACATTACTAGCATAACTTGGAAGAATGTCTTCAATTAATTCAATAATACTATCAATCGAAACAGAAAACCAACCCGCTACAATAACAATTATAGTCAAAATTGGAATAAGAGCAAGGACAAAGTTATAAGATAAATATGCTGGCAGAATTTGTAATTCTTTTAAACTAAGAATCTTTATTACCTTTCGTACATATTTCTTGACTTTATCCATCGCATATCACTCTCACAAATTTTCTTTTTTATTTCGCATATCTAAAGTAGCCTCATTAATAGCATCATCAATAGTTTTTACATTATCAAGAATCATACTATAACCAATAGCGGCTCCAAAATTATATGGAAGTTCTTTTAATTCTTTATATATCTTTCGGGTGTAAGCGACTACTGCTTTCTCATCATAACCAACCATATATACTAAAAACTCATTACCATCAGTTCGTATAATATCCGTATTGGCTTCTTGATTAACAATAAGTATACTAGCTGCTTTTTTGATGACATTATCCCCTTCTTCATGACCATGATTATCATTAATATACTTTATATTATTTAAATCAATTACCACAAAAGCTTGAGGGTAAATAACATTCTCATCCCATTCTTTAATTTTATAATTTAAATATGTCCTGTTTTTTAATGAAGTCATAGCATCGATATATTTCAATTTATCATTATTATGAATTAAATTGATTTTCTTTTTTCTTCGTTTAACAATAAGAATTAAAACTGTTCCTATTACCGCTATTACAGCTATAATTATAAAAAGAACTAAAATACTGAAATCATAAATATTAGCATTTGTATTATACTCATATCTAATTTCTTCATAATTGACAGAAGCAACATAGTAACTAAACATTTCTGCTAAAATACTATTCTTATTAACATCTCTTATAACAAAACGATATTGATATGGAAGCTGCCCCATATACAATATATTATAATCTCCAAATTTTCTATTTTTATAATAATTATAAGTATCTTTATCAATAATAACTACCGAATCATTACTTATATTTCTAATTAAGTCATCTGTATCATCATAACCTTCACAATCAACACCATTTTCTCTAGCATAATCATATAAATAACTATCTTTTACTGCTAGGACTTTCTTTTCCTCTAAAGTCTTAATCGAATTAACGACAAAATGATCCTTAGCTAAAATAACATATTCTTCTTTAAAAGGAGAAGAAGTATAAATAGTATCAATATTAAGGTTATTAGAATTGAAGTTAGCAAAAGCTAAATCAACCTCACCAGAAGAAAGAGCTTTTTTTAACTGCTCAATACTATCATATCCTACAAGTTTAAAACTAACATCATAAATTTCTTGAAATTCATTTACATAATTTGCTAAAGTACCTACAAAATCATTCTCTTCACTACTTTCAAAAGGCATATATGTAATATATCCCATTACATAGCTACTCGAATTATAAGTTGTTCTCTCTATTTCACTTATCGCTTTATCATTAAAAAACTCATCTAAAAAATGCTCCTTATAAGATTTATCTTGCCTCTCTTTACTATATTGTAAGTAATATTTTTTCATAATATTAAGAAGAGAATTATCATTAATAGTTAAAACGTATTTTTTTGAAATATCTGTTAAATGAAATAAAATATGCCAATCATTTTCCAAAATAAAATCCATATTCATATTGTAAGGTATCAAAGCATAACTACATTCATCACTTTCAAGCGCCTCTTCTATTTTTTCTACATTATCATATGGCGCAAAAGATACTTTTTTAGCATCAGCTAAATAATTACTAGCCATAGAAATATCCGAAGAAAGAACAGCAACTTCAATATCATTAATATCTGTTATTCTATCTATAGAAATATCTTCTTCGGTAGAAATCAAGACATAATGATCCTCATATAATAAAATATCATTATTACCAAGTTTAATATTATTATTTAATATTCTAAAGGCTACATCTTTAAAATTATTAGTCCCGTTACTAATTAAATAAGAAACCTTATTAAAATTGATATCATATTTTTCAGTAAATTCATTCAAAAAATCAAAAATAACACCTTTTCCATTTTTGCCATAAACAGGAACATCATTGTAAACACTCACATCGATAACGTTACTAGCATTATCATTAATCCACTTCTTTTCGAGAATAGAAAAACTAGAATCATCTTTGCTATAATTTAATATAAATATAACTAACGAAACTAAAAATATTATACCAATAAGAACGAGAACAATAATTTTATTATTTCTTTTTTTCATCTACTATCACCTAACTTTTAGTCCATGTTATCGTCTCAAGATTATGG
>JAGHHB010000057.1 GCA_017887885.1 Bacilli bacterium | reverse complement strand
AAGACATAAAATACCTCTTTTTGATATAATATAGAAGATTTGCCAATCAACTATAAATCAAAAGGAGGTATTTATGTTAAAATTAAACACAAAAAGTAAAGATATAAGATAAATGCCAATTATCCCATACTAAGTATAACTGTTTATACCATATAGTATAGTGTTTAATTCAAAGTTTAGAAGAAAAGCAATATATAAAAAATTAAGAAGGGATATTGGTGTAATACTATGCAGACTATGTTAAAATAATAGAGACACACTATATACATATGTTAATAAAAATTCCACCTAAATTAAGTATATTATAATTTATGAAATATTTAATTTAAAGGATAAAAATGTATTAATGATATTTTCGTGAAATTCAAATTAAATTTCACGAAAAAGATAAAAATGTTCTTTTTTTACTTGATTTTAATAGAATAATAATGTATAATTGTAGAAGTGTGACTGGCTTAGATGTGCGAAGTTGCTGATACACCCGGTTAAGTTGTCAATAAAATAAAGGGTGGAAAGGTAATCAGGTAATTCGCTCGGAGCTATGTCTATACCAAGATATAGGCGAAGGGAGGACAACTATGGCAAAGGAAGTAGTGAGAATCAAACTTAAAGCATATGATCATCGAATTCTTGATACTGCCGCTGCAAAAATAGTAGCTACAGTTAAGAGAACTGGCGGTGAGGTGTCTGGTCCAGTACCGTTACCAACAGAAATCGAAAAAATAACGATTTTAAGAGCGGTACATAAATATAAAGATTCACGTGAACAGTTTGAAAAAAGAACTCACAAAAGATTAATAGACATCAAAAATCCAAGCAAAGAAACTATTGAAGCATTAGCACATTTGGATTTACCAAGTGGTGTCGACATACAAATAAAAAAATAATAGGAGGAAAAAATGAAAGGAATCTTAGGAAGAAAAAAAGGAATGACCGAAGTATTTACTACTGATGGCAAACTTATTCCTGTAACTGTCATCGAAGTTGACGATAATATTGTCTCACAAGTAAAAACTAAAGATATCGATGGCTACGATGCTATTCAGCTAGCTACTGTTGAAAAAAAAGAAAGACGTAGCAACAAACCAGAAATTGGGCATTTAAAAAAAGCATCTACAACCCCTAAGCGCTTCTTAAAGGAAATTAGAGGTGTGGATGTAACTAATTATGCTTTAGGAGACGTACTTAAAGCAGATGTGTTTACAGCAGGAGAAATGGTTGATGTAACTGGCACTTCTAAAGGTAAAGGTTTTCAAGGTGTTATTAAAAGATATAATCAAAGTAGAGGACCTATGAGTCATGGCTCTCAATATCATAGAGGTGTAGGGTCTATGGGTACGATGTTACCAATGAGAGTTTTACCAGGAAAGAAACTACCTGGCCATATGGGTAATGAACAAGTTACTATCCAAAATTTGGAGATAATAAAAGTCGATCTTGATAATAATGTTATCTTAATTAAAGGAAACGTACCTGGTCCTAAAAACTCTTTAGTGTTAGTAAGAACTGCTGTTAAAAAAGGCGATAAAAAATGCGAACCAGTTGAGCTTATTGTCTATGAAAATGATGTTCCTACAGAAGAAGTTATTGAAGAGACAATTGAAACGATTAACGAAGAGTTAGCAGAAGAAAATACTAACGAAGAGACATCACAGAAAACTAAAGAATAATATCGATTGAGTGACAAGTAAAATAATTGTGATGATGAAGGAGGAAATTATGTCTAAAAAGATAGATGTTTTAAGCCAAAAGGGCGAAAAGGTAAAAGATATAAAATTAGAAGATAACATATTTAATATAAAGCCTAATGATGCAGTTATTAAAGATGCTGTTGTAGCAGCGATGGCAGGAGCTAGACAAGGGACTTCAAAAACAAAAACTAGAAGTGAGGTGTCTGGTGGAGGAAGAAAGCCGTATAGACAAAAAGGGACTGGTAATGCTAGACAAGGAAGCATAAGAGCACCCCAATATCGACATGGGGGAATAGTTTTTGGACCAGTGCCAAGAGATTATTCAAAAAAGATGAATAAGAAAGAAAAAAGATTAGCTTTAAGATCGGCCTTATCTTATAAAGCTTTAGATAAAGAGTTGATTGTAATTGATGCTATCAATCTTACAACAAACAAAACAAAAGAGATGGTGGAACTATTAAACAATTTAAAAATAACTAATAACAAAGTATTAATATGTGTAAAAGATCTTACAGACAACGTCTGTTTGGCAGCACGAAATTTAGCTAATATTAAGGTTGTTTTACCATGTGAGATAAATACTTATGATGTTATTTCTTCAGACAATTTACTGATTGAAGAAGAGGCATTAAAAGCATTAGAGGAGGTGCTTAAATAATGAATAACTATCGTGATATAATTTTAGCACCTGTTATTACAGAGAAGACAGCTTATGCTGAAAGTGAAGGGAAATACGCTTTTAAGGTGGCACTTAATGCCAATAAAATTGAAGTAAAGCAAGCAATTGAAAAAATTTTCAATGTTAAAGTAGAAAAAGTAAATATTCTTAACTCTCATCCAAAGAAAAAGAGAGTAGGAAAATACACAGGCATGACTAATAAATATAAGAAAGCTATTGTAACATTAGCGGAAGGTAATACTATTAGTTTTGACTAATGTAAGGAGGAAAAATAATGGCAATAAGAGTTTATAAACCAGTAACGAATGGGACAAGACAAAGATCTGTCATAACAAGTGAAGAAATTACTAAAAGTGCTCCTGAAAAAAGTCTAACAGTAATTAAAAAGAAGACTAATGGTAGAAACAATCAAGGCAGAATAACTGTTAGACACAGAGGTGGAGGCGCAAAAAGAAAATATAGAATTATCGATTTCAAAAGAAGAAAAGACGATATTACTGCACTAGTGTCAGCTATTGAGTACGATCCAAATAGAAGTGCTAATATTGCCCTTATCACTTATAAGGATGGGACGAAATCTTATATTATTGCTCCTAAAGGATTAACAGTAGGAACTGTTGTTGAATCTGGAGAAAATGTGGATATCAAAGTTGGCAATGCAATGCCAATTATGAATATTCCTGTAGGTACGGTAATTCATAATATCGAATTAAAGCCTGGTAAAGGAGCGGAACTAGCAAGAAGTGCTGGATCTTCGGCTCAAATTCTTGGTCGAGAAGATAAATATGTTTTAATAAGATTAGCAAGTGGCGAAACTCGAAAGATACTTGGTACATGTCGTGCGACAGTAGGGGTAGTAGGAAATGAGGATCATGCTCTTGTAAAGATAGGTAAGGCAGGAAGAACGAGACATAAAGGTATTAGGCCTACTGTCAGAGGTTCAGTTATGAACCCTAATGATCACCCACATGGTGGTGGTGAAGGTCGTGCACCAATCGGAAGATCTGGACCAATGACCCCTTGGGGTAAACCAGCTCTTGGTTATAAGACTAGAAAAAACAAAAAACAGTCCGATAAGTATATCGTGACTCGTCGTAAAAAATAAAGAAAGGAAGATTAAACAATGGCTAGAAGTATAAAAAAAGGACCTTATGTCTTTGAAAGATTATTAAAAAGAGTAAGAACATTAAATGAATCTGGTAAGAAGGAAGTTATTAAAACTTGGTCTCGTCGTTCAACAATCTATCCTGAATTTATTGGTCATACTTTCGCTGTTCATAATGGTAAAGAATTTATTCCTGTCTATGTAACTGAAGACATGGTCGGACACAAATTAGGAGAATTTTCTCCTACTAGAAAGTTTGGCGGACACGGACAAGACAAAGATAAGAGATAATTTTCGTCGAAGGAGGATAATAATGGAAAAAACTGAAGCTAAAGCAATAGCCAAGACAGTTAGAATATCTCCAAGAAAGACAAGACTTGTTATTGATCTAATAAGAGGAAAAGATGTTGCATCAGCAAGAGCTATTCTTGCTAATCAACCTCAAAGAGCCTCTGGAGTAATTTCTAAAGTTTTAGAATCTGCTATTGCAAATGCTGTTAACAATTTTAACATGAAGGAAGAAAACCTTTATGTAAAGACATGTTTCGTAGATGAAGCATTGGTAATTAAAAGAATTAAATTCGATTCGAGAGGTCGTACTGGAAGAAACGACCACAAGACAAGTCACATAACGATAGTAGTGGCCGAAAAATAGTAAGAGAAGGAGGACATTAGGATGGGACAAAAAGTCAGTCCAATCGGGCTTAGAATAGGTATCAATAAAGACTGGGAATCAAAATGGTTTGCTAATAAAGATTATGCCAAGTATTTAAATAACGATTATAAAATTCGTAAATACTTAAATGATAAATTTAAAACGGCTGGCATTTCTCAAATTATCATTGAAAGAAATCCAAAGAGAAGTGAAGTATTTATCTATGCTGCTAAACCAGGATTAATTATTGGCCAAAGCGGTGTCGAAATAGAAAAGATAAAAAAAGAAGTTTCAAAATTAGTTGCTGAACAAATTCAAATATCTGTTGTTGAAATTAAAAATCCAGATATAGTAGCTAAAATAGTAGCTGATTCTATTGCCCATAATATTGAAAATAGAGTATCATTTAGAGTGGCTCAAAAAAAAGCAATTAGAAATGCAATGAAAGCTGGAGCTAAAGGAATTAAGACATTAGTGTCAGGAAGACTTGGCGGTGTTGATATTGCACGTAGTGAAGGATATTCCGAAGGAACGATCCCTCTTCATACTTTAAGAGCTAATATTGATTATGCTACTTCCGAAGCTGATACAACATATGGTAAGATTGGTGTAAAAGTATGGATTTATAAGGGTGAAATACTTGAAAAGGGAGGTAATTCTCATGTTGATGCCAAAAAGAACTAAACATAGAAAAACTTTCCGTATTAAATATGAAGGCAAAGCCAAAGGAAATACCACTCTTCATTTTGGAAGTTATGGATTAATGGCCAAAGAAGGCGCATGGATAACTTCTCAACAAATTGAAGCTGCAAGAATTGCTATGACTAGATACATGAAAAGGGGAGGTAAAGTGTGGATTAACATTTTTCCTAATCTATCACTAACGAAAAAACCTTTGGAAACTAGACAAGGAAAAGGAAAGGGAAATCCTGAAGTATGGGTTGCTGTCGTCAAAGAGGGCAAAATAATGTTTGAAATTGATGGCGTTGATGAGGCTACTGCAAGAGAAGCCTTAAGATTAGCTTCACACAAACTACCAATTAAATGTAAGTTTGTAAAGAAAGAAGAAAGTGGTGAAACAAATGAAAACTAATGAATTAAGAAAGTTAACCACCGAAGAATTAAATAAAAAAATGACAGATTGTAAAGAAGAACTATTTACTTTAAGAATGCAAAAAGCAACGGGAATGCTTGAAAAACCTTCAAGAATAAAAGAACTTAGAAAAACAGTTGCACGAATTAAGACAATTCTTAAAGAGAGAGTAGAAGATTAGTAGGAGGAGCTTATGACAAAAGAAAAAAGAGAATTAATTGGTGTTGTTGTTTCTGATAAGGCTGACAAGACAATAACTGTCAAAGTTGAAACCTATAAGAAACATCCACTGTATGGAAAAAGAGTAAAATACTCAAAAAAGTACGCTGCTCACGACGAAAAAGGTCTTGCTCATATTGGAGATAAAGTTCGTCTAGTACAAACTAGACCATTATCTAAAACTAAAAGATATGAATTAGTAGAAGTAATAGAAAAAGCTGTTATTTTATAACTCTTTTAGATTGAAAGGAGGAAAATATGGTACAACAAGAAACCCGCTTAAAGGTAGCGGATAACTGTGGAGCTCGTGAAGTATTAGTAATTAGAGTTCTAGGTGGAAGTAAAGTGAAAACAGGTAATATTGGAGATATAGTTGTTGCTACAGTAAAGAAAGCTACTCCTAACGGTACTATCAAGAAAGGTAAAGTTGTAAAAGCCGTTATAGTAAGAACTAAAAGAGGAGTTAGACGAGATGACGGAAGTTATATTAGATTTGACGATAATGCTTGTGTTATCATTAAGGATGATAAGAGCCCAGTAGGTACACGTATTTTAGGTCCAATAGCCCGTGAACTTAGAGACAAAGACTTTACAAAAATTGTAAGTTTAGCTAAAGATGTGCTATAGACTTAAGGTAAGGAGGAAATATGAAAAGATTAAAAACAGGTGATAAAGTAGTCGTTATCGCTGGTTCTAATAAAGGTAAAGAAGGAAAAATTACTAAATTGTTAGATGATAGAGTTATTGTCGAAGGTGTTAATATTGTAAAGAAACACTTAAAACCTAAAAATAATAATGGTAATGGTGAAATCATCGAAACCGAAGCACCAATTCATGCTTCTAATGTAATGCTTCTTGATCCTAAAACGAAAAAGCCTACAAAAGTAAAGATGGAAAAAGATAATAAAGGTAAAAAAATTAGAATATCAAAAAAATCTAATGAAAAGATTGACTAATTTGGAAGGAGGGCGTAAGTATGAATCGCCTAAAAGAAAAGTATATTAAAGAAGTTGTTCCAAGTTTAACAGAAAAATATAATTATACAACTAACATGCTTGTTCCTAAAATCGAAAAAATTGTCGTTAATATGGGAGTTGGAGATGCTACTTTAAATTCTAAAAATTTAGAGAACGCTGTGAGGGAATTAGAAAAGATAACTGGATTAAAAGCTGTTGAAACTACAGCCAAAAAATCAATCGCTTCATTTAAGGTTAGAGAAGGCCATAAAATAGGCTGTAAAGTGACTTTAAGAGGAGACAGAATGTATACTTTTTTAGATAAACTCATCTCGATAGGATTACCACGTGTTAGAGACTTTAGAGGTCTTTCTCCAAAAAGTTTCGATGGTAGAGGAAATTATACAATTGGTATTAAAGAACAGATAATTTTCCCAGAAATTAATTTTGATGAAGTCGAAAAAGTTAGAGGTATGGATATTGTTATTGTAACAACAGCTAAAACAAATGAAGAGGCGTATGATTTATTAAAAGAACTTGGAGTTCCTTTTAGGAAATAGGGAGGAATAAGATGGCAAGAAAGTCAATGATTATAAAATCAGAAAAAGAACCAAAATTTAAAGTAAGAAAATATACTAGGTGTAAAATTTGTGGACGACCACATGCTGTACTAAAAAAGTATGGAATTTGTCGTATTTGCTTTAGAGATTTAGCATATAAAGGACAAATACCTGGTGTAAAAAAATCAAGTTGGTAGGACTTGAAATAAAAGAAGGAGGGATTTAAATGACAGATCCAATCGCAGATATGCTTACAAGAATTCGTAATGCTAATCAAAATAGGAATGCCTCTTGCATAGTCCCAGCGTCTAAAATAAAAGAAGAAATTGCTAAAATATTAAAAGATGAAGGATTTATAGAGGATTATCAAATAACTGGTGATACTGTACAGAAAAATATAACATTAACATTAAAATATAAAAATAAAGAAAGAGTAATTACTGGACTTAAAAGAATTTCTAAACCAGGTCTTAGAGTATATTCGAAAGCTGAAGAATTACCAACCGTCTTAAATGGTTTAGGAATTGCTATTATTTCCACATCTAAAGGAATTATGACTGATAAAGAAGCAAGAGCTAAATCTTTAGGTGGCGAAGTAATCGCTTATGTTTGGTAGGGTGAACAAATGAGTCGTATAGGGAAAAGAACTCTAACCATACCAGAAAATGTTAATGTTGAATTAAATAATAATGTTGTGACTGTAAAGGGACCACTTGGAGAATTATCTTTAAATTTAGTAAAAAATATCGAAGTAATTATTGAGGATAAAACTATAATGGTCAAAACTTTAGCAGAAGATAAATTCACTCATGCCATGCATGGAACTACAAATGCTAATATTAGAAATATGCTTATTGGTGTAAGTGAAGGATATAAAAAGGCTTTGGAAATTGTGGGTGTCGGTTATAAATTTAATCCACAAGGAGAAAAATTAACTATTACCGCAGGATATTCTCATCCAGTTGTAATGGAAATTCCTAAAGGTATAACTGTTAAAGCAATTAGCAATACTGAAATAGAATTGAGTGGTATCGATAAAGAATTAATTGGTGAATTTGCCGCTAATATAAGAAAAGTAAGAAAACCAGAACCATATAAAGGTAAAGGAATTAAATATAAAGGTGAACAAATTCGTCGTAAAGAAGGAAAGAAAGCTTCTAAATAATAAGTAGGAGGAGACTTAAAGATGATAAAGAAAGTTTCAAGAAATGAAATGAGAAAAAGAAGACACGCAAGAATAAGAGAAACATTGTCTGGCACGAATGAAAGACCAAGACTATGCGTGTATAGATCAAATGCCAACATTGAGGCTCAAATTATCGACGATGTCAAAGGAATTACTTTAGTAAGCGCATCAACGCTAGAAAAAGATTTAAAACTTAAAAATGGCGGCAATATCGAGGCTGCTAAAGTAGTAGGTATGGAAATCGCTAAAAGAGCACAAGCAGCAAAAATAAATACCGTAGTGTTTGATAGAGGAGGATATCTTTATCACGGGCGTGTTAAAGCTTTGGCTGAAGCAGCACGCGAAGGTGGATTAGAATTCTAGAGTAAGGAGGAATACTAAGTGAACGAAGAAGTTAAAAAAAATGAGAATACTGAAACTAAACCTCGTAAATTTGATCGCAAAAAACCAAGATACAATCAATCTAGAACAAGAAGTGATCTTGAAGATAAAGTAATTGAAATAAGAAGAGTTACTAAAGTTGTTAAAGGTGGTAGACAGTTTCGTTTTGCGGCTACTGTTGTAGTAGGAAATAAAAAAGGAAATGTTGGTTTAGGAACAGGTAAGGCTAAAGAGATGCCTGATGCTGTAAAGAAAGCAACTCAAGCAGCAAGTAAAAATTTAATAAAAGTAGAGCTAATTGATAATCGAACCATTTCTCATGATATAATTGTTAAATGTGGTGCCGTAAAAGTAATGTTAAAACCAGCTAAAGAAGGTACCGGAGTTAAAGCTGGTGGTCCAGTTAGAGATGTTTTGGAACTTGCAGGAGTAAAAGATGTCTTATCTAAAAGCTTAGGTTCAAGTACTAAAGTTAATATGGCACGAGCTACATTAATGGCACTTAAAAATCAAAAATCACCTCATCATGTCGCATATTTGAGGGATAAGAAAGTAGAGGAACTTAGATAATGAAACTAAACGAATTATATAGTGTTGACGGTTCAGTTAAAAATCGCAAGAGAGTAGGACGTGGTCAAGGATCCGGTACTGGAAAGACTAGTGGTAAAGGA
Organism: Bacilli bacterium; assembly: GCA_017887885.1. Taxonomy (GTDB): domain Bacteria; phylum Bacillota_I; class Bacilli_A; order RF39; family UBA660; genus CAG-302. The sequence continues at coordinate 10,422 of JAGHHB010000057.1, read as the reverse complement.
GAAAAAGGACAAAATGCTAGAAGTGGCGGTGGGGTAAGACCCGGATTTGAGGGTGGTCAGCTTCCACTATTTAGAAGATTGTCGAAAAGAGGCTTCAATAACTATAATTTCCGAACTGTTTATAGTACTGTAAATGTAGGCGATTTAAATAGATTCGAAGATGGTACTGTCGTAGATACTAAACAACTTAAAGAAATAGGTTTAATAAAAAAAGAATTAGATGGAATAAAAGTTTTAGGAAATGGCGAGTTAACTAAAAAATTAACTGTTAGAGCTAATAGTTTTTCTAAAACGGCAAAAGAAAAGATTGAAAATATTGGTGGAAAAACTGAGGTGATTTAGATGTTTAAAAATCTAAAACTAATCTTTAGTCCCAAGAATAAAGATATTCGAAAAAGAATTGGTTTTACTTTATTTGGTCTGCTAATATTCGCACTTGGTACGACAATTCCTGTACCAGGTACAGAAGGTGCTATATCTAATTTAGGATTATGGGAATTATATAATGCTATTGGTGGAGGAGCCCTCAAGAACTTTTCAATATTTGCATTAGGAGTTATGCCCTATATATCCGCTAGTATTGTCACGGGAGTATTGCAGATGGATATTATACCTTATTTTACAGAATTAAAGGAATCAGGAGAACAAGGAAGACAAAAAATAAATCAGATCAATAGATATATCGGTATAATTTTAGCTTTTTTACAAGGCTTTGCAATGGCTTTTACTTTTGTCAAAGGTGCCGGAACAATTGAGTATATTAAAATAGCCCTTATTTTAACGGGTGGTACTGCCTTTTTATTATGGCTAGGTGATCAAATAACTCAAAAAGGTATGGGCAATGGTATCTCTTTAATCATTATGGCAGGTATTATTTCAACTGTACCCAAGATGTTTATTGATACTTTTGATAGTTTGATAATAAATCACACGAGTTCCTTGTTTATAGGAATATTAGGTTTTATACTTTTTGTTATCTTTTATTTATTTATTGTAGTTGGCGTTGTCTTTGAAGAAAGCTCGGAACGAAGGATACCTATTCAATATTCTAATCGAACAGCTTCTGCTTATGGTCAAAAACAAAACTACATTCCGTTTAAGCTAAATTCGGCAGGAGTTATGCCCGTTATTTTTGCTTCGGTAATTCTTTCGATCCCTAGTTTTATTGCGGGATTACTTGGCGAATCTTCAGGTTTTTCTGTTTTTGTTTCAAAATATATTAATTATACGACTCCAACTGGTTTTGTCATATATGTGTTATTAATATTTGTTTTTGGCTTTTTCTATACAAACATGCAGATTAATCCAGGAGAACTTGCTAAAAATCTAAATAAAAATGGTGGATATATTCCTGGTGTGCGACCTGGAAAAGAGACAGAGAAATATATTAAAAAGATATTAAATAGAATTACTTTTTTAGGATCTATATTTATAGCAATAATTGCAGGATTGCCAATTATTTTTAGTAATTTTATTACAACAGGATTGCCATCTTCTGTAAGTATCGGAGGAACTGGTGTTCTTATTGTAGTTGGTGTAGCAATTGAAACATGTAAGCAATTAGAAAGTAGTTTAATTAATAGAAACTATAAAGGAGCAAGATAATGAAGAATATTATATTTATCGCACCACCAGCAGCGGGTAAAGGTACCCTTTCTGATAAAATTTGTGAAAAATATAATATTCCTCATATATCAACCGGCGATTTATTACGCGATGAAATAGTTGCACAAAGTAAAATTGGGACCCAAATAAGAGAAGCTATGGCAAGAGGCGATAATGTTTCGGATGAGATCGTTATTAAGCTTCTTAAAAAAAGATTAACTAGTAAAGATGTCAAGAAGGGTTTTATTTTAGATGGTTATCCAAGAAATGTTAATCAGGCTAAAGCTTATGAGCATTTACTTGAAGAATTAAATTTAGATATGGGCACGGTAATATATTTAGAAATAACTAAAGAGCTTGCTATGCAAAGGATGTTAAATAGAGTTATTTGTTCCCATTGCGGATTATCATATAATCTTTCTAAAAAAGAACTGTCGCCAATAAAAAAAGGAATTTGCGATCGATGCGGAGCAAACTTAAAAGTCAGAATAGATGATAATGAAGAGACGTTTTCTAAAAGATTTGATACTTATATGCTCGAGACATACCCTTTGATTGAATATTATGAAAAAGAGAATAGATTAGTAAAAATAACGGTTGCTAATAAAAATCCTTTAGAAATATTTGAGGAGATAGAGAAGGTATTTTAATGATTACAATAAAGAGTGAGTATGAGATTTCACTTATGCGTGAAGCAGGAAGAATCGTTTTTGATACGCATCAAACTTTAAAGCCGTATATTAAACCTGGTGTCACTACCGGACAGTTAGATGAAATAGCAAGAAAGTATATTATAAGTAGAGGGGCTACCCCATCATGTTTAAATTATGAAGGATTTCCCGCTAGTATATGTACTTCCATAAATGATGTCGTCGTTCACGGAATACCGGGAAAGCAAAAGTTAAAAGAAGGAGATATTATAAGTATTGATATTTGTGCTTGCTATAAAGGTTATCATGGCGATTCAGCATGGACATACAACGTAGGCAATATATCTCCTGAAAAAGCATATCTTTTAGAACACACTGAAAAAGCCCTTTTTGAAGGGTTAAAGAAGATAAAAAATGGGGTCAGATTAGGCGATATATCAAATGCTATAGAAAGTTATGCTGTTAATCATAGATTAGGTGTTGTAAGAGAGTTAGTGGGACACGGAATAGGTACTAACTTACATGAAGATCCTGAAGTTCCAAATTATGGAAAAAAAAATACAGGAATTGTTTTGAAAACAGGAATGACTATTGCCGTCGAGCCAATGCTAAATTTAGGAACTAGAAAAGTTTATTTATTGGATGATGATTGGACAATAGTAACAGGTGATAAGAAACCATCAGCTCATTTTGAACATACAATAGTTGTCACTGATGATGGTTATGAAATTCTAACAGGAGATGATAATTATGAGTAAAGAAGATTTAATCGAAGTTGTTGGTAAAGTATTAGATAATCTTCCTCAAGGTAAATTCAAAGTTGAACTAGATGGTGGCCACATAGTAGTAGCCCATGTTTCTGGTAAAATGCGCATGAACAACATACGTATTTTACCAGGTGATACAGTGGTCATTGCAATGTCACCTTACGACTTAACACAAGGGCGCATTGTATATAATAAGAAATAGGAGTGATGAAAATGAAAAGAAGAGCATCAGTAAAACCAATATGCGATAAATGCAAAGTAATAAAGAGAAATGGTAAAGTAATGGTAATTTGTGAAAATCCAAAGCACAAACAAAAACAAGGTTAATTTGAGGAGGAAAAAGTATGGCAAGAATTAAAGGTGTAGATATACCTAATGATAAAAGAATTGAAATTTCGCTTACTTACATATATGGTATTGGAAGAAACTTATCCAAGACTATCTTAAAAAATGCTAATATTGATATAGATAAGAAAGCAAAAGATTTAACTGATGATGAGCTTAGCAGAATCAGAAAAGAAATCGAAAATTATCCTGTCGAAGGAGATCTTCGAAGAGAAGTAAATATGAATATTAAAACTAAAATGGAGATCAATTCTTATCAAGGAACAAGGCATAAAAAGAATTTACCAGTAAGAGGCCAGAGAACAAATCGTAATGCTAGAACTCGTAAAGGTAAAGGAAAAACTATTGCTAATAAGAAAAAATAATTAGGAGGAAAATATGGGAAAATATAATTCAAGAAAAAGAAAAACTAAGAAGAATATTCCTGCCGGTGTAGTGCATATTCATTCAACTTTCAATAACACCATCGTAACAATTACGGATCTTGAAGGAAATGTTGTAAGTTGGGCTTCTGCTGGAACACAGGGGATAAAAGGAAGTAAAAAATCAACTGCTTATGCCGCTACTATGGCAGCCGAAGCTTCTGGAAAAGATGCTGTCGCTGCTGGTATGAAGAGTGTTAATGTTTTTGTTAAAGGTCTAGGACAAGGAAGAGATGCTGCTGTAAGATCATTACAAACAGTTGGATTAGAAGTAAAATCTATAACAGATATAACACCAATTCCACATAATGGTTGTCGTCCACCTAAAAGAAGACGTGGGTAATTAAGAAAGGAAGCGTGGCAAATGTTAAAGTTTGAAAAACCAGATTATAAAGTAAAAGAATATATTAAAGACTCTCATTATGGTAAATTCGAATTAGAGCCATTAGAAAGAGGATTTGGCACAACATTAGGTAATGCTTTAAGGAGAGTGATGCTGTCATCCCTTCCTGGAGATGCAATAACTTCTGTTAAAATTGATGGTGTTGCTCACGAATTTCAGAAAATCGATGGAGTTATTGAAGACGTAACGGCAATCGTATTAAATTTAAAAGCAATAGTTATTAAAAATCATGCTGTTGGAGAAAATAAAACATTAAGATTAACCAAAAATACTCCCGGAGTAGTTACAGCAGGTGACATTGAAAAAGATGCTGATATCGAGATATTAAATCCTGAACAAGAAATAGCTACTTTAGCGGAAGGTGGAAGTATCAATATGGAGATGAGTGTTGGTTCAGGAAGAGGATATGTTTTAGCAGATGAAAATAAAAAGGCTTTAGCCCAAGATAAAACCAAAGTTGGCGCTATTGCTATCGATAGCTTATATTCACCAGTTGAGAGAATAAACTATGAAGTAGAAACTGCTAGAGTTGGACAGAATAACAATTATGATAAATTAATATTAGAAGTTTGGACTAATGGCTCAATAAGTCCAGAAGAAGCTGTGGCCCTAGCTTCGAGAATATTGATAGAGCATTTTGAAATTCTTACAAATTTAAATGCTATTGCCGACGAGACAGGATTAATGATTTCTAAATCAGAAGATCCTAATGTTAAGATATTAGAAACATCTATTGATGATCTAGATTTTTCAGTACGAGCTTACAATTGTTTAAAAAGGGCTAATATTCTAACTTTGAGAGATTTAGTTGAAAAGTCTGAAAACGAGATGATGAAGATACGTAATTTAGGTAAAAAATCTTTAAAAGAAGTCATGGATAAAGTAAAAGATATGGGCTTAACGTTTAGAGATGAAAATTAATATAGGAGGTAATTATGGCATATAGAAAATTAGGTAGAGAAACAAGGCATAGAAGAAGTATGCTAGCAACTTTAACAAAACAGCTAATTATTAATGAACGAATTATTACTACTGAAACTAGAGCAAAAGAAGTAAGAAAATGTTGTGATAAAATGATTACTTACGGAAAGAAAGGCACGTTGGTATCTAGAAGACTTGCGCTTGCATTTCTACATAACGATACAAAAGTAGTAAATAAAATATTTAATGAACTAGCACCAAAATATGAAAATAGAAATGGTGGATACACAAGAATTATTAAAAAGTCCGAACGTAAAGGAGATAATGCTTTAGAAGTAATTTTAGAATTAGTTTAAAGCAAATATCTTCTTTTTTTAGATTAATTATAAAAATTTTTTCAGAATTCTTAAGTAATATATGCTCCATCTTTGTTTTATCCAAGAATAATAGTAGGAAATTCTTCATATTTTATTTCTTACTAAAACTAGAATAATTTATCCTAAAAATAAATATCCTGACAATAATAATTTAAACCTTTTCTATTTACATCAACTATATCATCTGATATAATATAATAAATATTATAAAGATAATTATAGAATGGAGGAAATATAAAATGTGTGGTATTGTTGGTTATGTAGGGGATAAAAAAGCTTTAATCAAAATCATGACGGGATTAAAGTCTTTAGAATATCGAGGCTATGATTCATCTGGTATTGCTTATGTTAAAGATGGAATAGTAAAAATATTAAAGGAAGAGGGGCCAATTAGAAATCTTGAAGAAAAAATAAATTATAATGAAATAACAACTATTGGTATTTCTCATACGCGGTGGTCGACACATGGAGCTGCTAATAAAATTAACGCCCATCCACATCGGCAAGGAAAAATAACTTTAGTTCATAATGGTATAATAGAAAACTATGAACAGTTAAAAAGAGAGTTACTTAATCAAGGCTATTGTTTTCAATCTAATACGGACACAGAGGTAGCTGCTGCTGTAATTGACAGTTTATATAAAAAGTCGCAAGATATGGTTTTGGTATTGAATGAAGCCGTTAAAATGTTAACTGGGAGTTATGCTTTTAATATAATTAATGACGATTATCCAGATACCATTTTTGCCATGCGTAAAGATAGTCCATTAATTGTAGGTATTGGTCAGAAAGAAAATATTCTTGCTAGTGATATACCCGCTATCTTACATATAACTAATAAATATGTCGTTTTAGATAATTATGATATTGTGGTTATGCAAAGTAATAAATTAGAATATTATAATGCTGATAATCAAAAAATAAGTAAGCAAATAAATATTTTTGTAGGTGATATAGAAACTATTAGCAAAAACGGTTATGATCACTATATGTTAAAAGAAATCAATGAAGAGCCAGAAATAGTCAAAAGAATTTTAACTCTCTATACTGATGAAGGAAGAATAAAGATACCGTTTAAATTAAATAAATATGCATCAGTAGATATTGTAGCATGTGGTTCGGCTTCTTTTGCGGGACAATTAGGAAAATTTTATATCGAAAAGTTTTTAAATATTCCAACTTCGGTAACATTTGCTTCTGAATATCGCTATCAAAAAAACTTTTTTAGGAAAGATAAGCTAGTAATTCTAATTTCACAGTCTGGTGAAACAGCTGATACATTAGCGGCTCTAAAATTAGCTAAAGATAATGGTGTAACAACTCTGGCTATTGTCAATCGAAAAGATTCTTCGATAGCCAGAGAAGCCGATAATGTTATATATACCGAAGCAGGAATTGAGGTATCTGTTGCGACGACAAAAGCATATTTAGCGCAAGTAATAGTTTTGCTTTTATTGGCAGCTTCTGGTAGTAAAGAAGAAGGTAGTGTATTAAACGATCTTAAAATTCTCCCTAATATAATAACGAAGCAAATAAATGATTATGATTATAAAAAAGTTTCCAAATTTCTCTATAAGAAAGAAAATATCTTTTATTTAGGAAGGGGTATAGATTATTTTTTAGCTATGGAAGGAAGTCTCAAATTAAAAGAAATTTCTTATATTCATAGCGAAGCTTTTGCTGCTGGAGAGTTAAAACATGGTAGCATTTCCCTAATAGACGAAAACTTTGGAGTAATTGCTGTAGTTACTGATAAAAACATTAGTCATAAAACAATTAGTAATTTAAAAGAAGTAGCGGCACGATCAGCTAAAATTCTTACTATAACCAATATTAATGATGATTCTTTTTCTAATTATGTCATTAAAATTGATGATATAAGTGATGTATTAAATCCTTTACTTGCTATTATACCAATGCAGTTACTTGCTTATAATATCGCTAAATTAAAAAATTGTGACATTGATAAACCTCGAAATCTAGCTAAATCAGTCACAGTAGAATAAACCAACTTATATATTTTACCATTTCGCAAATAAAACAAATCTATAAAGTATCAAGTTCAACTTTATAGATTTGTTTTTATTCAAATATACCTTTAAGCATGTCTGATACGGCTACAAAAATAGCGGATATTCTATACCAAGTAGCGAAATTTACAATACCAGTAACTGGTAGACTAAAAACACTTTGAAATTTCTTCACTGCTTCTTCTGTATTTGTATCAAAAATACCATTAGCATTTGGAATGAGTGGAAGAGCGGGGTAACTGCCTCTTATTTTATTCAAAGCATTTTGCATTAATTGTACTTCTTCTCCACATGCTCCAATTGTCAAGTTATATCCAGGAAATGAAGTAGGAAGACCAGGAACAATCTCTGCTTCGGCTAATTCTATAGTCTCACCATAATAATGCCTTACAATTTGTAGTGCATTATATCCTTGATCACCAAGTGTTTTGGATCCCCACTGACTTAACCATCCCTCACGCACCACATTTATTCCGTCACTATATTGGGCAAAAAAAGGAAAAGAGCGACCTGGAAATTTTAAATACTTTATAAATATTTCGTCTACAATGTTTGATATTGTATCGAATATATTTCGATTGTATGTATATTTTTGATCGTACGATGGGGAAGAAGTAATTGTAAAGTTATATCCCTTTGAAAAGTACCATTCTGTATATACTCTGTTTAGAGTGAAAGATACAATTGCATGAACATTAGCCTTTAGTGTTTCTTCAGGCCATGTTGGATAAATTTCGGAACATGCTACATTTTTTATATAGTCAGGAAAGGAAACATAATAATTAGGAGCATGAGTATCAGTTGGTATTCCATCATGAACAATAATATATTCAGGAATTATAACTCTTGGTAAAACTTTGCCATCTTCAATTGTTTTAACTTTTTCTTCCATTTTAGGGATACTATTTTCCCATATTGTTGGTGGAGTAATAACTATTGTTTGCCTGCCAGCCTCTCCCGGTGTTGTACTAAGAAAGACGTCTTGAATAGATAAAATGCCAGCATATATTTGTGTTCCTATAATTGTAGTTATTCCTAATCCCTCTTTGTAAACAGTAATGTTATAGACGTTGAAGGGTCTTACTTCGTTTTGTGGTTCTAATGTATACTTTATATCAGGGGCATCAAGTTCTATAACATTTGTCTGGCCTGACTCGTTTGTGTTTAAATTTATACTATTTATACCATCGCTTATATTTACTGTTGCGCCTTTTATTGGTGTGGCTATATTATTAACGTATACATTTACAATAAGGTTTCCTTTTGTCATAAGTTTCAAATCCTTTCTTTATACAATTTATGTTTTTATAGAAAAAATATCACCTATTCTAAAGATAATAATATAATGTTGTAGTGGAGGTTTTTTATGAATGTTAAGTTATTTTTTATCTATCCTTCTATGAACATTGGAGATGCAAACGAAAATGTTATTATTTTACAAAGTAAACTAAAAGATTTAGGTTATTTTTTTTCAAGTATTACAGGTATTTTTGACTCCTATACAGAAGATGTCGTCAAAAAATTTCAAAATAATAATGGACTTATATCAAATGGTACTACAAATTTTGAAACTTGGAAGACTTTATTTTCACCGACGACAGATGTCAACAATCTAATGACAATAGATACAAAACCGGTTCTTAGATTAGGAAGTACAGGCCCATACGTTACTGAACTTCAAGAAGTATTAACAAAATTGCTTTATTATACATCTTCTATTGATGGAAATTTTGGAACTGAAACAGAAAATGCAGTAAAAAGATTTCAAATCAATAACAAGTTAACAGCAGATGGCGTAGTTGGAAGAGATACATGGAGTGCTCTTTATTCTTTATATTCACCGCTAGCAATATGTGATGAAGAACCAGATCAAGAGTATTTCCTTTATACAGTAGTGGCAGGAGATACCTTATGGAGCATTGCTAGAAGATTTGGGACAACTGTAGAAGAAATAAAACGTCTAAATAGTCTTACTAGTGATTTATTGAGAGTTGGTGAGATATTAAAAATTCCAAATGTGACTAATGAAGAAACTTATTTTTTATATACAGTAGTAGCAGGAGATACGTTTTTTATGAGGAATAATGAGAAAAAATATTGCTTTATTTAGAAAAAAGTCTATAATATAAGACAAGAAAGGAGATTTGTTAATGGATGAAACTTTCAATGTAGGGAACCCAACAAAAGAAAATATCGATTTTGCTTTAAAAAATTTAATATTTTATGTTACAGCATCAACTCAATTAGATATTTACAAAGAACAAAAAAATAATTTTCAAAAAGTATTGCTAGAAATTAATAAGATTTTAGCAACATATGTGAATAAAGAAAGTCTAGTATCTATAGATGAAGAAAAATTGCAAAATATAAAATTTGACTTAATTGATTTAGATACAGAAACAAAATCTTTAAAATCTTATTTCGCAGAATGGTCTTTGTTGTGGTTAGAAGCAATTATTTCTTTAAGAATGTCAGAAATTAAGATAGGAGGTGTTAATAATAGCTGATAGAGATAAGTATGGAAATTATGTAAATGATAAAGGGTTTACTATAAAGATTAATACAGATAAAAATGGTAATGATCATATTAGTTTTTATGGAGGTGAAGTAGATAAACCACATGATGCAGCCCATGTTAATGTAAATTATGATAAAGAATCATGGAGTTCTACAACACATGGTCCTGATAAGAGTGATACAAATCCAGGATCAGGCAGTTGTTATTTAATTTCAGCATGTATGAAGTATTTCTAAGAAAAATTTGATGATAATTGCTATGAACTAACAGTATTAAGATGGTTTAGAGATAATTTTGTTTCAAAAGATGATATTAAGCATTACTATGAAGTAGCACCAATAATTGTTGAAGCTATTAATAAAGAAGAAAAATCTGGTATGATTT
>JAGHHB010000056.1 GCA_017887885.1 Bacilli bacterium | reverse complement strand
CCATAATCCAGAGTATCTTCTTAAAATAGAAATAAGAAAAGATTATACTTATATTTATCATAAAGAAATATCCGCTGCTGGCGGATATCCCGTAGGAGTAGCAGGAAAGGCTCTACTTATGTTATCAGGAGGAATAGACTCCCCAGTTGCGGGCTATCTTGCCATGAAAAGGGGAATCAAAATCGAGTGTCTTTATTTTGAATCTCCACCTCATACTAGTGAAATGGCCAAAAATAAAGTAAAAAAACTAGTGAGAGAGCTAACCAAATACGATTCGAATATTGTTCTTCATGTTGTGAAGTTTACAGATATTCAAGAGGCAATATATAAAAATATCGACCCTACATATATGATAACCATAATGCGAAGAATGATGTATCGAATAGCTGCTAAAGTTATGGAAAATAATTCATGTCTTTGTCTTGTCAATGGTGAATCAGTTGGACAAGTAGCTAGTCAAACCTTAACGAGCATGAAAGTAATAAATTCTGTAACAAATTATCCTGTTATAAGACCAGTTGCTTGTTTTGATAAATTAGAAATAATTAGAATTGCTAAAAAGATAGGAACTTATGACATTTCTATTTTACCATATGAAGATTGCTGTACTATCTTTTTACCAAAACATCCTGTTATTAATCCTAGTGATGATAAAACAATACTTTTTGAACAAAATATCGACTATCAAGTATTAATTGATGAAGCTATTGCCACGATGGAGACAATAAAAATAGCACATAACAAAACAGAGTTTGAAATCTAACAAAAATTACCATTAAAATATCAGTATGAAATTGATAATATTTCACACCCTATTAGTGTAGGAGGTGAAATAATGAGTAATAATTCAAATAATAAGATGGTAGTTCCTGGATCAAAACAAGCTATCGAGAGAATGAAATATGAAATAGCTAATGAATTTGGTGTTAATTTAGGACCAGATACAACTTCAAGAGCTAATGGTTCTGTTGGTGGAGAAATCACTAAAAGATTAGTTACATTAGGACAAAATCAACTTAGTGGTTCAAACTATAACCAAAGCAAATAGTTAAATATATAAAAGCAACCATTTATAGTTGCTTTTTTCGTTAAATAAAAAAGAGACTGACCCCCTAAGGAACAGTCTCCCAAAAAGAATAAAAAGGGGTTGGCTAGTGTGATACTAGCACCAATTCGCCTAAATCGAACTGGTGATTAATATAATAATCGAAGTTGGAATATTTGTCAAGTACTAAGATTAAAAAAAGAAAAAATTTTATCGATATTGTAATAAAAGAGAAACTATGATATAATGTAAACAAGGTAAAATAAAGGAGTTAGATATGAAAAAAGCAAAAATCATAGGTACTATTGTCGGAGTTATTTTCTTTGTCGCCGCTATAGCTGGAATTACTTACGCTTGGTTTACTTGGCAAAGTAGTAATATAAACGTATCTGGAAATACAGGTTGTTTTACGATTGATTATGGTATAGGGCAAGAGATTGGTGTTTCTTCTTCGGAGCCACTCAAGTTAGCAACTTCTTATACGGAAGGATTATATGCTGAAGTATCACTTGGTTTAAACGATAAATGCACAGGAATTAGCGGCAAGGGTACACTTTATTTAAATACTAATCCTGTTGGTACTGATACTGCAATACTTACGGGGGCTCTAAAATATACAGCAGTCAGCATATCGGGGCAAACTTCTAATATTATAGCAGAAGGTGTTATAACTTCTACAGACAAAATTGTTTTAGCAACTAATATTGATCTTGATACAGAAACAGATGATTATACCTATCGTGTCTATGTATGGATTGATGGCGAAATTGCCGATAATACATATGCCAATGCCAAATATTCAGGCTATATATCTGCCGAAGCTATCCAAAACGCTCAGTAATAATAAAGTTACGATATTTGCAATTTTATTTAATATTATGAAACAGATGATAAAAAACGACAAAAGGCGAGTAAATACTTGCTTTTTTATCTTTTTCAGTGTAGAATATTTATGGAGGAGGAAGGTAATATGGCAAATCAAAATGCAAAGAACCCAAAGAGTAATACCAATAAGAAAAAAGATAGTACTAAAGTAAGTAAAAATACTTCTCAAAAGAAGGACATGAACTTTAAAGAAGAGAAAAAAGTGATAGAAGTAAAAAAACAAACTTCTAAAATAGAGAAGGATTCTGTAAAAAATGCTACAATGAATAATAGCAAACCAAAAAGGAGTGAGTTTAAGTTAACATCAAAACAGCGAGATATTGTTTTAGTATTATTAGTAATTGTTTTATTAATAGTGGCAATGATTATAACAATCAATAAAAATCCTAAATTAGATATTGACTTACCCGTTTCTTTAGAAGGGGATGCTGGTTTTACAGAAATATCATACTCCGAATATGAAGAAAAATTGCAACAAGAAAAGGCTTTTTTAGTAGTAATTGTAAAAGATGGTTGCGATTATTGTAGTGCTTATGAACCTGTTTTAGAAGAGGTAGCTAAAGAGTACAGTATTCCTATCAATTATATTAATTTAACAAATTTAAATAATGATGAACAATCAGAACTTGTTCAGTCTAATACCTATTTAAAGAATAAAAAATGGGGAACACCAACTACATTATTACTATATGGAGATATTGTTGTCGATTCGATAAGTGGCTATGTTGAGAAAGATACTTTAGTATCGTTTATTGAAGAAAATATAAAGGTTGATAACAGTAATGTACAATGAAATATATAAAAGAGTAAAGGCATTTAAACGAAAATATCCCTTAACAATAGCTTTTCGATTAAAATCTCATTGTAAAGTTGCAGCTAAACATATCGATGGCGATGAAAAGATAATATATGCTTTTGTAGCTCAAAAGAACTTTAAAAGTTATGAAATTTTTAATACTAATGTTATTGTTCTAACAAATAAAAGATTAGTTGTTGTGACCAAAAGACTAATTTTTGGTTACTTCTTTAAAATGATCACTCCAGACATGTTTAATGATTTAACAATCAAAAATGGAATAATATGGGGAAAAATAATAATTGATGCTGTGAAAGAAAAAGTTATATTATCTAATATCGATCCTAATGCTTTAGCGGAGATAGATGATAATATTACTATGACTATGCTTGAAGAAAAGAAAAACTTTGGTAAAGAAAGTAAAACTAACTAAGAAAACTTTCTTTTTCTTTTAGGAGGAATAATGCAAATATTAAAATACGAATTTATTGGTAAAAACAAATATAATTTATATCTATCGAATGGCGAAGTATTAGAATTATCTGAAGAAGTTATTACCCAAAACCAGTTACTATTTAAGAAAAAGATTGATCAAGAGTTATATTATAAAATAAATGCTGATAATAAAATTTATCAATTTTTTGAGATGGCCGCTAAATATATATCTTTGCGGCTACGAAGTATTAAAGAAATACGCGATTATCTCCAAAAAAAAGGTGCTTCAGATGATGAAATTGATCTAGTTATAGATAAACTTATCAACATGGGTTATTTAGATGATGATCGCTTTACCCAAGCCTTTATTAATGATAAATTAAATTTTACAACAATGGGGGATTATAAAATAAGATTGGAATTAGATAAATTAGGTGTTTCACAATCAATTATTGAAAAAAATATCAGTCTCATAGACGATGAATTAATTGAAAATAAAATAAAAAAAGTTATTGATAAAGATATTCGTACTAATAAAAAATATAAAGGTATTGCTCTTAAAAACAAAATATATAATCATTTATTAACTAGTGGATATAGTAAAGAAAAGGTAATAAATATTATAAATAATTATGATTTTTAGTATAAAATAATCTAAAATAGTAACAATATAAATAGGTGATATAATGAAAAAAATATTAGGATTATTTATGTTTTTATTATTATTAGTTGGCTGTTCTTTATCGAATAGTCCTACTTCTAAAGTTGAGGATTTACTTAGTAAGTATCAGCGGTTGGATAGCGATATTCAAAGTGGTATAGATTCCGTTATAGAAGATGAAAATCTTACTGAAAAACAAAAGGATCGCTATCGAAAATTAATTGAAACGCAATATAAGAAGTTGACATATCAAATTAAAGACGAAAAGATAGATGGGGATACGGCTACAATAACTACGGAAATAGAAGTACTAGATTATAAGAAAGCAATCAATGAAACAACGGATTATTATCGTGATAAAGAAGATTATACCGTTGAAGAATATAACAACACTAAATTAGATAATTTAGAGAAAATAAAAGATAAAGTTACTTATACCATTGACTTTGAAGTAAAAAAAGACACTTCTGGTAATTGGAAACTATCTTCTCTCGATAATGAAACTATCAAAAAGATACAGGGAATGTATTAATCTGATAGTTTTTTATTGAATAAAGCGGTAAAATAATTTATAATAATTGTAGGGTGATTTAATGAGTAAACAAGAAGATTTGACACGAGTTTTTGATAGAACTTGGATGGCTGTTCATAATACAACTGCTAAAGATGCTAGAGCCAAAGAAAAAGCATTTGTAGATAAAATGTTTAATATACCAACCAAAAAAGAAAGTCCCAAGGGTACAATGACACCTAGTATGCAAGCCAAACGTTTACAACAGGAAATAAATAATGCATCATCTTTTCAAAGAAAAGTCGAAATAACTAATATTATAAAGAAGTGGAAATAATGGAAGATTTATATAAATACGAAAGACAGTTATATAGTCAAGGATTAAATTTTATTGGCGGAGTAGATGAAGTTGGGCGCGGACCACTTATAGGTCCTGTAGTGGCTTCCTGTGTAGTTCTTCCTAAAAATTTCGTTTTAGAGGGGTTAACCGATTCTAAAAAACTATCAGAGAAAAAAAGAAATAAATTCTATCAAATAATATGTGAACAAGCAGTTGCTATAGGTATAGGAATTGTTGATGAAAAGAAAATAGATGAAGTAAATATATATGAGGCTACTAAAATAGCTATGAAAGAAGCTATAAGGGATACTAACTTAAAAATAGATCATATTCTTATTGATGCTATGCCTTTAAATATTGATATTCCCACTACCAGTATTATTAAAGGAGACTCACAATCTATTACAATAGCGGCAGCTTCTGTAATTGCAAAAGTAACTCGCGATAAGATGATGTACGATTTAGATAAAAAATATCCTATGTATGATTTAGCTCATAATAAAGGATATGGGACTAAAAAACATATCGAAGCTATCAAAAAATATGGCATAACTAAATATCATCGCCAATCATATAAACCCGTATCTGATTACAAAGATAAAATAATTGATAACTAATTTTTATTATGTGATTTTTCGGGGCCACATACAAAACCAGCATTATGTAGACGTGAATAGTAAAGAGTAAAGCTACTTGAAAGACATAAAATACCTCCTTTTGATATAATATAGAAGATTTGCTAATCAACTATAAATCAAAAGGAGGTATTTATGTTAAAACCAAAAAACAAAGACAAAGATATAGATGAAAATCAATTATTCCATATTAGGTATAATTGTTTATACCATAGAGTATTTTATTTAAATCCAATATCTTCGTCTTCAATTTCAATTAATTTAAGTATTTCTTCAGTAGTTGTAAAGCCCGCTGCAACTTTAAATAATCCGTCTTGTAACATCGTAATGACGTCTTTACTATAGACAAGTCGACGAAGTTCATCTTTTCTAATTCCTGCACTAATTGCATCTCTAATATCTTGATTGATAAGAAGAACCTCTTGAATAGCGATTCTTCCGCGATATCCATGACTACAATTAGGGCACCCAACTGGTTCATAAACTTCCGAAACATCTATTCCTAGAACAGCTTTAAATAAATTTTTTTCTGTGACAGTAACTATTCTTTTCTTCCTACATACTTCGCATAATTTTCTGGCTAACTTTTGTGATACAATGCCAGTAAGAGCCGAAGCAAGTAGGTATCTTTCGACATCCATATCTAATAGTCTCTCGATTGTATTAAGAGAATTATTTGTATGAATTGTCGATAAAACTAAATGGCCTGTAATCGATGCTCGAACAGCTATTTGAGCTGTTTCCGAATCTCTTATTTCTCCGATCATAATAACATTAGGATCTTGTCTTAAAATACTTCTTAAAACAGTTGCGAAGTCAAGGCCAATGTCACTATTTACTTGAACTTGGTTGATACCTTTAATATCCATTTCTACAGGATCTTCGACTGTAACTAAATTTACCCCTTCAACATTCAGCTTTTGCAGGAAAGAATATAATGTGGTGCTTTTACCTGTACCAGTAGCTCCTGTAACTAAAATGATGCCATTGGGAAATTCTAACATTTTAATAACTTTATTATAATTAGCTTCACTAAAATATAAATATTCAATTCCCTTCAAACTCATCGAGTAATCAAGAATTCTTATAACAATTTTTTCGCCTCTTTTTGTAGGTAGTGAAGATACTCTTAAATCCAAGTCCTTACCATTAATTGTATCTTTGATAGCACCATCCTGTGGTAATCTGGTTTCAGTAATATTCATACCGGCCATAATTTTAATTCTAGTAATAATATTTTGCTTGATATCATTGGGAAGAAAAGTAAAAGTACTCAAAATACCATCGACTCTAAATCTAATCCTGATGCCATTATCAGTTGGATCAAAGTGAATATCGCTTGCTCCAGCATTGACAGCGGTGATAATAATTGTATTAACTGCATTGACTACAGGCATTTTACTAAAATCAACGTTATTTTGCATTGTTTCCCTCTTTTCATTCTTAAAAAAGACTAGCTTTTATTCTATAAATATTATATAATATAATTAGTTAAATATCAATAGCAAAAAGGTGATAAAATTGATGAAAAATAAGAGAAGAGGCTTCATGCTAGCTGAAGTTGTCGTTGTATCGGTAATAATATCGACTGTTTTAGTTGCTTTATTCACAGGATTAAGTAGAATGTCTATAGCATACGAAACAAGAAATAGATATTATAATATTGATACAGCATATGTAGCACAAGGTCTAAATGATATTATCGTTAGAAATGGTTATATTGATGATTTGATTTCCGATAAAAAACCTATCGTTTTAACTACTAAATATGAAGAAATAAATAATTATATTGATACTATTATTGATCCGTCTATTTCCAATCAAAAAATAAATGCTTACTTACTTTTAGCGAATATGAATTTCTATGGTTCACATCTTTCGCAGTTGGCTACTTTTTTAGCTAATAGAAATCCTAATTCTCCTGATAATCCTTCCTTTATCGAATATTTAGAATATTTATCTCAACATATTACTTCTATTGAAGACTATACATATTTCATCATCGTCGAATTCCAAAAAGACATCGATGATTGTTACTATTATACTTTGAAAGTAAGGTGAATAAATGAAGAAAATAAACAGAAAAGGATATCTAACTGTCGAAATTATTCTAGCTTCTTCCATTGCCTTTGTTATTGCCGTTTTTTTAATAGATTTAACGATAAAATTATCTAATAAAACCGATGATGCTTATTTAGATACTATTCTAACAACTGATAAAGCCATTATAACAAATAAAATCATGATGGACATTAAGACTAAAAAATTAGTTAATGTTGTCGCTCGTGAAGTTTCGTCTCTTCCATTATTGCTTTTTGAATATGCTAATGGTGAAGTAAAAGAACTGTCTTTCGATAAAGAGCATAAAAAATTAATTTATGGTGACTACCAGAAAGAATATAAAGTGTCTTTTGATGAAGTATCTTTAGATGTTAATGAATATATTATCGACGAAATTACCTATTTCAATATTAAGCTTACATTAAAAAATATTTATTCGGATAGTGATTATGGTTTTAATATAACTGTTTCCAAATCTAATGAAAACTAAATCTCAAATATAAATGTACTAGAAGGGCAAGATGTTTATTTTGGATATTGTTATCTATTTTTCCTTAATCTCAATAGTAAAATAAAATTCGACAAAAAAAGAATAGATTTTAGAATATACTATTTTTGGTGATTCTATGAAAATAAAGATTCAAAAAATAGTATTTCCTCTTTTTTTATCAGTTTTAAGTGGTTTTATATGTGGAAGATTAGTATATAGTATTTATAATGACAAAGAAAATCAAATATTATCTTCTAATATCATCTATTTATTAGAGGATGGTTCTTTTGAAAATTATGATACGATGAAAGCTTCAAGTATCAGCACTAATTATGTTTTTTATGAAGATAATGGTAAGTATAATACTGTCGTTGCTATGACCAAAAATAAAGATAATATTAGTAAAATAGAAAAAGCCTATAATAAAGAACTAAAAGTAACGGAATACTTGCTAAATAATAAAGAAATAAACGCTAAAATAGAAGAATACGATAATAATCTAGTAAAGACAGAAGATCCCGAAGAGATAAAGAAAATAGTAATTGAAATGATTGAAATATATAAAGATAGAGAAGATATAAAAATGGCCAAAATTAGTTGACTTTTTCTCTAAATTAATATAAAATTATTTATGTAGTCAAGGAGTAGTACTCAAGAGGCTGAAGAGGCGCCCCTGCTAAGGGTGTAGAGTGGGAAACTGCTGCGAGGGTTCAAATCCCTCCTACTCCGCCATTATGATCTAGACCCGAAAGGGTTTTTTCTTATATATAATAAAAAGGTGATATAAATGTTTAAAGAAGAATTATCGTTGGTTCCACATTTACCTGGTTGCTATTTAATGAAAAATAAAGATGATATTGTTATTTATGTAGGTAAGAGTAAAAATTTAAAAAATAGACTATCTTCATATTTTCAAAGAGAACATACTGGCAAAACAATGATACTAGTAAGAGAAATAGATCACTTTGAATATATTGTTACGAATACAGAAATGGAAAGCCTGCTTCTCGAAATTAATTTGATAAAGAAATATAATCCTAAATACAATATATTATATCGTGATGATAAGTCATATCCTTATATTGAATTAACCAGTGAAAAGATTCCACGCCTTAGAACTGTTAGAAAAATAAATATTAAAAAATCTAAAAATAATCTTTTTGGACCATATCCTAATGTAGGAGCCGCTAAAAAGACTGTTGAAATATTAAATCGAATTTATCCTTTGCGAAAGTGTAAGTCCTATCCTAAAAAAGAATGTCTTTACTATCACATAGGTCAGTGTCTAGGCTACTGCACCCAAGATATATCAGAAGAAAAGATTAAAAATATGAAAAGTGAAATCATATCTTTTTTGAATGGCAATACAAAAATTGTTACCGACAAACTAGTAGCACAAATGAATAATTATTCCGCAAAGTTAGAATACGAAAAAGCTCTGGAATGTAAAAATTTATTAGATTATATTAATGTAACGACCGAAAAACAAAAAGTTGAGCTAGCGGATAATATAAATATAGATGTTATTGGTTACTACTCAAAAGATAATTATATCAGTATCCAGATTCTTTTTATAAGAGGCGGAAAATTATTGGATCGTAAAAGAAATATTTTCCCAATGATTGATTTTGAAGCTGAAGAATTATCGACATATATTTCAAATTTTTATAGTAAAAATGTCTCTAGTCCTAAAGAAGTATTAGTTCCTAATATCATCGATAGTACAGTTTTTTCTTCGGTTTTTAACATGAAATTTTTAACTCCTATTAAAGGGGAAAAAAAGAAAATATTAGATTTAGCTATTGATAATGCTCGAATCTATTATGAAGAGCAGATGACATATATTAAGGAAGATGAGGCTAAAATAAATAAGTCTCTTGAGGAATTGCGGGCAAAGTTGCACTTAAAGAAAGTTGACCGAATAGAAATATTTGATAATTCAAATCTTTTTGGTAATTATAATGTTTCTGGTATGGTTGTTTTTATTTCAGGAAAGCCTTCGAAGAATGATTATCGAAAGTTCAAAATAACAAGTGATGTAAATGATGATTATGGTACGATGCGTGAAGTCATTTATCGCCGTTATTTTCGGGTTTTAAAAGACAATCTTGAGAGGGCTGATTTGATTATTGTCGATGGTGGTATTGGACAGATAAATGTTGCTAGAGATGTAATCGCATCATTAGGACTAAATATTCCTGTTGCCGGATTAAAGAAAGATGATAAACATAATACTAATACTTTATTAGGTTTAAACCCAATTGTAGAAATTAAAATTGATAAGAGAAGTGATCTTTTCTTATTGCTGACCAAGATGCAGAATGAGGTTCATAATTTCACAATTAATTTTCATAAAGATATTCGAAGCAAAGGAGCATTAGCAACGATTTTAGATAATATTGATGGAATTGGTGAGGTGCGAAAACATAAATTATTAAAAGAATATAAGACTATTTCAAGAATGAAAGAGGCTTCTACTGAAGAATTAGAAAAAATTTTACCTCGAGATGTTGCTATTTCTTTTAAAGAATTTTTAAATACATATAACAGTTAAAATTATTGGCGATACCAAATTTTCCTTATGAAAAATGAAAAAAAGACTAAATGTCTTGACAAAAGCATAAAATAATAGTAAAATCATAGTCGGTACATTGCGTTGGAGAATATTAAATATTGGGACCATTTAATATTTGAAAACTAACTTTTAAGAATGAAGGAGAATAAGAAATGAAAAGCACATTTATGCAAAGTAAAGAAACAGTTTCGAGAAAATGGTATGTTATTGACGCCAAAGACATTCCATTAGGTAGAATTGCTAGTAAGGCAGCAACTTTATTGCGAGGCAAACATAAGGTGACATATACTCCCCATGTTGACGGTGGCGATTATGTTATTATTGTTAATGCTAGTGAAGTAGCTCTTACTGGAAACAAATTAGAAGATAAGATGTATTATGACCATTCAAGGTATGTTGGTGGTTTAAGAAAGAGAACTGCTAAAGAGATGCGAAAAGACTATCCGATTGAAATGGTTGAAAGGGCTATCAGAGGTATGCTTCCACACAATAGATTAGGAAGACAAATGTATAAGAAATTATTTATATATGCTGGTAGTGAACATCCACATTTAGCACAAAAACCACAAGTGATAGAAATGGGAGGAAATAAATAATGGCACAGGAGAAGAAAATTTTTACAGGAACCGGTAGAAGAAAAGGCTCAGTAGCTAGAGTAACACTATCCTATGGTACTGGAAAAATAACTGTAAATGGACGAGATGTTAATGAATATATGCCTTATTCAACCCTTGTTATGGATTTAAAGCAACCTCTACTAGTGACTAACAACGAAAATACTTTTGATGTCGATGCTACAGTATCTGGTGGTGGTTTTACAGGGCAAACAGGGGCTATTAGATTAGGTATTACGAGAGCTCTCTTAATGTTAGATCACGATAATGAGAAAAATGATGATTCATATCGAAAGATCCTTAAAGCAAACGGTTTTATAACAAGAGATCCACGCGTTAAGGAAAGAAAGAAATATGGTCTTAAAGCAGCTAGAAGAGCACCTCAATTTAGTAAGAGATAATATCTTTGAGAAACTATTGCATATAGTTTCTTTTTTTGTCAAATAATTAGTAAAATTAGTCTCTTTTTCTTGTCTTTTTATTAACTTTTTGATACTATATTAAAGTGAGGTGATAAAATGACAAAGTATGTGTATGCCTTTAAAGAAGGTAACAAAGACATGAGAAACTTACTTGGTGGTAAAGGGGCCAATCTAGCAGAAATGACTAATTTAGGACTACCAATACCGCAAGGTTTTACCATTACAACAGAAGCTTGTACTAGTTATTATGACAATGGTAAAAAGATAACTGAAGAAATCGAAAATCAAATTTTTAAAGCTCTTGAAGAATTGGAAGAACTAAAAGGCAAAAAATTTGGTGACCTTAATGATCCACTTTTAGTATCGGTAAGAAGTGGGGCTAGAGCGTCAATGCCTGGTATGATGGATACTATCCTTAATTTAGGTCTTAATGATGTATCAGTTGAAGGTTTCGCTAAAAAGACAAATAATCCAAGATTTGCTTATGATTCTTATCGAAGATTCATTCAGATGTATTCGGATGTTGTCATGGAAGTAAATAAATCTTTCTTTGAAAAAATTATTGATGAATTAAAAGAGGAAAGAGATCTACATTATGATACTGAACTTAATGTAGAAGATTTAAAAGAATTAGTAAAAAGATTTAAGAAAGTATATAGTGATCATATGAATGGAGCAGAATTTCCACAAGATCCTAAAGAACAACTGATGGGAGCTGTCAAAGCAGTATTTAGATCTTGGGATAATCCTCGTGCTATTGTTTATCGTAGGATGAATGATATTCCTAGTGAATGGGGAACTGCTGTCAATGTTCAATCGATGGTTTTTGGAAATATGGGGGATACATCAGGAACAGGTGTCGCTTTTACAAGAGATCCCGCAACTGGAGAAAAAGGAATTTATGGTGAGTATTTAATTAATGCACAAGGAGAAGACGTTGTTGCGGGAATTAGGACTCCCGAACCAATTACTAAACTAAAGGAAGATCTACCTGAATGTTATGAACAGTTCATGAGATTAGCGGGCAAACTAGAAGACCATTATCGTGATATGCAGGATATGGAATTTACTATTGAAGAGGGTAAATTATATTTTCTTCAGACTAGAAGTGGTAAGAGAACTGCCCACGCAGCGATTAAAATTGCCTGTGATTTAGTTGATGAAGGAATGATTACTAAAGAAGAAGCTCTTCTTAGAATTGATGCTAAAAGTTTAGATCAATTACTTCATCCAACCTTTGATCCTAAAGCTTTAAAAAATGCGGAAATTGTTGGGGAAGCATTGCCAGCATCGCCAGGCGCGGCAGCAGGTAAGATAGTATTTACTGCTGAGGAAGCTAAAAAACAAGGTAAGGGCGGCAAAGGAGAAAGAGTTGTATTAGTTAGGCTAGAAACAACTCCTGAAGACATAGAAGGAATGGTTGCGGCACAAGGAATACTAACTGTACGAGGTGGTAGAACATCACATGCTGCTGTAGTTGCAAGAGGAATGGGAACATGTTGTGTTGCAGGATGTGGTGCTATAACTATTAATGAAGAAAAGAAAGAATTTACTTTGGGAGGATATGTTTTCCATGAAGGAGATTATATATCTTTAGATGGCAATACTGGTAAAATATACAAAGGTGATATTTCAACTAATGAAGCTACAGTAAGTGGCGATTTTGGGAGAATTATGGCTTGGGCAGATGAAGCTAGAACTTTAAAGGTAAGAACAAATGCTGATAATCCGAGAGATACTAAAAAAGCTATAGAACTAGGCGCTGAAGGTATTGGACTTTGCCGTACAGAACATATGTTTTTTGAGGAAGACAGAATTCCTAAAATAAGGAAAATGATCTTATCCGAAACTCTTGAAGAAAGAGAAAAGGCCTTAAATGAATTAATTCCTTTTCAAAAAAGTGACTTCAAAGCTATGTATAAAGAACTTAAAGGTTTACCAATGACCGTTAGATATTTAGATCCACCACTTCATGAATTTTTACCTACTTTAGAAGAAGACATTATTGCTTTAGCTAAAGAGATGAATGTAACTGTAGAACATCTAAAAAACAAATGTTCTGAACTACATGAATTTAATCCGATGATGGGACATAGAGGATGTCGTCTGGCTGTTACTTATCCTGAAATAGCAAAAATGCAAACTAGAGCTTTAATAGAGGCGGCTATTGAAGTTAGTGAAGAAGATGGATATGAAATTATTCCTGAAATAATGATACCTTTAGTAGGAGAAGTAAAAGAATTAAAATTTGTTAAAGATATCGTTGTAGAAACGGCTGAAAAAGTAAAAGAAGAAAAAGGTTCTAACATTACTTATCATATTGGTACAATGATTGAAATTCCAAGAGCTGCTTTGACGGCAGATGAGATTGCTAAAGAAGCTGAATTTTTCTCATTTGGGACAAATGATTTAACACAAATGACATTTGGCTTTTCAAGAGATGATGCTGGTAAATTTTTAGATGCTTATTATCAGAATAAAATATATGAAATTGATCCATTTGCTAAATTAGATCAAATAGGTGTAGGAAAGCTCGTGAAAATGGCTGTTGAGAAAGGAAAAAATACTAGGTCAGACATTAAGTTAGGTATATGTGGCGAACATGGTGGTGAGCCATCATCAGTTGAATTTTGCCATAATATAGGATTAAACTATGTATCATGTTCACCATACAGGGTACCAATAGCAAAACTTGCAGCAGCACAAGCCGCAATCAAATCAGGTGGAAAGAATTAAAAGAACCTCAAAAAATTCTTTTTGCTAAATTAATTCTTATAAAAGATGATATCTTACGATATTGTAATAAAGATGAAACTCGAAGTATAATTGATTTCAAAAAGTCAACTATTATCAATATTCATATATAAATGAAGACTAAAATGGACTCATATGTCGCAAATTTTAGTCTTTTTTCTATTATTTGCGATAAAGAATTGGATGTAGTAAAAATAAAATTAATTTATATGAAATCAAAATTAAAAGATTTAACATAAGGAATAGCATTTCCTGATGGAAAAAATAATAATGGGGAAAGCATAGTAAAATCTACTATGAGAGAAGTATAAGAGAAGACAGAATTAGATATAACTAATTTAGAATTATATGGAATAATGGTATAATAAAGAAAAGAGTGATCGCTCAATAGTGTTTTTCATAAAGCGACAACTTTTGCTGGGAATTAGGTATCAGAAACAGATGAAGAGAATATCCGAAGAGCAATTATCTAGAAAAAAGTTGGCAAACAATTTTGATATTGTATTAAAGGTATTTAAAGAAAATAATTATTCAGAAATGATTTATAATGAAAAATAAAGGATTAGAATTTGTTTTAAGGTGAATCTATAGAAAAAGCTTTAATGTCAATTATGATTAAATATTCTAATAAGATATTTAACAGAACTAAAAGATAGGGGATTTAGAAAAGAATCTTCCTAAAAAAAGTAATGATAGATGATCCTAATTTTAAACCTTTCAAAAAATTATATATATAAATAAAAATGATACAATAGATAAATCGATAAATATTAATAAAAAGGGTAGATAATTTTATGAGTCAAATTTTAGAATATAAAAATAATAGAAAAGGTTTAAAAAGGCTTACGATAAGAAGATTTCCCAAATTATCAAAAAAATTTTATTTCATTTATTACGAATAACATAAAGTATAATATGCCTAAGTAAAACAATAAGAAGTGAATAAAAGCTTCATGAACTTTGTTAACTTTTGCCTGATTTTATTGTTGGAATACCTAGTTATATATTAAAAATTTGTAATTTGTTATAAATAGGAGAATGTTTAAATATTATCAAATGTAATATAAAATTTATAGTCATATGTGCTGGAAATTTCTAGAAAAAACTAGTCAAAAGCTATTTTTTAGTTGACATTAATAATTAAAAATGGTATACTTAATTTGTTTAAAATTACTTTTCAATTAGTAGTTTTAAACAATGGACCCTTAGCTCAGTTGGTTAGAGCATCCGGCTCATAACCGGGCGGTCGTAGGTTCGAGTCCTACAGGGTCCACCATTTGTTTAAAGCGGGTGTGGCGAAATTGGCAGACGCACTAGACTTAGGATCTAGCGGTTTATCCGTGGGGGTTCAAGTCCCTTCACCCGCACCAGTGACGAATCTGTTCGAACTATTCGAACTTTAATATAAATATCAACTCAATTTGGGTTGATTTTTTCGTTTTATGAAAAATCATCCTGCTAGGAAAGGATGGTATTTATGATTAATATTAT
>JAGHHB010000055.1 GCA_017887885.1 Bacilli bacterium | reverse complement strand
TAAAAGAAATATTAATCCTTTCGAATCGATACAAAGAATTTTTGACAATCAAGTATTATTTGCATAAGAAAAGAGTAAATTTGAAGATCTACTCTAATTTTTGCGTGCTATAGTCTGAATAGTTACACTATTAAATTAATATTTAGAGAAATTTATTGCTTATACTAGATAATAATAGTATAATAAATATAATTATTTAGATTTAAAGGAGGTAAAAAGTGATTAAAGTAATGACCATTTTTGGGACAAGACCAGAAGCTATAAAAATGGCTCCATTAGTCCTAGAATTAAAAAAAAGAAAAGAAGTAGAGTGCATTGTATGTGTAACTGCCCAACATAGAGAAATGTTGGATCAAGTATTAGAAACATTTAAAATTATTCCTGATTATGATTTAAATATTATGAAGAAAACACAAACTTTAGCGGATATTACAACAAGGGCTTTAATAGGGCTAGAAGACGTAATAAAAAAGGAAAAACCAGATCTAGTTTTAGTGCATGGTGACACTACTACTACTTTTGTCGGTGGATTGGCTGCTTTTTACAATCAAGTAGATATAGGACATGTAGAAGCTGGTCTTAGGACATATAATAAGTATTCTCCATATCCGGAAGAAATGAACAGACAAATGATATCATGCCTTGCAGATATGAATTTTGCACCGACGAATCTTAGTAAACAAAATTTATTAAATGATAATAAAAGAGAAGGGACAATTTATGTAACAGGAAATACTGTAATTGATGCTATGAAAACAACTGTTATCAAAAATTATTATCATCCGATATTTGATTGGATAGGAACTGATCGAATGATTTTATTAACAGCCCATAGAAGAGAAAATTTAGGCGAACCAATGCGTCATATTTTTACAGCGATAAAAAGAATTGTTAATGAATTTAATGATGTAAAAGTTATTTATCCAATTCATATGAACCCCAAGATAAGAGAAATAGCTAATGAAATACTAGGTAATTCTGATAAAGTCAGAATAATTGAACCGCTAGAAGTATTTGATTTTCATAATTTTCAAAATAAATCATATTTAATTCTGACCGATAGTGGCGGCGTTCAAGAAGAAGCTCCATCTTTGGGAAAACCTGTATTGGTTTTGAGAGATACTACAGAGCGGCCAGAAGGCATTGAGGCTGGAACACTAAAACTTGTTGGAACGGATACAGATAGAATATATAAAGAAACAAAAGAGTTATTGACAAATAAAGAAGAGTATGAAAAAATGGCTAAAGCTATAAATCCATATGGGGATGGGCTAGCTAGTAAATATATTACAGATGCTATAATAGCAAAATATAATTAAAAGGTTTCACTACTTTTTCTAACTTTGATCTTGTGATAACTTATACTTTTAGTTATAAAAAGATTATTTTGAAATTTTGCTAAAAATATCAACATTTTTAAATGTTGATATTTCTATACATGGTCAAATAGTAGAATAATTTTAAATTATATGATATTCTATTAGTAGAACTATTCAAAGACAAAATATAGAAGGAGAGTTATATGAAATTAGTAGTTAAGAATTTAAAGAAAAATTTTGAAAAAAAAGAAGTTCTAAAAGATATAAATTTTGAATTTCAAAAAGGTAAAATTTATGGATTACTTGGGAGGAATGGTGCTGGAAAAACGACTTTCTTTAATTGCTTAAATGAAGATATAGAAGTAGATGCAGGCCAATTTTATATTGAAGATAATAATAGTAAAAGAAAAATGGAAGCAGAAGATGTAGGATATGTATTATCGACACCAAATGTTCCAGAATTTTTAACAGCAAGAGAATTTTTAAAATTCTTTATAGATATTAATCAAAAGAGAATAAAGAATAAAAAGACAATCGATGAATATTTTGATTTTATGAAAATAGAACAAGAAGATAGAGATAAATTATTAAAAGATTATTCACATGGAATGAAAAATAAAATGCAAATGCTTGTAAATATAATTGCAAGTCCTAATGTACTATTATTAGATGAACCATTGACTTCTTTTGACGTTGTAGTAGCTGAAGAAATGAAACAAATGTTAAAAGAAATAAAGAAAGATCATATTATTATCTTTTCTACACATATTATGGAATTAGCATTAGATTTATGTGATGAAATTGTTATCCTAAATAAAGGAATTTTAGAGGAAATAGATAAGAATGATATCGACAATAAAAATTTAAAAAATAAAATAATCGAAGCATTAAAGGGGGAATAAAAAATGATAAAAACATTTATAACTTCCTTTAAACTAAAAAATACCTATCGAACAAATAGTATTATTTATTCAATAAAACAACTTCCAATTATTAGAAAAATATTACCAAATAGTCTATATAAAAATAGAGGGATAAAAATACTTGCAACTATTATAAGTATATTATATGAAATAATAAGTATTTTTATTGGGAAAATTATATATATGGCCGCAATGATATTAGGAGTATTGTCTTGGTATAATATGAAGCAAGCAGATGTGTTTATACATATATTTACATTTTTAACACTATGTGGTGGAATATTAAATACATATATGCTTAATCCAACAAAAGATAAATACTATGCTATTATTTTAATGAATATAAATGCACGAGAATATGGTTTATCCAATTATTATTGTCAACTGTTAAAAGTAATTATCGGCTTTTTACCATTTACAATATTATTTGGAATGATGGTAGGCATTCCTTTATGGATACAGATTGCATTGCCATTTTTTATAGTAGCGATAAAACTAATTGTGATGAATTATAGTATCTATAACTTCAGAAAAAACAACAAGGTAGCAAATGAGAACTTACCAACAAAATTAGTATGGGGATTTGTAGGAATATGCTTATTAATGGCCTATGGATTACCCGCAATAAATGTTACAATAACACAAATTATTTTCTTGTTTGTATTTACTTTTTCCATAATACTAGGTGTTTACAGTTTAGTTAGAATACATAATTTTAATGATTATAGAAAAATGTATAGGCAAATACTAACAGAGCCTAACATATATAGACAAGAAAAAAAGACTGAAGCTGAAGTAATAAAGAATGCTACTCTAAAACAAATAGAATTAGATAGGAGCTATACAAGTAATAAATCTGATTTTGCATACTTTCATGATTTATTTGTAAAAAGACATCGAAAAATTTTAACACAAGCAGTAAAAAAACAGGCTGTTGCTATTTTGATCGTATTTATTGCGATTATTATTGGTATTGAGGTAAATACTGAATTTAAAAATAAAATAAACGAACTATTAATGATCTCTTTACCATATTTCGTTTTTATAATGTATTGTTTAAATAGAAGCTCATCTGTTACACAAGCAATGTTTATGAATTGTGATCATAGTATGCTAACATATAGAATATATAGAACACCGAAAGTAATACTTGGGATGTTTAAGGAAAGATTAAAAACTTTAATTGTAATTAACTTATTGCCATCTACAATAATAGGAGTAGGATTTGCTATATTACTGTACTTAACAGGAGGAACAGATAATCAATTGAATTATGTAGTTTTAATAGTATCTATAATTACAATGAGTATATTTTTTTCCGTTCATTATTTAGTAATGTACTATTTACTTCAACCTTATAATGTAAATACAGAGATGAAAAGTAGTACATATAAAGTAGTACAGGGAATAACTTATTTTGTTTGTTGGTATATGATACAGATACAACTTCCTACATTATCTTTTGGAATTGCAACCATTATTTTTTGTGTAGTATATTCATTAATTTCATTATTTATAGCATACAAATACGCACCAAAGACATTTAAATTAAGATTATAAAAATAAGTGTTAATAAAAAGAGATAATTTGTAAAGTAAAATTGGTGGAAAAATGGTTAATATGTTGCTACACTTGATTGGGAGGTAGATAAAATGAATTTTGGAAACAATTTGTTTCAGGCACGAAAAAAAACTGGATTATCACAAGAAACTGTTGCTGAAAAATTAGGAATAAGTAGACAAACAATATCTAAATGGGAAACAGGTGAGAGCCTACCCGATATTTATCAAGCGAAAAAATTAGCAAAATTATATAAGCTATCTTTGGATGAATTGATAGATTTTAATATTGATATTAATGAGATTGAAGAAGTAATAAAAGGTACTAATGAAGAAGCTGAAGCTAAAATTAACTGGACTACTACTTGGAGTAAAAAATATCCTGTATTGGCGACATATCCTCACAAAGTAGATATAGCCAAATATTCAGTAATAATCAGAAAGATGCTAGATAGTATAAGTTCTAATTATGGATACAATGAATTAGATAGTATGTTAGTTTTGAAAGATATACTATATCATGAATGGAAAGATAAAAAATAAAAAGCGATAATTTAGTTTTTGAAAAATAAATATTAACAATGCTATTTCAAAAATATTATTTTAATGTTATAATGTTAAATATAAAATACGGAAGGGTTGATATTTGTGAATATAATGGATTTAGCGGTAGCTAAAGCAAGAAAAACAATGAACAAAAATAAAGGTGGTCCTTTTGGAGCCGCGATTATTAATAAAGAAGGAAAAATTATCAGTATTGCTTCTAATCTTGTTTTAGAAAAACATGATCCTACCGCACATGCTGAAATAATGGCTATAAGAAAAGCTAGTAAAAAACTTAAAACACATGACCTTGCAGAATGTACTTTATATGCGACAGGATATCCTTGTCCGATGTGTCTATCGGCAATTATATGGGCAAATATTAAAACAGTCTATTATGGAACAACGCTAGAAGATGCTAAAAAAATTGGCTTTCGCGATGATTTTATTTATAAATATATAAAAAATGAAAATGTTAATATTTTGGCGATGAAAGAAATAGATAGGCCAAAATGTATAGAACTTTTCGAAGAATACAGTAAAAATAAAAGAAGGATTTATTAGGAGGATAGTAATGGAAAAGATATATATTTTTGGTCATCGAAATCCTGATACAGATAGTGTGACTTCTGCCATTACGTTATCTTATTTGAAAAATAAACTAGGGTTTAATACTGTTCCTGCTGTACTTAGTTCTATCAATTTAGAGTCAAAATTTGCCCTTAATTATTTTAATGTAAAAGAGCCTATTTTCCTAAATGATGTAAATATTAAAATCAAAGATTTAAATTATACTAAAAACTATACCGTTGGAGAAGATGACTCTATATACGAAGCCTACTATAGAATGAATAAAGTGGGAATAAGCAAAATTCCTGTTGTTGATAGTTCTAAAAATTTACTGGGAATTTTAGGGATGAAAGATATTGCTAAAGATCAATTTTCTTTTAATTATAGTTATGTCGATGCTACATATGATAATATTTGCGAAGTGGTTAAAGGGAGACATATTTTAAAATTTGACGATCATATTTTAGGAACACTTCTAGTAGCAGGATACCGAAGTACAACCTTTATTGAGGAGGCCAAACTAGATAGTAATAGCATTTTAATTGTAGGAAATAGAAATAGTATCCTAGAATATGCAGTTAATTCAGGAATTAAATTAATTGTTATTACTGGTAATGGTGAAATAAAAAAAGAACATCTTACGATTGCTAAAAAGAAAAAAGTAAATGTTATTGTCACTCCATATAATACTCTCGAGACGACGAAAGTATTTAATTTGTGTAATAGTGTTACTACTATTCTTAATACTGAAAAAGTTCTTTGTGTTAATGAAAATGATAACATAAATGAATTTATTAGTATTGCTAATAAAACAAGATATAGTTATTATCCTGTTTTAAATAAAAAAAATAAATGTATGGGTATTATTAGACTTTCTGATGTTGGATTTAATCATAAAAAAAATGTTATTTTAGTGGATCATAATTCTTATGAACAAAGTGCTATTGGATTAGGAGATGCCAATATAATTGAAATTATAGATCATCATAACATTGGAACAATTGGAACAAATATGCCAATTAGCTTTCGTAACATGCCCGTAGGTAGTACTAATACGATTATTTATCTATTATATAAAGAAAATGGTGTATCAATACCTAAAAATATGGCCGGACTTATGTTATCTGGTATATTATCCGATACTTTAATTCTAAACTCTCCCACTACTACTGAATATGATAGAATAGCAACTAGACAGCTTAGTAAAATTGCCAAAGTTGATTATAAAAAATATGGCTATGATATGTTAAAAGCTGGATCTACACTTAGTGGTATGACAAGAGAGCAAGTGCTTTATAAGGATTATAAGAATTATCAATTTGGTGACTATAAAATTGGGCTAGGACAAGTTATAACGATCGATATAAATGATGTTATGACAGAAAAAGATAGTTATATAGAGCTTCTAAATACAGTATCTGAAAGTAACAATTATCTATTTGTTTGCCTGTTTATTACGGATGTTATTAAAAACGGAACATATGTTTTATTTAGTGAAAAAGCCCGTGATATTTTAGAAGCAGCTTTCTCAATTAAAGAAGTTGAACAGGGAGTATTCTTAAAAGGAGTTGTATCTAGAAAAAAACAAATCCTTCCACTATTAATGAATGAATTAGAATAAAGTTATGCTAATTTTTTAGCTAAAAGAAGAAGTTTGATATACTTTTTATTGACTTTTCAATATTTATATATTATTATATTTGAATAATTGTTAATTTTAATATAACAATAAATTATCTAGTGCTATGGAGGTTTTAAATGATGGATAATTATTTGCATAAATTGAAATTTTTAGAAGAGAAGTTTAAAAAAGAGAAAAAGAAAAAGATTATTGTACTTATAACGACATTGTGTACTATAGCTTTAGGAATAGGTATTTTAATAATTCCTTTAGTGGCTGACATATTTAGTAAGTGGAATATTATATTTGGAGTTGCCATAGCTTCAAGTGGATTATTTTGTTCACTTAAGACTATAACTGATCTCATTGTTGATAAAGATAATTATAAATTAGAGCTTAAAAATATAGAAAGAGAAGAGTCATCAACAAAGTCACAAGAAGTAACAGATGAGCGTGTTACTACTAACAACTATACAAATGAAAAAGTAGCTTTTAATCCAGAAAAGAGAAAGTCTAAAGTAAGAATTAGAAAACCATAAGAGAACTTATAAAATAATAAAATTGTTTTTTATTTTATAAGTTGATATAATAAAATTTATAAGAAAGAGGTGTTGTTAATGATAATATTATCTGTTAATGCTGGCAGTTCATCACTAAAATTTACGGGATTTGAAATGCCTAGCGAAGATATTTTAATTAGTGGAGTATTTGAAAGAATTGGTATTGATAATAGTTTTTATACTATCAAATTAAACGGAGAAAAAATCCGCAAAGAAAAGAGTCTTCCTGATCATAAAGTGGCTTTTCAAATATTGATAGATGAACTAACTAATAATAAAATTGTTTCTTCACTTGATGAAATTAAAGGAATAGGGCATAGAATTGTTCAAGGAGGAGCATATTTTAATAAAACAGAAATTGCTACTGATGAAGTTATTGAGAAAATTGAAGAATTATCTAGTCTGGCTCCACTTCATAATCCTGCTGCTATCATTGGTATTAAGGCAGCGAAAGATGTTATGCCTAACGCGCTACAAACAGTAGTTTTCGATACGGCTTTTCATCAAACAATGAAAGAGGAAGAATTTATGTATGCTGTTCCATATACTTGGTATAAAGAATTTGGGATAAGAAAATATGGTGCTCATGGCACAAGTCATAAGTATGTATCTCAAAGAATGAACGAGATACTAGGAAGAATGGATACTAAACTTATTACTTGTCATATTGGTAATGGTGCTTCAATCTGCGCAATAGAAAATGGAAAATGCGTGGACACTTCGATGGGTCTAACTCCAAATGCAGGATTAATTATGGGATCAAGATGTGGAGATATGGATGCTACCGTTGTTACATATGCAATGGAGAAAACAGGTATGTCTCCTAAAGAAATGAACGATGTATTAAACAAACAAAGTGGACTTTTAGGTATAAGTGGTATTAGTAATGATTCAAGAGACATTGAAGACGGTATTAAAAATGGTAATGAAAGGTGCTTGCTTGCTCAAAACATGTATGTAAAAAGAATTGTAGAGTATATTGCTAAATACTATGTCTTATTAGGTGGATGTGATGCAATTATATTCACTGCAGGAGTTGGAGAAAACTCAGTAATGACGAGAAAACAGGTTCTAGATAAATTGGCTATTCTTGGTATTAAAGTAGATAATGAGGCTAATGAGGTCAGAGGTATAGAGCAAAAGATTACTACCGATGACTCAAAGATTCCAGCTTATATTATCCCAACTAACGAGGAACTCATGATTGCTAAAGATACTTATTCTTTAGTATTGCAAGGTTAAAATGAATATATATAAACAAATATATCGACAGATAAAAAAATATAATACTATCGTTATAGCTAGACATATAGGAGCAGATCCTGATGCTTTAGGTTCTCAATTTGCTCTTAAAGAAATTATATTAAATTTGTTTCCTGAAAAAAAAGTGTATTGTGTAGGAAATCCTGCTAGTCGATTTAAATTTTTTGGCAATAGCGATAAAAGTGAGGAGCTTGAAACTAAAGAATCTCTTTTAATTGTTCTTGATACTCCTGATATTAAAAGAATCGACAATATTAATATCCACAATTTTAATTATATTATTAAAATTGATCATCACCCATTTATAGAAAAATATGCTGATATTGAACTCATCGATGAAGAGGCGTGTAGCACCAGTCAATTAATACTAGAATTTGCTTTTATTAATAAAATTACACTTTCAAAAAGTCAAGGTGAAAAATTATATTTGGGTATCGTTGGCGATACCGACAGATTTTTACATGAATACACCAGTATTAAAACTTTCAGGTTGGTAACTAAATTGCTTGAAGAAACTAAAATTAATTTTACATCATTATATAAGAATCTGTATCGAAGACCACTTGCGGAAGTTAAGTTTGAAGGTTTTATCTATCAAAATTTAACTCTAACAGATAATGGTGTTGCTTATATTAAATTAACCGACAAAATCATGAAAGAATATGAAGTCGATAGTGCTGCCGCTGGAAATATGATTAATAATCTCAAATTTGTCGATGAAATTATCATCTGGGTATTTCTTTCTGAAGACATTAAAAATAATTTGATCAGAGTCAATATTAGATCAGTCGGACCATATGTTAATCAAATTGCAACTACTTATGGTGGTGGTGGTCATAAATATGCTTCAGGAGTAAAACTTAAAACTTGGACAGAAGCAGATAAATTAATTACCTCTCTAGACGAACTATCTAAAAATTTTAAATTAATGTAATATTACTGTGAGGAATACAGCTTTGTACTAACATAGACTTTATTATTAAAATAGTAAAAATTTAAAGATTATAGGCTTTAAATTTTTTTATTGACTTTCAAAAATGAGTATGATAAAATAATAAACTGTTTACTGTGGAGGTTACAAATGAAAAAGATAACAATGCTTATTGAAAAAATAAAAGAATTAGAATCTTTTGATTATCAAACATTTCAAGATTTAATAGAGAAATATGGCAAAGAAAATATATATCAAGTATTTAAGAAATTATTAGAAACTAAAGATAAAAATGAACTAGATG
>JAGHHB010000054.1 GCA_017887885.1 Bacilli bacterium | reverse complement strand
TTTTATGAAGGTTATCATGATGTGGCAACTTCTGATAATATTGTAACTTTTGATATTCCCGAGTCTTCTAGCAAGACTACTTCATCAAGGATTTATGAAGAAATAAATGGTGACTCTATCTACCGTTACTTTTCGCACGGAAAATGGTTTGAAATCGAGGGTTCTGGTGCTATTGAAGAAGGTAGTGATGGAGCTGTCGACTTATCCGATTCACAAATCGACGCAATGGTCAAGGCTTCAGCTTTACCACATTTTGTGCAGTTTTCTTCATCTTATGCGGATGATTATTATTACATGAGTATTAGGAGAATAATTAATGCAGATCAAAATGGTAATGCTGATGTTGAACCTTTTGATATAGTATGGCACGCAGGGGAAAGTGCTCAATCTTCAGTTTTATCACCAGCTTTATATTTAAGAACTTATAAGCTTCCATGTGAGGAAAAATTTAATGCAGTAATTGATTATTATTATGAAGGAACGACGGAGCGTGTTGAATTTGATAATAATGAAGCTAATCCTTGGAATAAAAAGGATCTAGAAGATGGATATTCTGAAAATGTTGTTTCACCAACAAAGAAAGATTGTACACCAGATAAAAATAGTGTCAATGTAAAAATTAATGGTGCTGACTTCCATGATGTGGTTTATTATTCTTGTAAAGAAGTAGAAAATCCTAAAACAGGAACAACTTTTATAATAGCCGCTTCTGTAATTGGTGCTGCCGCTATTGCAGGATCGATCATATATTATTATAAAAAAGTAAAGAAAAAAGAAGATAATATTTAAGAAAAGTAAGAAATTTCTTTTCTTTTTTTGTATAATTATCAGATATTTTCTTAACGATCAGATTCGAATATTTTGAAGCGTTTCCTCTATCATAGACTAGTATCTTTTGGTTAATTGTTAAGATATTTATTGTTAAATATAATCTTTTTTGCTATAATATAATGGTAGAGAAAGAAGTGATGTTAATTGAGTTTGACTGCTGGTATTATAGGGCTTCCTAATGTGGGAAAGTCAACTTTATTTAATGCTATTACTAAAAAAAATATTTTAGCGGCTAATTATCCATTTGCTACCATTGATCCTAATGTGGGAATAGTTACTGTTCCTGATGAAAGAGTGGAAGTTCTGGAGAATATATACTTGCCCGAACGAACAATTCCTACTACTTATGAATTTATTGATATTGCAGGTTTAGTAAAGGGAGCTAGTGTAGGAGAAGGACTTGGAAATAAGTTTTTGTCGCATATTAGACAAGTCGATGCTTTAGTAGAGGTAGTTAGATGTTTTGAAGATAATAATATTATTCATGTTGATGGTAGTATTGATCCTCTTCGTGATATCGAAGTTATTAATATCGAACTTATTCTTTCAGATTTGGAAATTATTTTATCGAGGATTGGAAAAATAAGCAAAAAAGCTATGACAACAAAAAATGTTTATGATCTAAAGGAAATTGAATTATTAGAAAGAATAAAATCAGCTTTAGAAAAAAATATTCCTGTGAGGAAGATGAATCTTGATGAGGAAGAGAAAAAAATAATTAGTTCTTTTAATTTAATTACTTTGAAACCAATTATTTATGCTGCTAATGTTGGAGAAGAGAATATTTCTAATGGTAATGTTTATACTAATAAAGTAATTGAATATGCTCAAAAAGAAAATAGTGAAGTTGTGATTATTTCGGCTAAAATTGAAAGTGAATTAGCAGAACTTGATGATGATGATAAGAAAGTTTTTTTAGGCGAGTTGGGTATTGATGCTAGCGGATTAGATAAGTTGATTGATAAAACTTATAAATTGTTAGGGCTGGCTACTTTCTTTACTGTTGGTAGTGATGAAGTTAGAGCATGGACTTTTAAGAAGGGAATGAAAGCTCCAGAGTGTGCAGGAATTATTCATTCTGACTTTGAACGTGGTTTTATTAAGGCAGAAGTTATGTCTTATAGTGATTTGATTACTTGTGGTAATGAGATAAAAGTTCGGGAAAATGGAAAAATGAGAATTGAAGGTAAGGATTATGTAATGCAAGATGGAGACATTTGTCATTTTAGATTTAATGTATAGAAAGGATAAAGATGAGAGAAAGAAATAGTTTAGATGTTAAATATACGTGGAATTTAGAAAAAATATATAGTGATCTTTCTATATTTGAAAAAGACTACTTATATGCACAAGATAAGATAAAGGATCTTACTTGTTATGAAGAAACAATGTTAGATGGTGCTCAAAACTTTTATGAGACAGTAAAGCTTTCTTATGAAATAGAAAGAATTTTAGATAAATTATATGTATATGCTAGTTTATCCTTTGATTTAGATACTTCTAATAATGAAAGACAAGAATTGTTAGAAAGAGTAAATAATTTACGAAGTAATTATCGAAAAAAGAGTTATTTTGTAGTACCGAATATTTTAAAATGTCAATATTCTGTCATTGAAAAATATTATGAATTGATACCGGAACTTAAAGACTATGAAATTGTATTAAAAGAAATATATCGATATAAAGAACATGTGCTATCAGATAAAGAGGAAAAGTTATTATCTAGTGTTAGTAGAATATTTGGTAATTGCTATGAGACTTATGAGTTATTTAAAGATTGTGATATGTCTTTTGGGATGATAGTAAATGAAGACGGTAAAGAAGTTGAACTGACTAATAGCGGATATTCGTTATATATTGAAAGTATCGATAGAAATGTTCGCAAGGGTGCTTTTGTAACTCTATATGAAGAATACAGAAAGTATACTAATACTTTTGCTTCATTATTATCTACATATATGAAGGTATTATCAATAGAAGCTAAAATTAAGAAATATGATTCCGCTATCGAAATGTCACTTTTTGCTGATAATATTTCTCTTAAGGTATATGATAATTTGATTGCCACTGTTCATAAAAATATTATGTATCTTTATCAATATTATAAATTAAAAAAGGAAGTCCTTAAATTAAAAGACTTTCATTTATATGATGCTTACGTTCCTATTGTTGATGAATTTGAAGGTCGATATGAGTATGAAGAGGCTAAAAAAATTATCCTTGATGTTCTTAAAATTTTTGGTGATGAATATACAAGAAAAGTAGAAGAGGCTTTAGATAATAGATGGATAGATGTCTATCCGACTAAAAATAAAAGAACGGGAGGATATTCTGGTGGTTCATATGATACATATCCTTATATTTTACTTAACTATCAAGATAAATACAGTGATATGTCAACATTAATTCATGAAATCGGCCATTCTATGCATAGTTATTATTCACGAAGTAATAATAACTATCAAGATAGTGAATATAAAATTTTTGTCGCCGAAGTAGCTTCTACTGTTAATGAACTGCTACTTAGCTATTATATGTTAGAGCACAGTAAATGTAAGAAAGAAAAATTGTCAATTCTTAATAGGTTGATGGAATTATATAAGGCTACAATTTATAGACAGACAATGTTTGCTGAATTTGAAAAAATCATATCAGATAAATGTGATAATGAGGAAGTTTTGACGGCTAATAAGCTTTCGACTATTTATTATGACTTAAATAAATTCTATTTTGGGCCTGATGTTATTGTCGATGATGAAATACGATATGAATGGGAAAGGATACCACATTTTTACTATAATTTTTATGTATATAAATACGCGACGGGCCTTAGTGCCGCTACTAGTATCGTGAAGAGAATTTTGGCTAATGATGATGGTGCCATTGCATCTTATATTGCGTTTCTTAAATGTGGTTCTAGTAAGTCACCACTTGATTCTTTAAAAGTAGCGGGAGTCGATTTAAGTGATCCACAAGTTATTCAAGATGCTTTAGATGAATTTAAGAAGATTATTGATATGTATGATGCTAATAGATAAAAAAGAGACATTTAGCTGTCTCTTTTTTATCTGATATTTATTGTTTTTGGCTATTTAAATATGTAATTAATTCTCTAGCATTGACATAATAGACATTATTAAAAACGAGAGAATCATCGTCTATTATCAGTATTTTACTGTCTTTATTATCATAATTTATCGATATTGTTGGGTAACATATAGTATTGTCACCAGTCCAGGGACCATTGTTTGATAATTTTGACCAATATTTTTCTATGTTATTGATGACATTGTTGTTTATTTTTGTTTGACTACCGTCGCAATTTGTAATGTTTATTTCATAGGAAGAGGCTTTTTGTACATCTTCGATCCAGGTACTTTCTTTTTTATTTAATGTTAGTAATATAATAAGGGCAGTAAAGAAAAAGATGATGGTTCCAACAATGAGATAATTTTTTTTATGCATAATTTACCTCCCAATTATATTTTAATAGTATCATTAACATTTTTTAGTGTCAATAAATATTTAAATATCTTTCTTTTTTTGACAGATTAATGTATACTTATAATGGTGATTAAAATGGAATTATTTGAGTTGAAAAAAGAATATAAAGATTTATACGAGCAAATTTTGGAATTAGGGAGGTCTCTTTGACTTAAAAGGCAAGAAAAATAGAGAACAAGAAATTAATGCTATAATGCTAGAAAAAGATTTTTGGACTGATAAGGAAAGAGCTGATCTTTTGACTAAAGAATTGAGTGAGCTTAAAAAGATTGTCGATGATTTATCTTTGCTCACCTCTTCAATAGAAATTAATTATCAATTAGTTATGGAATGTACAAACGATGATATTGAAATAAAAAAACTATTAGAAGAGGAATTAATATCGTTAAAGGAAAAAGTAAATAAGCTCAGTACTCAAACTTATTTGAATGCCGAATATGATGATGGTAATGCTATAATAGAAATTCATGCTGGAGCGGGTGGTACAGAATCATGCGATTGGGTAAACATGCTTTATAGAATGTATAGTCGATATTCACAAACAAAGGGGTATAATATCAGTGTTTTGGATAGTCAAGAAGGTGATGAGGCTGGTTTCAAGTCGATTATGTTTCAGGTGAATGGACGGTACGCTTATGGCTATTTAAAACGAGAAAAAGGTGTTCATCGCTTGGTTCGTATTAGTCCTTTTGATGCTAACAAGAGACGACATACTTCTTTTGCGGCTGTCGATGTGATGCCCGAAATTGACAAAAATATTGATATTGTAGTTAATGAAAACGATATTAGGGTTGATATTTATCGTAGTAGTGGTCCTGGTGGACAAGGTGTTAATACAACTGATTCAGCGGTAAGAATAACCCATCTTTCTACAGGAATAGTAGTTACTTGTCAAAACGAAAGAAGTCAGATTAGAAATAGAGAGAAAGCTTTAGAAATATTAAAAAGTAAACTTTATCTAAAAGAAAGGGAAAAACAAGAAGAAAAAATTAGTGATTTGAAAGGAAAATTACTTTCTAATAGTTTTGGAAACTCAAAAAGAAGTTATGTTTTATGTCCCTATACTTTAGTTAAAGATAATGATTCTAATTACGAAACCAGTAATGTAGATGCTATTTTAAATGGCGAAATTGAAGAAATGCTTGAATATGGGGTTAAAAGTGGTAGGTAGTAGGAGTTGAAAATGCGTTGGTTTAAAAAATTGAAAATTAGAAATATTATGGAAGAAATTGAAAGAAAAAACAGAGGGAAACGCTATTTTATGTTAATTATGGGCTCTCTCATTGTAGCTTTTGCTTTTAATTTGTTTTTTTTGAATTATAACATTGTCTGCTTTGGTGTTAGTGGGCTGGCTATCGTTTTCAGTCAGTTTGGGATTGATCCGTCAATTTTTATTCTTGTGTCAAATGTTGTTTTATTAATTGTGGCATATTTTGTACTTGGGCCTAAAGATGTTAAAAATCAAGTTGTCGGAGCTTTTGTTTATCCAATTTTTGTGGAAGCTACTAGTTTAGTTACTAGATATATTGATTTAGGAAATATGGAGACGATAGTTGTTGCAATATTTGGTGGTGTTTTAGCGGGGATAGGTTATGGACTAATTTATAAGAGTAGCTTTTCAACAGGAGGCACTGATGTCATTATTAGTATTATCTGTAAATTTTGCAAAATTTCAATGGGAAAAGCGGGACTTATTGTGAATGCTGTAATAATTATCATTGGAAAAATAGTATTTTCATGGGATATTATTTTGTATGCTATATTAGTTTCTTATTTGATATCAATATTTACAGATAAAGTTTTATTAGGCATTTCTAAAAGTAAAGCTTTCTATATTGTTGCTAATAAAGAGAATAATGATGTAATAAAAGATTTTCTATTATCACTATCTAAAACAGGAATAACAGTGATTGATGCTAAAGGAGGCTTTTCTAATGGAAAGCAGGTTTTATTTTTAGCAGTTGTTCCCAGTAGGAATTATTTTTTAGTTAAAGAGGGATTACGTCAAATTGATAAAAATATATTCTTTTTAGTATGTGATGCTTACGA
Source organism: Bacilli bacterium (assembly GCA_017887885.1). Taxonomy (GTDB): domain Bacteria; phylum Bacillota_I; class Bacilli_A; order RF39; family UBA660; genus CAG-302. Next base: position 20,106 of record JAGHHB010000054.1, on the reverse strand, counting down.
AGTAAGTGAACGTGAGGCTATTTTATAATGGAATAATTAAGATGATAAAAATATGTAGGGGATCTTTTTCTAGTATTATAAAGTATTGGGGGAATAATATACATAATTATGGAAAAATGTGTAAAAATATATAAATCTATTTTAAATTAATGGTAAAAATGATATAATTATTATTACAGATGTATGGAGGTTTCGTAGTATGGAGTTAATAAGAGTTAGTGATGTACAGAAAACTTATAAAACGGGAACGGTTGCTTTATATGATTTTAATCTTAGTATTAAAAAGGGTGAATTTGTTTTTGTAATAGGAGCATCTGGTAGTGGTAAATCAACTTTAATTAAGATGTTATATAGAGAGGAAAAACCTGATAAAGGGTCAATTATAATTGGCGGAATTAACGTGGCCAAACTTAAAAACCGAAAAGTTTATGTTCTTAGAAGAAAACTAGGTGTTGTATTTCAAGATTTTAAATTACTTCCTAAACTTACTGTTTATGAAAATGTAGCTTTTGCTATGGAAGTTTTAGGATATGATAAAAAAGAAATCCATAAAAGAGTTATGGACGTATTAAATTTGGTAGGATTAAAAAATAAAGTTAGACAATTTCCAGATCAGCTATCTGGTGGTGAACAACAGAGGGTAGTAATAGCTAGAGCAATAGTGAATAACCCTAAATTACTTATTTGTGATGAACCGACAGGTAATTTAGATCCAGATACGTCGATGGAGATTATGAAAGTTCTAGAGGAAGTTAATTCACTAGGAACGACGATTATAATGGCTACTCATGATCGAGATATTGTCGATAAAATGAAAAAAAGAGTTGTAATTTTAGATCATGGAAGACTAGTTAAAGATGTAGAGAAAGGAAGCTATTATAATGAGAGGTTTTAGATCAGTAAAAAGATATTTTAGGGATGCTATACATGGGGTATTTAGAAATTTTTCTCTTTCTCTTGCCTCCATTTCTTGTATAACTATAACTTTAATAGTAGTAGCGGTTTCGCTTGTATTATCCGCTAACGTAGAAAACTTCTCTAATTCTATAAGAAAAGATGTTACGGTTGTTATGTTTTTGAAAGGTGATACTACAAAAGATGACAGTGAAAGAATTTTAAACGAACTGAAGACAGTAGATAATATTGAAATTTCTAGTATTGAATTTAAATCTAAAGTTGAATCTGCTGACGAATTAAAAGAGGGCGATGATGTGTTTGCTACGACGGTAGATAGTTGGACGGAAGAGACTAATCCTTTGTTAGATAGTTATATGTTTAAGGTTAAAGATATTGAGAAGATTGATAATACAGTACAAGAAGTTAAAAATTTATCTTTTACAAAGGATAAGATTAATAATATTAATTATGGTGAAGATATTGTCCATAAGCTTGTAGTGGTTTTTAATGCGATTGAAAAGATATGTTTAGGAGCTGTTATTGCCCTTATATTAGTTACAGCATTTTTAATTGCTAATACTATTAAACTTGCCATCTATTCGAGAAAAAGAGAGATAGAAATTATGCGATTAGTGGGGGCTTCTAATATATCTATTAAAATACCATTTATTATTGAAGGTTTATTTATTGGAATATTAGGTTCTATTATACCTATTGTTATAGTTATTTTTGGTTATACAACATTATTTGATTTCTTTGATGGCGAGTTATTTACTCTAGCTACACTAGTAAATCCGGTTCCATTTATTTATATGATATCGCTCTTACTACTTGGAATTGGTGTGACAGTTGGTATGTTAGGTAGTTATCAAGCAGTAAGGAAATACTTAAAAATATAGTATTTCCTTTCTTATTTTGGGGACCTTTCTATTCCATATTGATTTTTAGTGGTATCGTAGAAGATATAGTTATGTAATGGATTATATGTTAAGTAGATAAAGCCGAAATATATGAGAATAATAATAGGAATAGCAAGACTATTTAGTATTTTATAATTTTTGTCTTTCAAGATATGGTAGCTTATGTATTGTGAAAAAGCATAAACCATAAACATCAATGATATTGATATGAAAAGGTTTTCGCCGATTAACTTGTATAATGGTAAATAAATAATTAGATAGATAGGAACATTTATAAAGGATGTAAAGTATAATTGAAAGGGAAAATTATGAAATGATAACTTCTTTTTAGTCAATAAAATATAATCTATTATTCCATATAGAATAGGGGAAGTAAATAGTATTTTCATATGCTCCCAAATACTTTCATTGACAGGAAAGAAAAATGAAAAAATAATATTTGGAAATATATCATAAGCAAAATGTGCTATGAAAGAAATTATAAAGATACCAAATACGGCTATAACTTTTATTTTTTTTAAACTCATATTTCCTCCTTTTATTAAATTATATTATTATTATGGGAATTTATTTAAAAATTATTAATTTTATTGTATAATAAGTGAAGTGGTAGGTATGAAGAAAATATATATATTAGTGGGAATCTTTATTCTTGTAGTGATAATTGTTTCAGTATTAGGATCAATATTGGTTACTGGTGATCAAGAAATCAAAAAAGAAAAAGATATTTTACTAGTTCAGGAAAATCAGGAGAAATATTTTACAAGTTATGGGTATGATATTGATAATCCCAATATTATTATTAACCCTTATGGTAATAGTCCTCTTACAGCGATAATTATGTTTGAGACAGATGATTATGTTGCTGTTGATATTTCGATAAAGAGTAAAGATGGCAAAAGTGATATAAATTATAGTTTTGAAAAAGATAAATATCATTTAATTCCTATATATGGTCTTTATGCTAATTATAACAATACGGTTGTTTTACGAGCTGCTAGTGATGAGAGCATTATCAATATTAAAACGGATGGTTTGCCAAGTGATTTTATTATTGATAATTCTATTCAAAAAGCAAATAACTTTACTTTTATTAATACTAATTACCCATATGCTATTGATCAAAGTGGTGAAGTAAGATGGTTTTTGAATGATCATTATTATGGTAATATTACTTTTTTAGATGATTCAAAAATAGTAATTGGAAGCAATAAATTGACAGAAGATGGTCAAGCAATATCACTTTATAAGATGAATTTTTTGGGTAAGATATATAACGAGTACATTCCTGCCTCACCATATTATGGTACTAGTGCCATTTACGACGATAATATTCTAATTTTAAGTGATAAGATATATGAAATAGATATGCAGACCGGTGGTGTTGTTAAAGAATATATTAAAAATGATGGATATGATAGTCTATTTGTCAATGATGGAAAGATTATTGTTGGTAAAGATAGTGATTATTATCAATTAGATGATGAGGAGTTAATAAAAATAGATTATAGTTTTGATATTTATATCAATCATAATTTTTATAATAATACTAGTAATTATAAATTAATCAAAGGTTGTAGATTTGGAACTCTTAATGAAACGGACATGTATAAGGAAAATATTTCACTACTTGGTTATGAAAGTAATATGCCAGATGATATTTTAATAGATATGGATGTCAATCGAATTAGAGTTATAAATAATAGTAGTAGTAAAGAAATTTATTTTATTTTGGATAAGTTTTTAGATAAAAGAATATATCTTGTCGAAGATATTAAATATATTAATCTTACTGGTTTAAAGGGAAAATATACAGTATATCTTAAAATTAGCGATGATATTTATAAAACAAATTATTATATCGAGGTATAAAATGAATAGAATAATTTTACATATTGATGTTAATAATGCTTTTCTTAGTTGGACCGCTACTGAAATGCTTAAGAAGGGAAGTAAGGTAGATATCCGAACTAGATATGCTATTATAGGGGGAAATGAAAAAGAGAGAAAAGGTATTGTTCTAGCTAAAAGTAATCCTTGTAAACTACGTGGTGTAGTGACGGCCGAACCAATATATTCAGCAAGAAAAAAATGCCCATATTTAGAAGTTTATCCACCAGATTTTAAATTATATAAAAGTTATTCGGATCAAATGTATAAATACTTAAGTAAATATACTGATATAATAGAACGATATTCGATTGATGAGTGTTTCTTGGATTATACGGGAAGTTGTAATTTGTTTGGCGATCCTATTAAGTTAGCATATAAAATAAAAAATGATATATATAAAATGTTTGGTTTTACAGTAAATGTGGGAGTAGGAAATAACAAATTGCTTGCTAAAATGGCTTCGGATTTTGAAAAACCAAATAAGGTCCACACTTTATTTAGTGATGAGATAGAGAGTAAAATGTTTTCGTTACCAGTAGAAAATCTTTTTATGATTGGACGTGCTAGTAGTAAACGGCTCCATGAAATGAATATTCATACGATAGGGGATTTGGCGCATACAGACATTAATCTTTTATTGAATAGGTTTAAATCAACTGGAAAAATAATGCATGATTATGCTAATGGAATTGATAATAGTCCTGTTTATTATGAAAAAGAAACAGTAAAGAGTATTTCTTCTTCCACAGTTCTTTCTTATAATTACCATGATGTTGTTAAGATTAAAAGGGTAATTTTAGAATTAGCAATGGATGTATCTAGAAAATTAAGAGACAATAAAATGTTTGCAAATGTAGTAGGTGTGTGGATAAAATATGACTATTTTAGCAAAGTTAGTAAACAAGAAAAATTAGATAATTGTGTATCTACTGACGAGGAAATATTTGATAATGCTTTGCGAATTTTTAATAAAATTTGGAACAAGGAAGATGGAATAAGAAGCATTTGCGTTTTTATTGGCGATTTATCTTCTAAACGTCAAAGACAATTATCATTGTTTGATGATAATTTACAAGATAGTAGTGCCGATAAGTTACAAGCAGTGATTGATGAAATAAGAGATAAGTATGGCAAAAATAGTATTAATTTTGCAAATATTAGGAGTGATTTTAAATGATAAATAATGATATTATAGATAAAATAGCTAGTAATTTAAATATTAAAAGTAATCAAATCGTGGCAGTATTAAAATTATTAGAAGATGGAAATACTGTTCCTTTTATAGCTAGGTATCGAAAAGAAGCAACAGGTGCACTTGATGAAGAGCAAATTAGAAATATTGAGGAATACTATAAATATGAAGTTAATTTATCTAAAAAAAAGGAAGATGTCTTAAGACTTATTGCTGAAAAAGGATTACTAACTAAAGAAATACAAGATAGTATAAAAAGGGCTACTAAACTTGTCGAAGTAGAGGATATTTATAGACCATATAAAGAAAAAAAGAAGACAAAAGCGACAGAAGCTATTAAAAATGGTTTGGAACCTTTAGCTAAAATAATTATGTCTTTTAAAATAGTTAATATAAACAAGATTGCTGCAGCTTATTTAAATACTAATGTCAAAAATATAGATGAAGCTATTGAAGGAGCCAAATATATTATTGCAGAGTGGATTAGTGATAATGCTAGTTATCGTAAATATATAAGAAGTAATGTATATAATTATGGAACTATTATGACAAAAAAGAAAAAAGATGTTGTGGATGATAATGGACTTTATGAAATGTATTATGATTATGTAGAAAGAATTAAGTTTATTAAATCGCATCGAGTTCTTGCAATAAATAGAGGAGAAAAAGAGGGGATTCTAACCGTTAATATAACAGTGGATAATGATTTTATTCTGCATTATTTAGAAAAGAAGATTATTAAGGGGGATAATGAAGAGGCTGCTGATATTGTCAGAGAGGCGATCAAAGACAGTTATAAGAGACTTATTTTCCCTAGTATCGAAAGAGAAATTAGAACACAGCTTAAGGAAGGCGCGGAAACTTCCGCTATTGAAGTGTTTGGTAATAATTTAGAAAGACTTATTCTAACTCCACCAATGAAAGATATTACGGTGCTTGGTTTTGATCCTGCTTATAGAACGGGGTGTAAGTTAGCAGTTGTATCTCCAACTTCTAAACTTTTAGATATAGCGGTTATTTATCCACACGAACCACAAAATGATTGGGAAGTTTCTAAAGAAAAGATCAAAGATTTGTTCAAAAAATACGATATTGATGTTGTTGCTATAGGAAATGGTACTGCTTCTAGAGAAAGTGAAAAACTAGTTGCTGAAGTGATAGCTGAATATCGAGAAAAAGAGATTAAATATATTATTGTCAGTGAAGCTGGAGCTAGTGTTTATTCGGCTAGTCCTCTAGCTATAAAAGAATTTCCTAGCTTGACAGTTGAAAAACGTAGTGCTATTAGTATCGCCCGAAGACTTCAGGATCCTCTATCAGAACTTGTTAAAATTGATAGTAAGAGTATTGGTGTCGGACAATACCAACATGACATTAATGAGAAAAAACTGAATGAATCGCTTGATTTTATTGTTTCCAAGTGCGTTAATAATGTTGGTGTAAATATTAATACGGCTAGTCCATCGTTACTTAAATATATTTCTGGACTTACAAAAAGTACTATCGAGAAAATTATTAAGTATCGTGAAGAGCATGGAAGAATTAATTCCCGCAACGAACTTATCGAAAAGAAAATTCTTACACCAAAAGTTTATCAACAATCAATAGGATTTATGAGAGTTATTGATGGAAATAATGTTATGGATGTTACTTCAATTCATCCTGAAAGTTATGATGTGGCTATTAGATTAATTAAAGATTTAGCATCTTCTATGAATGATATAGGAACTGCTGAATTAAATAAAAAATTGAGTAATGTTGATATAGAAATGTATGCAGAAAATTATAATACTGATAGGTATACAATTGAAGATATTATAAAATGTTTGCAACAACCTAATAGAGATTTTCGAGATAACTTTACAAAGCCGATTTTAAAGAGTAATATTTTAAGATTAGAAGATTTGAATATTGGAATGCAGCTTCAGGGTACTGTACGAAATGTTGTGGATTTTGGGGCTTTTATCGATATTGGTTTACATGATGATGCTCTTGTTCATATTTCGAAAATAACTGATAGTTACATTCAGCATCCTCTGGAAGTTTTATCTGTTGGAGATATAGTTATTTGTTATGTGGATAGTATCAATATGACAAAAGGTAAAGTTAATTTAAGTTTGATAAAACCTAATATGGTAGATGAAAGTTAAAGTTAGGATTTGATTAATTAAAAAAAGTTAGTCATATGCTAACTCTTTTTTGTTAAACTAATTATCTTATATTTTTTTATTTAAAATCGCTTAAATAGGGAAATTCTATAAGACTATTAAGAAAGCTATGAATACTTTCAGCTATATAGTAAAACTTGTCATGGTCATTATTTATGGTATTATTTCTTAATATGTTTATGAAGTCATTATAAATGATAGCAACAATTTTTTTATCATCAGAATTGACAAGCATAATGTTATATAGTCTAGAAAGTTCATCGTTAACAGTTTTATTCGTGGAAATCTTTCCTTCTAGCATTGCAGCTTCTTTGGCTTTGGTTATACTTATTTGCGGATATTTATTAATTATTTCATTTGCAACAAGGTTGATTCTTTCTTCTTCTAATAAATTACCATTGTATTCAAAATTCATATTAACCTCTTCCCTTTCTCATTGTAGTTTGTTCGGCAATACTAGATACAGTATCACAATCTAAATAAATTGTTTTATCGAGACCAGTTAACACTTTTTTAAGTAAGAAAGTTCTAATGTTATTTATAATAGTTTGTAAACTTCTAGCTCCAGTATTTAATTCATATGCTTGTTTAGCGATTAAATCAATTATCCCATCTTCTTTTTTTAAACTTTTTCCTGTTGCCTTTATCCAATTTTCAAGGCCTATTAAGGGACTAATTGATGATTGGGTTAAAATTTTTTTTAATGCTGAAATATCATAGTAGTCAGTGTGAATATATGTATTAAATCTGCCTACGAGTTCTCTTTCTAAACCCATCTCTATTAATGATTGTGGTGTAATACTATATATTTGTTGATCAGGTTGTTGAATTAGTTGTTCAAATCCTATTGTTCGGTTCTGTTCAGTTTTTATTGAGCGGAGATTAGTTAGTGCAGCTAAACATATGAAAGTTAGATTTGATGTATCGAATTTTATTTCATCTTTAAAAAGTGGAGTGGTCGATTTGTTAATAATATATGTTCCGCCCCCCATGAAATCAAGTAACTGGTGTTGTACACTTCTTTTCATTTCTAAATTACCCTGACTTCCATTGTGAGAAATTTTATCAAATTCATCTAAAACTATGATTCCTTTTTGGGCTAATTCTAAATTTCCTCCAGCTTTTTGAAGTAACTCTCCTAAAATGTCTGTAATATTACCACCAACATATCCTGTAGCAGAATAATTTGTTACAGGAGTAGCTACAAAAGGAAGTCCAATTAGTTGACTAAGCTCTCTTACTATTGCCGTTTTTCCAGTTCCTGTTGGTCCGTCCAAAAAGATAATTGCTCTTTGGGTACCAAAATTACCATTTCCTTTCATTTCAGCTATTAGCAGATTGTTAAATATATTATATAATAATTCTTCAACTGCCTTTTCTTGTCCAATAAATTTTTCCTTGACGTCAGTTTCTATTTTTTTTAATTCAGGAACCGATATTTTTAATTCACGAATTTGTTTATGTTGTTGATTAGGAGCTTCGGAAGATGTTTCATTGGTAATATAAGCTGTGTTATTGAGACTATTTTGAGTTTTTTTAGGTTGTTCTTCAATTTTGATGATATCCTTATTTACTTGAAATATAGAATATTCTAATGCTTCAAATATCTGATGGGAACGAAAGCTTGGCAAGTTAAGGTATGTACGGCCATAATGGTCTAAAATTTTTGTATTTTTAAGTGCACATAGAACGATTTCGGGAGTAACTTTTTTTATAATATATCCGTAACTTTCTTTAAAGTTATTTTCTATTATACATCCTAAATTGACCAAAAAATATTTATTATAGAACTGTGTATAGTCATTATCGGATAGTTCTTTTATCTCACCTTCTTGAAGATTTATAAATTCTAATAGTTGTTTCAATTTTATGTCATCGTAAAATTCTAGCTTGTCTTTTAAATTTCCTTTTATCATAAATCCCGCTATGAATAATGATAATATCATTTTATCAAATTTAGTAAAAAAGTATTCTTCGTATTTTTTTTGTGTTCCATAGCGAAAAATATCTTGAATAATATTTTTATCTTGTATAGTAGAATAAATATTTATAGCCATATTTATATAGTCTTTCATTTCTTTATCAAAGTTATCATACTGCATAATCATTTTATCAGTTCCTTTCTATTTATCTTTTATGCTATATTTGGGCATAGTGATAGCTATTACTTATATAATTATAATAACCTTTTTTAATAATTTTGTAAATAAATTATTAAAAATTAATAATTAAATGTTATAATATATTTAAATAATTCGATAAACGTTCTATTTATAATTATATAGATGTATAATTATGTATCTTCTGGAGATTTAAAAAATTAATATGGATAAATTTTTATCTCAATTGACAGATGGATAAATTTATATTTTAAGAAATAAAATATTTAGTGAGATAAAATAATTTAAACGAATTATAATTTGAAAGTAGGAATTATGGATGAAAAAGAAAATTACTTTTAGTATAGCTCTCTTAATAATATTATTATTTGTAATTTATATATTGTATCTATTAAATTATATTCCTCATAAAAAATATGATAATGAATATTTTAATATTCAAACTTATATAAGTGATGTTGACAAAGATAATGATGGGGTAGATGACCAAACCGATATTTTGAATAATGTTAGAAACTATATAAAAACAAAACCTAAATATAAAAGTAAGTATTATCAAAATGGTTATCCAGACGATGAATATGGGGTTTGTACTGATGTAGTTGCTTTTGGCCTTTTAAATGCAGGGTATGACTTAAGGGAATTAGTTAACGATGATATAAAGAAAAATAGAAATTTATACAACATTCAAACAATGGATAAAAATATTGATTTTAGGCGAGTTCAAAATTTAAAAATTTATTTTAATAATAATGCAATTTCGCTCACCACTGATATTTATGATATTGATAAGTGGCAGGGAGGGGATATAGTTATATTCAAGAATCATATTGGTATTGTTTCAAATAATAGAAATAAGAAGGGTGTAACTTTTATAATTCATCATGCCAATCCATACCAAAAATATTATGAAGAAGATATTTTAGAAAATAGAAAAGATATAGTGGGTCATTATAGAATAAGTTAGTTATAAATGTAAAGGAGAATTAAGATTATGAAAAAAGTAATATTAACTATGGTAATTATTATGATAATTACTATATTAGCAATGGTTTTTCTATTAACTGGGAAGGTGAGAACGGATGTATATTTGGAAGATTTTAGCATTTCTCAAGATGGAAAAACAATGATATTAAATGTTGAAGTATCAAGTAGTGGCGGATATATTAGAAAAATCAAGCAAGTATCTGAAGGTTCAAATAGATACTATACGTTTTATTCTACTTTTGGTATTAATTCAAAAATTGGAGCCAAAAAAAATTTTGAAATAGAAATAGACCAAAATATGGAACAAATTTATTTTTATACAGGTGCTAAAGATTACAAGTTGGTTTTAATAAAAGATTACATTGAAGGGTGGAAAAAAATTAACTATACTTCAAAGGGAACTTACAAGTTAGAATTACCAAAGGTAGATGATATAGAATATATTGGCATTAATACTGGGGCGCAAGATAATAATTATTTTAAATATGAAGATCATGATACTATACAAAAAATATATAATATATTTGTTGATTTGGAAACAACGCTTGATAGTTTGACTTTTAATCCTGAAGATCCCGAAGAATTATATGATATTGGCTTTTCAGATAAGAATATTGAAAATCCTTCTATAAACACGATTATATCAGTTTATCACAAACAAGGAAAATACTATGCTGAACAAAGATATAATGGAATATATGAAATTTCAGAAGAAGATTTTAATGTAATTAGAAATTATACCGAATAAAAATAGAGAAAACTAATCTTTCTCTATAATTATATTTAAATATAATTATAGATTATAGTTCTATTAAATGATATAATTAGAATGAAGAAAGATAAATGTTAATATTTAGTAAATGGAGTGAGATTATGAATAATAATTTGAGTAAACATTGGGATAATATTCATTTACAATACAATTCTACCTATGACGGATGGCTTGATAAGTATATCAAATTATTTAATAAAGATGACGTAATATTGGAACTGGGTTGTGGTAGGGCTTATTGTAGTAAATATTTATTTGACAATGGATATAAATATGTTATTGCTAGTGACTTTTCTGAAGTGGCATTAAAAATTGTTACTAGAGATAATCAGGATATTAAAACAATGGCAATTGATATATCCAAACCGTTACCATTTGCAAGTAATTTTATAAATATAATGATTGCAGATTTAAGTTTGCATTATTTTGATGATTTAACTACAAGAAAAATATTAAATGAAATATATAGGGTTTTATCAATAGGGGGATATCTAATTGCAAGAGTCAATTCAGTTAATACACTTTTAACTATACCCCAAGAGTATAATGAGTTAGGGAAAAATTTTTATTATGATGGAAAAATGTATAAAAGATTTTTTTCGAAAGAAGATTTTGATATATTATTTGAAAAGTTTAAATTTTATAGTTTATCAGAAAAGAAGATGGATAGATATGCGAAAACTAAAATTTTATGGGAATTTTGCGTGCGAAAATAGATATATTTTAGCAATATAATCTTAATAATCTTAAATTATAAAAAGAGATAATCTAGAAGTGAAATTCTGAATTATCTTTTTAATCATTTATTTTGATTAACAATGTAGTGTTATCCCATAATCTCTCCACCATTAACGTGTATTACTTGACCAGTCATGTAAGAAGAATCATTACTTGCTAGAAAAACATATGTGGGAGCAAGTTCATATGGCATTGCTCCTCTGCCCATCGCAGCATCTGCTCCTAAAGTAGGGATCTTTTCTTTTACCCAACAATTAGGTTGCAAAGGTGTCCAAAAGAAACCTGGAGCAATGGCGTTGACTCTTATTTTTTTAAGAGCTAAATTTCTTGCTAAAGAACGTGTAAAGCCAATAATTGCCCCTTTAGTAGTTACATAATCGATAAGTTGAGGATCTCCTTTAAATGTTGTAATTGAAGATAGATTTATAATAGAACTACCTTCTTTTAAATATGGCAAACATTCTTTTGTTAAATAAAACATGCCATAAATATTTACTTTCATTGTCCAATCAAATTGTTCATCACTGATTTCTTCAAGAGAATCGGCTTGGTATTGAACACCGGCATTATTAACTAGAACATCAACTTTTCCGAAATATTCAATAGTTTTTTTAACAACTTCTTTACAAAATTTTTTTGAACTTAAGTCACCTTTCATTAGTAGACATTTAGTCCCATAATATTCGATAATTTTTTTAGTTAAATTAGCATCATCATCTTCATTATAATAAGGAATTACTAAATTAGCGCCTTCTTTTGCAAATGCTATTGCTGCTGCTCTTCCTAATCCAGAATCTCCACCAGTTAAAATAATAACTTTACCTCTTAATTTATTACTACCGCAATAATTAGGATCATCGAATATTGGTTTAGGTATCATAATACTTTCAATTCCTACAACATTTTTTTGTTCTTGTTGCGGGGCGAGGGGAATGTAGTTAGAAATTTTTTTTCCTGCCCCCATTTTATAATCATAAATATAGGTATCTCTTCCAAAAGAGTATGTTTCTTTCATACTATCACCTAGTATATTTTATGATTGTTATAAAATATTTATGAAAAATAAAAAGGGAAAATGGTAATTAAAAATAATTAATAATTTGTGTAATAAACTAAAGGTTTATAAAAATAAACTAACTGTCGGTTTAATTTGTGAAATATTAGTAGTAAAATAGAATTGACTATCAAAGGAGTGATTTTATATGTCAAATAAAACTCTTGGGGAAACGATTAGTTCTCTAAGAAAAGAAAAAAATATGACACAAAATAATTTAGCAGAAAAAATGAATGTTACTGATAAAGCTGTGTCAAAATGGGAAAGGAATTTATCTTGTCCTGATGTTAATTCTATCCCAAAGCTAGCAGAAATTTTAGATGTTTCTGTGGAAGAACTATTAAATGCACAAATTAAGCAAGACAATAGTAAAGTAGATGATATTATTAATGTTTCTTTAATCGGAGTTGGTCTTGCAATGGGTATTTGTATTATAGTTACATCTGTATTAAAACAAATTGATGTGAATAATGCAATTACTATGTTAGGGATAGGATTGAGTTGTTTGTCTATTTATTTATTAAAGAGTAATAAAAAGAAGATGGATTAGAATTTATAATTACTGGATCTAAAATTTATGGTTTTTATTAGGGATTATCAGAAATGGTAGCCTCTTTTCTTATATTAAAGAATAAAAAGGAGTGGGGAATTTTACTATGATATCGATGATGTGTTTGCTTATGTGTTACAATGAAACTCTCATATAAAGCCTAAATCCTATATAATTTTTTCTCATTATTCATTAATTGATTGCATTCTCCATTTCTTATTTTAGTATTTTTATTGCAAAACCAGTTGTTTGAGGAGTTAAAATCATAAATTCTTCATTATTAACTTTAAAGTATTCGTTTTTTTCTAGATTATTTTTTGTTTTAATGGTATAATTAGCACAATAAACAAATCGTTAAATAGTAATCTGAAAGTGAGGTAGAAATGTTTATATTAGGAGTAATTTTATCTGCTATATCAATTTTTATAATTTATAAGAGACTAACTTTTATAGTTTTTGGAAAAAAGGCTAGAGGTACTATTATTGGATATGGTAATTCAGTTAAAAGTTATATGGGAGTGGAAGTATATCCATATAAAGTTAAATATAAAAATGATGATAAAGAATATATAGCGTATTCATTGGAAAATATATCTGTTGCTTATGGTAATATTGCAAATAGAAATTTAAAAAGGGAAGTAACTATATATTTTAAAAAAGATAATCCAGAATTAGTAACTATAAAAGAATTAAATGGAACACTAATTATTGGCATTTTTCTATTAATACTGGGTGCATTAGGCATTATATTATAATTATAATTTAGAGGTGATATGTAATATGAAAGATAGGAATATATTATATTATGTTTTATTTATTTTAGGATTAATAACAATCATATTTTTGAAATTTATTATTACTAATATGTTTGGTTGGATAGAAATTATTTTATTAACAGTATCAATTATAAGTATGATATTTAGTAGTATAAAACTGTATCAAATTTCTAAATTTAAAAGAAATATAAAACTATTATTAGAAATAGTATCAATAATTATTATATTTTGGTTTGCTTTATTAAGTATAGATTATAAAAGGCATAAAAATTTATATGATCCTTTATTTTGTATAGGATATAATGTTAAACAAGATTATGATATAGATATTCAAACAGGACAATTATATAAAGTAAAAAGTACATTCTATATATTTGGAATAAAGATTAATGAAATAAATGTGATTAGAAACTAATTATTAATTGTAATTTTTAGAAACGGAGAAAATATAATGAAAAAATATATAAATGTTTTATATAAGGATAGTATTAAAAAGGAAACAGAAAACAGAAAATTTGGAACAAACAAAAAGGATTATGAATTAGCAGACAAAATGCGAAAAGAATTATTAGATAAATTAGGTGTTGAAAGTAATTATTTATCTGATCTAGTTTATCAAAAAATTATAGATGATAGATGTATTCCTATTTTAACAAAGTATATTCCCTTGTTTGAAAATGTTGGAATAAGTTTAAATTTAATACAGCAACAATTTTATAGAAAGAATAATAAAGAATGTTCAGATTTTTTAGAAAAATGGTATCTTGATTTAAAGAAAAATAATGCTTTAACAGATGTTATAGAAAATGTTTTAGATAATGCGTTTGTTAAAATTGGCGATAAAAGTAAAATATCTTTTTATATAGACCTTATCAAGGAAAATGATAAATTTTCTTTGGTAATGGTAATGCTTGGAAAGTGGAAAATAAAAGAAGCCAAACTAGTCATAGTAAATAGATTAGAAAATGATAAGATAAAAACACCTTCAATAAGAGCATTAGGATATTATAAAGATAAAAGTATAATACCACTTATAGAAAAACATATGGATTTAGAATATTCCGGTGTACGAACAGAAGCAAAAAGCGTTTTAGAAAAATTGAATAATATATAATACTGTAAAGGAGATTAGATATGGGTATATTCGATAAATTAAAAAAAGAAAGAAAAAGAAGAAAATAAAATTTTTATAAAAAATGCCGGAGGGTGTATTATTACAAGATCTATTTATAATGGAGAGTCAAAATTAAGATGGATTTTTAGAGAAGAAAGCAAAAACGAAAATGATAATGGTTGGAGGGTTATTGGAGATAAAGATACACAAGAATACTTGAATAATCCAAATAATTCAATGATAGTAGATTTTAACACTCTTGCTAACATTGAACCTGCTGTTTTAAGTATCTATAATATGCCAGTAGGTACTGATTTAGAATTTTGTTGTGATAATTCAGGAAGATATTTTATTGATACAAAGACAGGAAAAAGAATTGATTAATTATAATAAATAGTAATTTGAAAGTGAGATGTAATTATGCCTAAAGTATATAAATTATGGATGGATCATACTTATAGAACTTATGAGCCAATACCTAAAGATGGTTATAAGTCATATAAGTTTAATGGTGTTCCTGTAAAAGAAAGAAATTTTGTCAAAAATTTATCCTAGTGAATATAAAGATGAAGTAGACAAGCCTATTGGAGATGTATTTAGTGTTCAGATTAGTTCTTTTATTCTTAATGAAAAAAGTTATAGGGTTTTGTATCAATATATAAAAAATGAAGCACAAATGTTTAAAATTAAAAGTGAAAATGAAAATTTATATGTAGTAAATATTACTAATATAATTGATTGCCTCGATTATGATAAATCAGAGTTTAAACGTTTTACATCTTCTGGAAGAATTATGGAATTAATAAAATGAATTTCCAAATAATCTAAATTATGTTACTGAAGATTTTAAGAAGGTTATAGAAGAAAATAATATTAAAGGCTTTAAATTTGAAGAACTATAATAAGAACATAAATTACAATTAATAGTTTGCTTAAAAAATAGCAATTTATCTAGCAGATCATTTTATAGATGATTTGCTTTTTTACTGGAGGAATTTTATAAAAGTATATAGCAATTAAGTTTAAAAAATGATATAATTAGTAGGAGCCTACCAAAAGGAGGAGGAAGATGGAAAATATAGGACAGTTAATAAAACAAATATCAAATTATTTAATTAATGACTTAAATAATAGATTAAAAGAATATGATATTACATTTTCACAATTACAAGTACTATTAGTTATTGATGAATCAAATGATAAATTAAGTCAAAAGGATATTGCAGATATACTGAAAATCAAACATACATCATTAATTGATGTTCTTAAAATACTTGAAAGGAAAGAATTAATTATCAAGAGTATAAATAAGAATGATGTTAAATGTAATGAATTAGCTTTATCTAAAAAAGCAAAAGATATGATAAGGCATTTAGATTTAGGTAGAGATGAAACTCAAGAAATGATAGCAACAACTTTAGGATATTCTAGTGTAGAAGAAATGCTATCTAAATTTAGAGAAGTATTAAATAAATTGGAGGAAGGTGTTAAGTAATGGAATTTAATGATGTCATTAAGAATAGAAGAATAACAAGAGAATTTAGTAATAAGGAAGTTGATTATAAAGATATTGAAGCTATCATTGAAGCAGGAACATTTGCTCCATCAAATAATTATTTAAGACAATGGGATTTTGTCGTTATAGATGATGAAACGACAAAAAGTATAATTTCAAAATGTGTTGCTAATTATAGTGCTAACCCAAACGAGCCTAGAAATCCTTATGAAGATATGTGTAAATATGCTTTTCCTAGACAAAGAAGTATGATTGGAGAAGCAAAGTATCTTATATTGCCTGTTATCGGAGAAAATAATCTATTTAAAGCAACAAGTAACTTTCAATTAATGCACTATGCTGATACTTGGTGCGTTATAGGAAATATGTTTTTGAGTGCTACTGATTTAGGTTTAGAATGTTCTATGCATGTTCCAAGTCGTGAAGAAGAAAAACAAATATTTAATTTAATAAAATGTAAAAGTGGTTATGTTATACCTTGCATTATAGGAATAGGTTATCCTGGTGATAATGCCTATTATCCTAAAGAAGTGGAATTTGATAAAAATAGGATTCATAAAAATAGGTGGTAATTATGTCAGAAATAGCAGAGATTGAAAGTGTTAAGCATTTTTTAAAACCACATCTAGCTAATAGAAAAATAACAAGTGTAATTCTGGAAAAAGAAGATATATTAATAAATATTACAAAAGATGAATTGCTAAAAAACTTAATTGATAAAACAATTATTGATTTTAAAAGACGAGGGAAAATACTATTGTTTCTACTTGATGATGGATCTACTCTTTTTATCCATCCTAGAATGGTTGGGCAACTTATTACTTGCCTTAAGACTTTACCAAAAATCAAGCATACCCACTTTATTATGAAATTTGATAATGATGAAGAATTCAGATATATAGATGTTAGAAGATTAGGAAAAATATATTATTTGAAGAAAGATGAAAAAGATGATGTTACAGGAATTAGTAAATTGGGTTATGAATATGATGATAAAAATTTAAATGAAAAACTTTTAAAGGAATTGCTTGATAAACATAATAGAAAATCAATAAAAGAAGTTTTTTTAAATCAATCAGCTATTGCAGGTATTGGAAATATCTATGCTGATGAAATCTTATTTGATGCAAGAATATCTCCACGAAGAAAAGCAGGATATTTGAATAACAGTAAAATAAAAAGGTTATTAAGTTCTATAAGAGGAGTTTTAAATCATTATATACAAGTTAATGAATCAGCCACCTATGATGAATATTTGAAAGGAGAAGGCAGATATGCACACATTGAGATTATATGACAGTAAAACTTGCCCTAAATGTGGTAGTGATCTAGAGAGAATAAAAATAGCCTCTCGTACAACTGTGTGTTGTCCTAAAGGCCAAAAGTAATTATGATAGTAAAAGAAGTAAAAGTAAAAGGAATACTTACAAAGTCTAATCTACCTGTATCAGATTATTCAGTTAATCCTTATGTTGGGTGTACTCATGCTTGTAAATATTGTTATGCCTCATTTATGAAAAGATTTACAGATCATTCTGAAGATTGGGGAACATTTGTAGATGTTAAGTATTGGGAAACTATCAAGAATCCTAAAAAGTATTCAGGTAAAGAATTATTTATTGGTTCAGTAACTGACCCTTATATGCCACTTGAAAAAAAGTATAAGAGAACGCGGACATTTTTAGAAGAGATGCAAGGAAGTGGTTGTAAAATCAGTATTGCGACAAAGTCAGATTTAGTTATTAGAGATATAGATTTGATTAGAACTTATAAAGATGCAAGAGTTTTATTTTCTATCAATACTTTAGATGAAAATTTTAGAAATGAAATGGATAATTCAGTGTCAATTGAAAGAAAGATAGAAGCTATGAAAAAATTACATAATGGAGGAATTAGAACAACGTGTTTTATATCTCCCATATTTCCAGAAATAACTAATGTAAAAGAAATAATATTAAAATGCAAAGATTATTGTAATTTAGTATGGCTTGAAAATCTGAATTTACGAGGAGATTATAAAGCTAGAATATTAGAGTTTATTAAAAATCATTACCCTAATCTTTATCCAATATATGATGAAATTTACAATAAAACTAAAAGAAATTATTGGGAACAATTAGATAAAGAAATAAGAGAATTTTGTAAAGATCAAAATTTAGAATATGTTAGAAATGATGATTCACTAAAACGAGGTATCAATGAGCCACCAATAGTAGTCAATTATTTCTATCATGAAGAAATTACGAAATAAAAATGTTAGGAGGAAATAAAGGTGGAATTTTATGATGTAGTAAATAAACGAAGAACATCAAGAGAATTTTTAGATAAGGATGTCGATTTTGATAAAATCAAAAGAATTTTAGAAGCGGGTAATAAAGCCCCAACATGGAATCATAATCGTAATTGGAGTTATATTATTTTAAAAACTGATGAAGAAAAAGAATATGCTTTTGAACATGCAAAAAAGATAGCAGATAGGTTTGATGTAGAAAAATATTTGAATGTTCCAAGACCATATCCAATTACATTAGGTCAGTTGATGTATGCCCATGCAATGCCTAGACAGTTTACAATGTTAAAAGATGCTCCTTATGTAATAATCCCTGTATTTAAATCAAAAGAATTAAATGGAGATTCAGTATCTAAATTAAATCCTTTTTCAACAATATGGTGTGTTATAGAAAATATTTTTTTAGCGGCAGCAGCTGAAGGACTTTCTTGTTCTATGCGAATACCATTAAACGAAGAACATGATATAGTAAAAGAAAAGTTAAAAGTACCACCAACATATATGATTCCTGTATTTATTGGAATTGGATATGCTGATCCAAATGAAAAAGAATTAGAGCAATGTTTTCCTGATATTGATAAGCAAATACATTTTGGCAGATGGAAATAATTATATCAAGATAATTTGTTAATTTTTTTCTTTTATAATGTTCAAAAAAGTGCAGTTTCAATTGAAACTACATTTTTTTGAACATTCATGCCAACTATTGTGCACTTTACTTTTTATCTAACGCTTATATTATTGATGTAATCTTCTAATTCATATATTTTAACCTTATTAGTCAAATTTTTGATATAAATATCTGTTGAGTAATTAAAAGCAAGAAATGTTATATTTTTAATGATAATTTTATGTGATTCGATATAATTTAAATTAGACTTATCAATCTTTCTGATACTACCATTAATAAAAGTAGGAGTAGTTTTACAAAACTCACAGATAAAGCTAATTTTTTGTTTTAAGGATTTCTCCATTTCTAATTCTTGCGAGAGTATTTTAATCATTTCACACCATCCTTCCTTTAGGATGATTTTTTTGAAAATACAAAAAAACCAATCTTTCGATTGATTTTCTATATATCAATGTCCGAATAGTTCGAACAGATTCGTCAATGGAGCG
>JAGHHB010000053.1 GCA_017887885.1 Bacilli bacterium | reverse complement strand
TTATAGTATAAGCTATTTTAGGTACATTGGTTTCAATCGTAATTTCTTCTTTTTCTTTAAAAACATTATCCGGCTCCTTAATTTCTTTGACAACAATTTCCTTTTGATCACAAAATTTCTTTTTTTCTTGATTTTCTCTTATTATTTGCATTATTTTTTCTGGATCAAAATTACCTGTCACTACTAAAAACATATTGGCAGGATGATAAAAAGTATTGTAGCAAGTTTCGAGATCACTTTTAGTGATACTCTCAATGTCAGAAACAGTAGCAATAATGCTGTCTCGGTAGGGATTATCTAATAAAGTATTAAATCTTATTTTTTCAAGTAAAACTTCACTAGGACGATCATCATACATATGGATTTCTTCTGAAATAATTCCTTTTTCTGCTTCTACGGATTCATCAGTAAGGTAAAGTTCTTGAACATAATCTAACAAATAATTTATATTTTCTTCTAATTTTTCAGTAGCATAAAATAAATATGTTGTATTATTAAATGTAGTATAAGCATTACAAACTGATCCTGATTGAGCAAAAAATTCCATCGGTTGAGGATCTTCTTTTTGGGCGAAAACTTTATGTTCTAGAAAATGAGCTATCCCTTTTGGCACTTTAATCATTTTTTCAGAATCGATTGGAATAAATTCATTATAAATAGAACCATATTTAGTTGTAAATGTTACATAGTTACTATAAATATCATCTTTAGCATAAAGAAACACTTCTAGACCATTTGGAAGCTTTTCATAGTAAATAGATTCTTCAATACCCTTTATCTTAATCTTCTTCATTTTTTTCCTCCTTATTTTCAAGAGTCAAAATGGTATGTATCTTTACTTTCTTACTTACTGCTTCTATTTCCTTAAGTGTCACTTTCTTAAATTTTTCTATTCTTTCCTTTTCGTCATCAGAATTTACTAATATTTTAGAAAAATATGTATTAATAACACCTATAGGATTGTCAAAGGACGATTTTATAGCTGATATAATAGTATTTTTAGCGGATTCCAATTGTTCATTTTTGATTTTACCATTGGCTAAATTGGCTAGAGTCTTCTTAATTAATTTGATACATTTATCAACATTTTTACCTTCGATACCAGAATTAATAATGAGAATATTATCATATGCCTTGACTGAAGAGTTAATATAGTAGCAATAAGAATTCTTTTCTCTTACTGTATCAAAAAGAAGAGAATTTGATGTCCCACCAAGAATTTCATTATATAATTTTATAACATAGCCTCGTTCATAAGCGGTAAGATTATGGAGGCTACAAAGGATAATAAGTTGAGTCTGACTTACTTCATCATACTCACGATAATGAACGGTTCTTTTACGTGGAATTAATTCTGATATAATAAGCTTCTTATTTTCTTTTTTGAAAGTATTTATCTTAAAATAGTTTTTGAATATTTCTTTTATTTTCGAGGAATCAAAATCGCCTAAAACAAAGACATCTACTTGATCTTCTTTAAGCACGCTACAATAATATTCATATAATGTTTTACCAGTAATTTTTTCTAGATCTTCAATATCACCATAAGTATTATACGAATAAGGTTTCCCTTTCATTTTTTCCATTAACTTTAACACAGCATACTTAACTTTATTATCTTTAATTCTCAAAATTGATTGTCTTAATTTATTTTTTTGTTTTTCAATATGAATAAATGAATTGTCGACAATTTGAGGATTAAAAATCAAGTCAAGAAAAAAGATGATAGACTCTTCATTTAAATCTTTTTCAGTATATTTTTCATTCAAGAATTTTGTCTGAAAAGATAGATTACTAAAACCACCAATACGTGATATTGAAGATGATATTTTAATATCATATAACTGTTCACCCTCGACAATTAATGATCTTTCAGTTTTATAATTTTTGCTCGAATCTAATAATATCATCTTAAGTAAGTTTCTTTTAGTAATTTCTTCTTTTTTTATTTCTCGATAAAAGTCCACATCTATAGTTATTGTTTTAAATTTTTTAGTTTTAATTAAGTGTAAGTTATATGCTCCCATATTAATAGTTTCAAAATTCATACTTTTCACCTCTTCCCCTATATTATGTACTACTTTTACAATTTTAAACTTGTTTCTAATGCTAAAACGATTAAATCATCTAGGCCTTGTTCCCGCTCTTTACTAGATAATTTATCTGAATTATTAAAACTGTCACTAACCATGAGCAAACAAGATGCTTTTTTGCCTAGCATTTTAGCAACAGTAAATAAAGCGAACGATTCCATCTCTACACCCAGTACTGAAAACTTTTCTACTTTTTCTCTAAAATTATTGTTCTGCTCATAAAAAACATCAGAAGAATATATATTCCCTTTATGCAATTGAATATTTAAATTATTGGCAACTGTTTCAACTATATTATTTAAACTATCATCAGCTGCTACATAATTATAAGAATAATTACATAAGTATTTTCCAAAATTAGAGTTAGTAATGGAATTAGTAACTAAAACGATATCCCGCAAATTAAGATTGGTATAACTTCCCATTGTTCCTATTCTAATTATATTATTAACTGCATATTCTTTAAACAACTCATAGGAATAGATTCCCATTGAAGGAATTCCCATACCGGAAGGAAAAATAGTTATTTTTTTACTTTTATAGTATCCTGTATATCCCGTCATTCCCCGAACATTATTGATAATTCTTGCGTTAGATAGAAACTTTCTAGCTATGTATTCACATCGTTTTGGGTCTCCTGGCATAAGAACATTAGAAGCAATATCATCATTTTTACTTTCGATATGTATACTCATATTTACTCTCCTTGTCTATTTACATCGATACTATACTTTTGCACATTTGCTATATCTACATCATTAGCAGAAAAAGTAATTGTAAAATGACTTGTTTTATTAGCAAAATTATCTTCAGTAAAATCATATGTAGATTCGCTGATTACATTATTGTTAGTATCATATAATTTAGCTACTACTTGAAAACTATTACTTTCATTATTGAGATTTTCTATATCACCCATAACTGAAATATTCGTATCTGTTACATTAACAGCAATATTATTAATAGTAATATTATTTAAATTTAGAATATAGTCTGTATTAGCAAGTTCAAAAATAGTCATCGAATTATATATTGGTGTATCAATAACTGCTATCTTTTTATTTATATCTAGATAAACAATAGTATTATCTCCTATACTCTCAAATCTTATACCATCAATAGGATTATTGATATCTACTTTGTCAATAGTGTTATAACAAGAAGAAGAATTATTTCCATAAAATTCACAAATAATAACAGCTATCTCTTTATAAATTTTTTCAATAATATCTTGATTTTCCTTATCGATAGTTACTTCTAGTTCATTAACGTTTAATGGAATATTTAAACTGACATTTCTATCACCTTGTTCATAATTGACAATTAATGAATTAGCTTCAATATTTGAAGTGACAGTAGCAGGATTTTCCATATCATTATCAGTAGTAAAGCGTGATGATAAGCCACTTGCTATATCAGCCAAAGTAATATAATTAGGCATGTATTCATTATCTAATTTCTCTTGTTCTTTTCTAAAGAACTTGACATACACAACTATAGCAATACATATAATTAATAATAGTAATAATATGTATGCAATAATATTATCAATTTTTTCTCTCTTTTCTATCTTTTTTTTCATCATTAATTCTTGTTCATTCATCTTTTTTTACCTCTTTTCTTTCCTTTTAATTTTAGTATAATTTGTATTCTTTAACACAAAGCAAAATAATATTAAATTTCTCTAGCAGAGACAGTTAATGTACCTGAAAAAGTTTTGTTAATCATTTCTAATTCACTTTCTAAATTGGCATCAATATATAAATAAAAGTCATATGAAGTTGTTCCAGGAGACAAAGGTGCATCAATTATTAAATTAAGGATATCATTATTAGCGGATCCAGAAAAGTCCCCACTAGCAACTTCCGTTGAACTATTATTTTCAATCTTTAAAAGAATATATTTGAAACTAAAGGCCTGAAGTTCTCCTGGCAGACTTGCTAAATGAAAGTCAACAGAATGGTAAATTGTTGAGGAGCTTTTATTCTCAATACTAAAGGAAATTTTTTCGCCATCTGTATAGTTGAAAACAGGCGTTAATTGATCAGTATTTATTTCAGGACCGCCTTTAAAAATAACATCTGCTATTTCTCCAATAGACATCTTTAAATTAGTATTATCAGTACTACTCCAAGTAAACCAGGCATAAGTTCCAGTCAAAATTATTAGTCCAATAAGTAAAATAAAGAGCATAATAATAACTATTCGTTTGTGAAAAAAACTGCTAATCTTTGCAAACATAGTAATCCTCCATTACTCTATAAATAAATATACTATAAATCTTCTATTTTTTCAAGATATTTTGAATTATTTTTTATTTTCTAAAAAACTATTTAGTATATAAAATACTTTGGTAAATAGCAATTAAAAAAGGAACAAACTAATTAATAAAATAGCTCATTCCTAATTACATTTTATTTGGATGCTTAATTACTTCCAATCCATTATATAAGAGTACAAGACTTTTGGTATTTTTACAACTGCCATCATCTGATAACCCACTTTATAATAGAAAAGAGGTACAATTTCTGTATTTATTGTAATACTAATTTGTGCCTTTACCTTCTTTTAGGTCTTGTGTTCATATAGATATATTCAACATTATAATTATTTTCTAAAAAAGTTTTTATATTATCATTAATCTGGTAATAACTACTATCTGAATTCCAAAAAACTTCTACATCAATGATTGATAAAGCAAATGCTGCAGATGAACTTATAAACTGATTTCCATCTTCATCTAAAAAATTTGAATTGATTGCCTTTCTACTTTTTCTTCTTGCAATTTGATGTATTTTATTTCTACCTTATTTTTTATTTTTTCTAGTAAAGAATCACTAACTTCAAATAATTTATTAGTTTTTTGAAGCATAATCGCTCTGGTATTAACTAAACCTAGTGCATATGCAGCACTATAATTAATAAATTTTTTGTTATCTTTTAAGTAAACTTCTAGAATAGATTTTAAAGAAGACTGCAAACCTTTCGAATTATCCGTTTTTTGTTTATTTACATTTAGTTAAACTTGATCTCTTCGCAAATTTCTACTTAATGATAATAAATTACTTTCATCTGCTTTTTTCTTACCTTTATAATTATACACTATTTTACTCCTATTCTTTCTTTTCCACCCATATAAGGCCTTAAAACTTCTGGAATAGTAATACTACCATCTTCATTATAATTATTTTCTATTATTGCTATTAAAGATCTTGGACTAGCTATTACTGTGTTATTTAATGTTGAGAGGAATTGATTTCCATTTTCAGTTTTCATTCTAATCCCTAATCTCCTTGCTTGAGCATCACCTAGGTTAGAACACGAACCAACTTCGAAATATTTTTTTTGTCTTGGACTCCATGCTTCAATGTCACATGATTTAACTTTCAAATCAGCTAGATCTCCACTACAACATTCTAAAGTTCTAACAGGTATATCCATACTTCTAAAAAACTCAACAGTATATTTCCACATTTTATTATACCAATCCATTGCATTTTCTAATTTGCATAGAACAACCATTTCTTGTTTCTCAAATTGATGAACTCTGTAAAGTCCTCTCTCCTCTAACCCATGAGCTCCTACTTCTTTTCTAAAACATGGCGAATATGAAGTCATAGCGATAGGTAAATCTTTCTCATCAATTATTTGTCCTTTAAATTTACCTATCATTGAATGTTCTGATGTACCTATCAAGTATAAATCTTCATTTTCAATTTTATACATCATTGCATCCATTTCGGCAAAAGACATAACTCCAGTAACAACATCGCTTCTAATCATAAAGGGAGGAATACAATAAGTAAAACCTTTATTAATCATAAAATCTCTTGCATAAGCAATAGTTGCTTCATGTAATCTTGCGATATCCCCAACTAAATAATAAAAACCATTTCCGCTTGTTCTTCCAGCACTATCTTTATCTAAACCACCTAATAATTCGCAAATATCAGCATGATATGGTATTTCATAATCCGGAACGAAAGGATCCCCAAATCTTTCTATCTCTACATTTTCTGTATCGTCTTTTCCAATAGGAACACTACCATCAATTATATTGGGAATAACCATCATTTTACTTTTTAATTGTTCTGATAGCTCATTTT
>JAGHHB010000052.1 GCA_017887885.1 Bacilli bacterium | reverse complement strand
ATAATATTAATCATAAATACCATCCTTTCCTAGCAGGATGATTTTTCATAAAACGAAAAAATCAACCCAAATTGAGTTGATATTTATATTAAAGTTCGAATAGTTCGAACAGATTCGTCACTGGTGCTTGTGGTGGGAATCGAACCCACACGATATTGCTACCACTGGATTTTGAGTCCAGCGCGTCTACCTAATTCCGCCACACAAGCAATAAATACTACTAAATTATATAACAAATTTAGCAGAATGTAAATATTAATTTATATTTTTTTAATAAACATGGCATCGCCAAAAGAAAAAAATCGATAATTATTCTTTACTGCATAATTATAAGCATTTAAAATATTATCCTTATTTGAAAAAGCCGATACAAGCATAATCAAAGTTGATTTAGGCAAGTGAAAATTTGTGATCAACCCATCAATTGCTTTAAATTCATATCCAGGATAAATAAAGATATCTGTCCACCCATGACATGATTTAAAAGTATTATATTTACTTGCTATTGCTTCCAAAGTTCTTGTTGTTGTAGTACCAACCGCAATAATATTCCTTTTTTCTCTTTTAGCATTATTTAAAATACTTGCAACTTCTTCATTCATATTATAAAACTCACTATGCATCTTATGTTTAGCAATATCATCAACATTGACAGGTCTAAAAGTTCCAAGTCCAACATGTAAAGTAATGTAACAAATAGTTACTCCTTTATCTTCGATTTTTTTTAGAAGTTGCTTCGTAAAATGTAACCCTGCTGTTGGAGCTGCGGCACTCCCGATATTTTTAGCATAGACTGTTTGATATCTACTCTGATCATCAAGTTTAGTTTTTATATAAGGTGGAAGCGGCATTGTCCCAAGTTTATCTAATATTTCGTAAAAAATCCCATCATAAGAAAAAACAAGTTCTCTTATTCCCTCTTCTTCTACTCTTATGCACCTAGCAGTTAATAATCCTTCTCCAAAAGAAATAATTGTCCCTTTCTTTATTCTTTTTGCAGGTTTTGCCAAACATTCCCAATTATCATTACTTTTATTTTTTAAAAGTAAAACTTCAATAATTGCACCAGTATCTTTTTTTTCACCAATCAGTCTAGCAGGAAGAACTTTAGTATCATTTAAAACAAGTACATCTCCCTTAGTAAAATAATCGACAATATTATAAAACTTCTCATCTTTAATCCTGCCATCTCTTCTATCCATTACTAATAATCTAGATTCTTCTCTATTTTCTAAAGGAACTTGAGCTATCAATTCTTCTGGTAAAAAGTAATCAAAATCATCTGTTTTCATCTTTCTTCCTTCTTTCAGCTATATTATAACATAATCAAAATAAAAGAACAATAACAAACTTTAACTACAAGTTGTAGGATCAATAGCGGCAGAAGTTGGCCTTTCCAATTTCTTTTTCGTTTTACTAGAAAGCTCTACTTTAATGTTACCTGTAAAAGTTCGATTGAGATAGACACTTTGATCAATATTATTTAAACATGAAGAAATATCTCCAATACAATTTTCACTAATCCAAAGCAAAAAAACATATTCATCCTTCGTCGTAGTTAAATCCTGCTGAATTTCTGTAAGTACTAACCTGTTATTTTCCATTGTGTCAAAAGTTGGTGATAAATTACCTGAAGATAATAGACTACCATTTTTATATAAACGCCATTTTACTTCTTCTGTCTTGAGCTGACAATCAACAACCAAATCTCTAAGAGCAATATCATAAATAGAGTTTTTTGGATTACTACTAACACCTGCGACCGCAAACTTCACTTTCAATACTCTACTGTCTGCTACATTAACTCCAGTAACCATACTATCATTAATTGGAAGTAAATTATTTACGCTCACTACTGAAGAACCATTTACACTATTATCGTAGGTTATAATAACATCAATAGGAGCAGCTGTCGTTTTAATACCAATATTCTTAGAAGAGGCAATTGTAATTGCCAAAGTAATTCCTAAAACACTTAAAATTATTACTATTAACATTGCCATAAAAAAATTCATATTTTTAGTAAATATTTTTGATCTTTTCATAAATTATCACCTAGTCTTATAAAATAATTATATAATAATAATTTTAATTAATCAATATCTTTTTTATTTTTACAACTATTTACAAACTTCCAAAAATATAGTAATATTAGTATAGAATAATTAATATGAAAGAAGGTATCAAAAGTGCAAAAAAAAAGAGGATTTCTTTTGTTAATACTTATAACTATAATACTATTACCAGGATGTACGATCAAAAAAGACTCAATGGAAGATATTGATATATACACTACCATTTACCCTATTAAATATCTAATATCCAGCTTATATGGAGATAATTCAACTATATATAGTATTTATCCTTCCGGAGTAAATCCTAATGACTTTGAATTATCTGAAAAAAAATTAGAAGAATATTCAAAAACTGATCTATTCGTCTTTAACAGTTTAGATCATGATAGAGACTATGCTGTTAATATGATAAATAAAAATAAAAATTTAAAAGTTATCGATGTATCGTTAGGTATGACCTATATCAATGATATCGCCGAACTCTGGTTAAATCCATATAATTATCTAATGATGGCTCAAAATACCAAAAACGGCTTATTAGAGTACATAACTAATCCTTATTTAATATCTAATGATGACAAAACAGGTATTGAGGATAAATATGAAGAGCTTAAATATAATCTTTCTAGATTAGATGCCGATATGAAAGAAGATATTTCTTTAGCTAAATACAAGACCATTGTTGTTGATAACGATATGTTCAAATTTTTAGAAAAGTATAATCTTACCGTCATTTCTCTTGAAGAAAATGATAATTTAACAGAAACAACAATTAATGAAGTAAAGAAAATGATTAATAATAGTCAAATTAAATATATTTACTCCGCAAATAATGAGACTAATAACACTTGTAAAAATTTAATAGATAATCATAATTTAGAATTAATTACTTTAAATACCATGCAATCAATTGATGGTGGAATAACTAATTCTAATGAAAACTATATAACTGTTATGCATAATAATCTAGACTTATTAAACAAAGAGCTAT
This sequence comes from Bacilli bacterium, assembly GCA_017887885.1. Classification (GTDB taxonomy): domain Bacteria; phylum Bacillota_I; class Bacilli_A; order RF39; family UBA660; genus CAG-302. The sequence goes on along the minus strand of JAGHHB010000052.1, from coordinate 5,147 downwards.
ACAAATAAAAAATAATAGGAAACATTACCTATTATTTTTTATTAAATTATCAAAATCTTTAGGAACAGTACTCGTAAAAATCATCATTTTTTTAGTAAGCGGATTCATAATTTCCAATCTATTAGCATGAAGGGCAAGACGATGAATAGGATTTGTTTTAGCGTTATATCTTTTATCCCCAACAATAGGATGACCAATATCAGACATATGACATCTTATCTGATTTCTTCTTCCAGTAAAAATATGTATTTTTAAAAGAGAGTATATTTTATTATGTTTTAACCTTTCATATTCTGTTATCGAAAAATAACCATCTTTCTTGTCGGAAGAATAAACCTGTTTTGTTTTTGTTTGCCTCAGATATGATTCAATATGCCCATTCTCGTTTGTTATCCCCTCAACAACAGCGGTATATTCTCTCACTTTAGCAATACTATTCCAGTCGTTTTGATACAACTTTTGTATTCTAGGACTTTTAGCAAACATTACAATACCAGATGTATCTCGGTCTAATCTATGAATAATAAAAACTTTACTATTTTCCTTCTTCAAATAACTAGATACCATACGATAAAGAGTACGATCTTTTTCTTTATTATTTGCTATCGTTAAAAGATTAAAGGGTTTATCAATTACAATAATATTATTATCCTCATAAATAATATTTAAAAATACATCTTTTGTCTTTTTATCATCTATCAATATTATATCGTTTTTTTGTAACTTATAGTTATACTTGGTAACTATTTTATTGTTCACTAGTATATTTTTTCTTGTTAGCAATGATTTAATATTGTTTTTAGATTTATCTTTCATATTATTTCTCAAATACGTATACAGTTCACTCTTTTCGCTAACTACTATTCTTTGCATTATTTACCATAACAAGGATTTAGTCTTCTTACTTTAGTTCTACTACTATCCATATTAATATTCCTATTTACTTCAAGAGCATGTTTCAATTCATCATCATTAAGTAAACTAATACGTAGTAAAAAATTAGTGTTTTGTAATTTCTGAATCATACCTCTTTCATCAACAGAAGCATATGTAATGACATGATTGTATTGAAATTCTTCTCTTATACTATTTATAAAACTATTTGCTTCCAATGATGAAAGACCATCTATATTAATTTTAAGAATTGAATTACTTTCATTATTTCTAGATTTTGATCTCTGCTTTATTGATACTTTTACAGAAACATTTTTACTATCAGTTATATCTCTGGTTATATCTATATTGTAGAACTCATCTCCTAATTGAAGATAAGCTATACAACTTCTATAAGCTTCAAGAAAATATCTTATTTTCAATTCTTTAGATGCTAAATTTGCCATATTTATCCAACCTCCCTTTCTTTAGCAGACAGTTAACAATTATATCACTTTTCTTTCTATTATACAAGAAAAAAATTCAAACAAGAAAAATAAGCCTTTTTACTTATCAAATTAACCTATAGCTAATCTACCTATTTGCCCCCCTATCTCTTATAGTTATAGAAAGTGGACAATTTAGTTAATATTATACATTCATTTTCATATATTTTGATAGGTGATTTTATGAAAAGTCTTTTTAAATATCTGATAACAATATTTATTGCTACTATTTTCTTTCTTCCGACCAAAGAAGCAAGTACTAAAAGTGCTGCTTCTTATATATTGATGGATGAAACAACAGGTCGAGTACTATTATCTAAAGATAAAGATAGCAAAAGATTAATTGCTTCAATTACCAAAATTATGACTGCTACCCTAGCAATAGAAAGTGGGAAACTAGAAGATGTAATTACCATCGATGATAGTATTTTGAAAGCATATGGTTCAGGTATATATATAGAAATTGGCGAAAAAATACAATTGAAAGATCTTGTTTTCGGGTTAATGTTAAGAAGTGGTAATGACGCCGCTATAGCAATTGCTGACTATATTTCCGGAAGTGAAGAACAATTCGTCGCTCTCATGAACGAGAAAGCCAAAGAAATAGGCATGAAAAATACAACCTTTTATAATGCCAGCGGTCTTCCAACACCACAAGGAAATTATTCGTCAGTTTATGATATGGCACTCTTAACAAGATATGCTATGAAAAGTGATATGTATAAGACTATTGTTGGTACCAAAAAACATAAAGTAACAACTAACTATAAAACGTATCTATGGGAAAATAAAAATAAATTACTTCGCTATGATTATATTACTGGTGGTAAAACAGGATATACCGAAGAATCAGGAAGAACCTTAGTCAGCACAGCTAGTATTGATGGAATGGACTTAATTGTAGTAACAATAAGAGATTCTGATGATTGGAATACACATCTAGAATTATATGATTATGCCAAAGAAAATTATTATTCATACAAAGTTTTAAATAAAAATAAATTCAAAGTAATTGGTGATACATACTATAATGATAGTACATTCTACATCAAAAACGATCTTTATATCCCCCTTAAAAAAAATGAAACGAAGAGCCTTATAAGTCATATCGTTTTAGAAAAGAAAAAAAATTATAATACCGGCGATAAAGTAGGCATTAATGAAATTTATTTAGGTGAAAATCTTCTTTTTAGTGAAGATATCTATATAATAAAAAATAATACTCATACCCAAAAAAGCTTCTTCGAACGTATTAAAGCGTGGCTTTTCAATGATTAATTATATATGGAGTTTATTTATCGTTATTGGTATCATCTATAGTATTTTTAAAGGAGACTACAATCTTACTAATAATCTTCTTGCGGGTGGGAATAAAGCAGTCGACATAATTATAAATCTCATTCCCCTAATGTGTCTATGGCTAGGAATCATGAAGATAGCCGAAGATTCAGGATTGTTAAAAATAATTTCTCAAAAATTATCTAAATTTATTAAATATATTTTTCCAGAAATTCCCGAAGGTAATGAAGCGATCGGATATATATCTTCAAATATTGTCATGAATATGTTAGGTTTAGGTAATGCTGCTACACCTTTTGGTTTAAAGGCAATGATGGAGCTTAAAAAATTAAACCAAAATCGAGATATCGCTTCGCGTAGTATGATTACTTTTTTAGTAATCAATACATCTTCCGTGACCATTATTCCTACAACAGTTATTAGTCTTAGAGTTTTAAATGGATCTAATAATGCTAGCGAAATTATGACCGCTACAATTATTACTAGTTTCTTATCTACCTTTATTGCTTTATTATTAGATCGATTATTTTACTACATATGGAGGAAACACCATGTCTAACTATCTTATTCCAGCAATTGTAGCTATTATTCTCATTTATGCAATAAGTAAAAAAATCGATATTTTTGACAGTTTCTTACACGGAGTAAAAGAAGGAATCAAAACATCTATTAACTTATTCCCAACCATCTTTGCTATGATTCTAGCAATAACTTTATTAACTCAAAGTAATATTATTAATGAATTGTCTAGTTATCTAAAGCCCATCTTTGATAAATTAAATTTCCCTATTGAGACTTTACCACTAGCTATCTTAAGACCAATATCAGGATCTAGTTCACTAGCTATACTAAATGATATTTTAGGGAAGTATGGTCCAGATAGTCTCATCGGCCGAATAGCATCTGTAATGCAAGGATCGACAGACACAACACTCTATATTATAGGATTATACTTTTCAAGTATTGGCATAAAAAGGATAAGATATTCTTTACTAGTAGGCTTGTTAGCTGACCTAATTAGCATTATCTTATCCGTCCTTATTGTCTCAAGCTTATTTTAGTTAGCGCTATTATTAATTTTATTACTCAAAAAAAGAATAAATATTGGCCTTAATAATCCTAAACTTAAAATACTAAATATCGTTAAAACATTGCAAATTCGAGGCGCCGTTTTTTTAAATATTTGATGAGAAATCACTGTATCTAGTGCAAAATTAAATAAAGTTAAAAATAATATAATAATTAAAATAACCGTAGTTTGATTGAAATAAAAATAGCTTACTAAAACAATAATTAAGAAACTACTTATTGCTAGCATCATACCAAGAATCTTATTTCCCGAAATCTCACCTAATAAATATTTATTATAAAGAGGTATCCAAGCTTTAATTTTCCACTTATAATGTAATTTTTCACTCATAACCATCATGGCAATACTTTCAAATAAATAAGTCAAAAACAAATATAAAATAAATATAACAAGTACAACAACAAAAAAAATATATATACTGCATAGCATACCTAACAAAAGAAGAACACTCATTCCAGCCATAATAAACACTTCCCTTCATAATTTCTATTTTATATGTAAAATAACTATTATATATATAATAACATATTTCACTATAATTGCAAAGTTTTTTTATTTTTCTATTAAACCATTCATAGTTAACAAATAAACTTGATCTATAACTTCTTGGATATATTTTCTATCATGTGAAATAGAAATAATTACCCCTTTGAATTCTTTTAAGACATTTCTAATAACAGGATTAGATAAGGGGCTTACGTTTCTTGTCGGCTCATCTAATAGTAATACATCACATTTATCTAATACAAATTTCATTAAAATTAATTTTGCCTTTGTTCCATTACTTAAATCGGATATTTTACCCATCATTTCATCTTCAGTAAATTTCATATTTCCCAAATACATTCTTGCCTTTGTAAGCATATCTTTACTTTTTTCTCGGGAAATAAAATCAAGTACGTTCTCATAATCACATAAGATGTCCTCATATACTTGGGGCATATAACCTAATTTAATATCCCGTCTATCTTCTAATTTCTGAAAAATATTTCTAATCAAAGTCGTTTTTCCGATTCCATTATCTCCTACAATACATATATGTTGAGGGCCAATTACATCAAGTTTAATATTTTTAGATAATATTTTATCTTGAACTTGAAGAATTGGCATATCTAATTTTAAAATTGTCTTTGCCTTCGGGACAGATATTTCTTCAAATGCAAAAGTAATAGCTTCTTCAACATCAGGAAGTTCCACTAAATCACTATTTTTCAGTTTCTTTTGCTGCGATTTTAAACTATGCATTTTTTTCTTAAGAAGTCTAGCCCCATGCGGATCACTTCTCGAAATAGTATTTTGCTGATATGCAACTTTTTGCATTATCTGCTGCAGTTTTTCGTTTTTCTTCTTATATTCTCTTTTTTCTAATCTTGCTATTT
>JAGHHB010000051.1 GCA_017887885.1 Bacilli bacterium | reverse complement strand
ATTGTTCTGGTGGTTTTTCTTTTGGCTTATAACCTACAATTAAATGTCTAATATAATCAGAGGCATTCATTCCAACTGCCTCTGAATTACATTTCATTATATAATCTTCTTCTTCGCTAAGCCATATCTGTTTTTTTATTCTACGACTTCGCATTTTACTACCTCCGGTTCTGCATCTATTTCATCTTTTAAAACAATTTGTCTTTCTAATTCATTTATACGATTTATTTGTAGGCAACACATTAGAGTAGTCATTCCAAGACCTCCTATAATTAAACCTAAAATAAAAAATAATAATTGACTCATACTTAATCATCTTCCTTTCTTTTTAATATTATTTTTCTAGCAAGGGGATTGGGGATTTCCCCACAACCGAATTCGTACGGGAGTATGAATTCAGTGCTGGCTAGACATAAGATTTATTCCCCAAGAGTACATTCGCCACAATATGGACAAACATATTCACAGTCATTACAATTAACTTTTACAAAATAATCCGGATTAAAATCATTGATATCATCATCAAAATCTTCTTCATTTTCATTATCAATTTCTTCAACAGCAACTTCAAAATCTTTATCAAAATTTAACTCAACTATATCATTTTGAATTACAAATTTTGAAACAATTTCTGCTGCTTCAAATTGATTTTTAGCAGTAATTTCAAAAAAATCTTCTTCTTCATTTACCACTCTTACTTCATATTTCTTTTCTGGTTTTTCTTCAATAAGTCCAACCATTTTTAATAATGCTTCTAGATCTAAATCTAGTTCATTACACATTCTTATAAACGGAACGAAATAAAAACTAGGTTTTAATCCATTCTCAAATCTTGATATTTCTGCGTGGCTAACTCCTATTCTTTCAGCAAGTTTTCTTGTAGAAATACCCAATTCATTTCTCCTTATTTTAATAATATTTGCTAATTTTAAATAATCAAATTTCATAATATCTCACCTTTCTTTTTCATATCTTTTTTTATAATTAATTCCTTTTTTAGCACACAAAAAGTCATTGAAATCCTTTCCTATTAGTGGTGGATCATCAATGACTTCATATTTCTTTGGAAGAATAGTTTTGAGTGCCATTGTTGCTATTCTTCCTGCACTATCATTATCAAAATGAAGATATATTTTTTTAATATCTTGATTCTGATTTAAGTAATAATTTAACGCTAATGGTATCTTACTTTCATCAATTTTTTTTGCAGGTTGATACACTCCTGCAAGAGATAAAAGGTTATCATTATACCACTCTTTATTTTCCATTTTCTTTAATGTTGCATACGATAATAAATCAATCGCACTTTCAAACAAATGAACTGAATCTGTTTTTTCTGTTGATTCTAGTTTAAAAGAAAATGCCTTATGACTACCATAAGCATCTTTCATATATCTACTACTATTTGTACCTCTAATTCCTGCATATCTAGGAATTTTATTTTTATCATATCCGACAAAAACAACATTGTGATTTGGTAAATCTTCATAAATTAATCTATTATCTATACACTCATTTATTATATCTTTATCAATTCCACGACTATATAAGTAATTGATTATCTTGTCAGTTGTTTCTGATTTTTTCGGCAAAATAAGTCTAATATTTTGAACTTTTTTTGGCTGTTGATACATAGTAGGAGGTTTTTCATTGGAATAACCTAAAATAGTTTCTACTGCTTGAATAAAAGTATAATCTCTTACTTTAATTAAATATTCTAATGCAGATTTTCCGCCTATTCCTCTTGAAAACCAATACCACATTCCATTACTTATTTTTAAACTATCGTGTGTTCTAGTCATATAAGTTCCTCTACTAAAATATACTAATTCATCTGGCTCATAGTTTTTTAAATAAGTATATAAATCCATTTCCTTTGCTCTTTGTATTTCTTCTGGTTGATAATATGCCATACTATTACCTACCTTTCTTTATCTTTTTTCTTTGACTGCTGTTTTCTATATTCATCCGCTAAATCAGATACAGTATCTCTAACACTGTCTTCAAATATTTGATTTATATTTGAGTCAAAATCCATCCATCCTTGATATAAAGTTTCTAATGAATTTTTTTCATTTTTTAATGCCTTAATTTCATCTAAATTAAATTGTTTTGATTGTGGAGAAAAGAGATAAATAATATCTTCTTTTACTGTTGTTTCATAAGATTTGTCAATTATCTCTTTTATAGTTAAAGTAGATAATTCTTGTTTATAAGAAGTAAGTTCTTGTTCTAATTTTTCATACAATTCTTGTCTTATTTTTTCTTCCATAATATCAATCCTTTCTTTAAAATTAAAAAGAGCGATAATAGTTTTTATCTAAAATCGCTCTAATTTTATTATAAGTTTACCTTTCATAATCTTTATTAGGTATATGATTATCACTAATTTCTTCGCCACCATCGTCAACAATTTCTTTATCTTTTTCATTAAGATTTAATTTAATATTAAGTTCATCTAATCGTTTAGATTTGGCTTTTAATTCATCCTCTTGAGGAAATGGTCTCTTGATTTCTATTTTAGCATTTTCATAATTCTTTTTGGTATCTTCGAGACTACTTTCTGTACTAGATATTTTATTTTCAATACTGTTTAAAATATTATCTATACGTGTTATATTTCCACTTGGATCACTTCCCAATTCAACTTTATATAATAAATTATTCTTCATACCCATATAAAATTTTCTATCAAAAGTATCAAAAGATAGTATCATTTTAAAGCCTTTATACTCTCCTATTTCTATTGGTTCCGGATTAGTCATTGACTTGCATATATCAACAATTTTTTCTCCTGCCTCTTTTCTTTCAGTAAAAGTTTCTCCTTTAATAATCATTTTTTCAAATGAATTATCTTCTAAACTATGTGCTTTAAAATGTTCTAAATCTTCTTTCATATCTTCAATTCTATTTTCTAATCGTTTTATTTCATTAGGATAATATTTAATAACTTTGTCTTCCAATGCATATATTTCGCTTAAATGAGTTTGCTTTAATAATTTTAACTTTGCAACTTGTGTATCTAGTTCTGTCTTTTCAATTATATCTGGATTTCCTGCTGCTAGTGCCTTAATTTCTGCATAAGATAGTGCCGTTTCATCAATATCTTCAGCAAATCTTACAGGGGTTTTTGAAGTCATTATTTGAGAAATAAATCTTTGTTTATTTTCTACTAACTGATATAAATATGCATCAAAAGTTCCCTCCGTTACATATCTGTAAATATCTACTTCTGGATTTTTATTTCCTTGTCTAATTATTCTTCCACTGCTTTGAATTAAGTCACTTGGACGCCAAGGACAGTCTAAATCGTGCAATGCAATTAATCTATCTTGACAGTTAGTTCCTGCACCCATTTTTTGAGTACTACCCATCAAAACCCTTACTTGTCCTCGCCTAACTTTATTAAATAATTCTTGCTTTCTTGCATCTGTATTTGCATCGTGAATAAATGCAATTTCTTCATCTGGTATTCCTCTATCAATAAGTTTCTTTTTTAAGTCATCATATACATTAAACTTTCCATCATTATGTGGAGT
>JAGHHB010000050.1 GCA_017887885.1 Bacilli bacterium | reverse complement strand
TGTAGTGGGAGCGGGTGGGGCCGAAGGAGCTATTGATGCTTAGAAGATTCTTAAACCGGCTCTAGCAAGAGGAAAAATTAGATGTATTGGGGCGACGACAACTAATGAATATAAAAAGTTTATTGAAAAAGATAGTGCTCTCGAAAGAAGATTTCAAAAGGTCTTTATTAATGAACCTACAATTGTAGAGACTAAAGAAATATTATTAAAAATTAAAGCAATATATGAAAAATATCATAATGTTAATATTTCCGAAGAAATGGTTGATACTATTATAAAATTGTCAGAAAAGTACATATTTGATCGTAATAGGCCAGATAAAGAGATTGATATTTTGGATGAAGTCTGTTCACGTGTAAGCATGAATGAATCGTTAGATGAAAGTGATTTTAAAAATATTAAAAAAGAGATTAATAAGATAAATAAAGAAAAAAATAGTTATATTATCGATAATAATATTGCAAAAGCCTATGATCTGCGTAAACGAGAAACAGAACTCACATCAATGTTAAATGAGATGGAATTATCTAGTTATTCTCGTAAAAATGAGATTACTTTAGGTGATGTGGCTAATGTTATTAGTAGTCGATGCGATGTGCCTGTAAATGAAATTATTGACTATGATGTTAATGTAGTCAATAGTATTTATAATGATTTAAAAAGAAAAATAGTAGGTCAAGATGTAGTTATAGATGATTTAATAAATATAATTAAGAGAGTAAAATTTGGATATAAAGGTAATTGCTATTCTTGTCTATTTGTTGGTTCATCAGGGGTAGGAAAAAGTGCATTGGCTAAATATTTTGCGGAGTTTTTAGTGGGGGAAAGTAATTTTATTAGACTCGATATGAGTGAATATTCTGATACTACTTCTGTTAATAAGATACTTGGTTCCTCACCTGGTTATGTTGGTTATGATGATAATAAAAATATTCTAGAAGAGATTAGAAATAAGCCAAATAGTGTATTATTGCTTGATGAAATAGATAAAGCTCATCCTAATGTTATTAATTTGTTTTATCAAATATTAGAAGAAGGTAAAATAAAAGATTCTAAAGGTCATGTTGTTCGTTTCAATAATATAATTATTTTAATGACTTCTAATATTGGATTTGAAAGGGAAAATATAGGTTTTAATAAAGTAAAAGATAATGCTATTTTAACAGCCTTAAAAAATAGATTCAATACAGCTTTTATTAATAGAATTGATAATATTTTAATATTTAATAGGTTATCTTTAGCTAGTATTAAAGTTATTATAAAGAAAAAACTTGAAGATTTATCTGCTAAATATAGTGATATTAATATTACTTATTCAGATAGTATTATTGATGAAATTGCTAATAGTGTAGATTATTATGAATTTGGTGCGAGAAAGATAGAAAAAATTATTTCTAAAAATGTTGAAAATATTATTATTGATGCAATTATCAATAATAAGAAGGAAGTGTATATTGATTCGTTGATTTGTCAAGAGAAAACATCGCTTTTTTAAGAGCGATGTTTTTTATGGAATTAAGCCCCAACCAGTTACTACATATCTTCCACCTTGTCTTTTAGCTGCTGCTGGTGGGTTATTATATAGCTCGCCGTTAACAGCTAGAGTTGATGATTGACCACCATCTAGATTAGCGGCATTATAGGCACCATATTTTAATAATATATCGACCATATTTTGAAGTGAAGCTCCATTAATGTAGTTTTCTCCATCTACTACTAAAAATAGGAGAATGCCATCTTTAGTTTGAGCAATGGCAACTCGTGGGGCTTGCCCCCAAGGATCGCCTACTATTTCTAGTGGTTTACCATTGACAATAAGAAATGGACCAAAAACCATACCATCGGTAATGCCTGCATTTAAAGCTTCATTGGCGGTGGCATTACTCATAAGTTTTAATTTGCCTTCTTTAGTCATACCAATAATATTATCTCGATCTGTATCGGCCTCTTCTAATCCCCAAGTTATCTCACCATTTTGAATGACAGTTCCTATAGGAATATCAGAACCATATCCGAAATCGACAAATCCACCGCCATTAATACATACTGTTCCACCATATCGTTCACACATTGTAGTTATTCTTTCACCTTTACCACCGATATTGAATTGTTTAGTTGAGATTAATCTTACTTTTTCAGGTTCGTAAATGGCAACTAAATATCCTTTTGATGTTCCTACCTTAAGATCAATTATTTTATATAGATCATTGCCATTATTTCTTGTAAATAATTCTTCTTCATATTCGTCTTTGTACTTTTCTTTTTCTTTGGTATTTATGATAACATCATCGGTATTTGCATCTTCAGTGAAAGAAATAAAATAGTTACTGTCCATTATTTTTTGGACGGTTTGTTTGCTATAAAATATATTGGCTAAATATTGGTGATTCATTGTTTTCATAGCGGTCGTTACGTATAAATTTCTAATTTTATCGTAGGGACCATACATGATGAAAAAACAAATTGCTGCGATAACGTCCAAAAAGATAAACATAATAGTTGTTTTATAGATTTTTTTCTTTCTTCTTTTATTCATTATAATTGCACCTCATAAGGATTTTCAATACTTCCATTTCCTTTTGTTAAGATAGATTTTTTTATCGAAATAACAGGAATTATTTTTAGATTTGATGTTGCTATTTTAGTATATACTCGGAAGTCATTTTGCATAACATACATTAAATTACTTGTAGTAGAAATTCCTGTTGATGTATAGTAATTAGTAACGACTGGATTTAGAAAGACATCTCCGATACTTAAAGTGGCAACCTTTGTTTTTATGGTTGTTGCTAGTGTTTTAGTATAGTCATAATTATTGCTTGATCCATATATGCCATTTGAATATTCTACTTCATTTATATATTCATTATAATTTAATTGTGATAAATAGTTATTTTTTAAGTAATATGCGAGTGTACCAGAAATAGTATCGTTATGATAATAGCCATTATTAGAATACTTGTATGTCACTTCTTCATTATCAATTTTTAGATATGAATTAAGAGACAGTTTAATGTTTTCTTCTTCAACTTGATATATTCGCCAAATATCATTATCGATTTTTACATAACTACCAAATAGGCCTTTTTCAGATTCGATAATATATGGGTCTTCTTTTGAACCATTTCCAGAAATAGCATTTACAGTGTTTTTAATTGTTATTACTGGCTTTATTCCAAGAATATCGCTGCCATTACTGGTATTTAGTTTACCTTCACTATCAATATACCAAATTTTATTATTAGAGTTATTATTTATTAGATAAAAATTTTCATCATTGTTCATAAAGCTGTCGCTACTTCCAGTATTTACATAATCATTTATTGAAGGGACCGTTATGTAGCTGTTATTTGTTGTTGTTTTACAAGAAATATTTTTAGTGTCATCAATGATGTCATTGCAGGTATTTGTAAATGTTAAATACTTACTTAAGTTATTTAAATTTTTCTGAAGAATTCCGCTATAATCTTCGTTGCTATCATTAAGCCATTTGTGAAGATATGAGTCTGAAAATTCTCTGTTTTCACCATTTGCTAAAGCTGTAAGGGAGTTATCTGCAATGGCTGTAATACTTTTATCATGATTTATTCTGATTATTCGCCAAGTTAAGTTCGAATAAGTTAAATAATTTTGTTTTGTATTTCCAGTAAAATAATAAGTCCCATTAACATTTTGAAAATTATCATCTTTTTGATGTTTGTTTATTATGCTCGTAGCTAACGTATTTACTTCTTCTTTTTTATTATTTTCAATATATAATTTTATGAATCTATATCCATAGAAAATAATGCATGTCATGATAAAAACAAAACTAATTAAATTAAATATTTTTTGAGGATTTAATTTTCTTCTTGTCTTTACTTCTTTTTTTACTTCTTTATTCACTAGATCATCCCTCTTCTATTTTTTTTATTATAACAAATATATGTTTTTTTTACAAGATATTATAAAAATATATTTATTAATAATTTACTAAAAATAAAATAGATGTTATAATATAAAATATGGAGTGGTCGAGTGAAATATAATTTAAATGATATTGTTATGCTAAAAAAGATTCATCCTTGTGGCAACGACAAATTTGAAATAATTAGACTGGGAATAGATATTAAAATTAAATGTATTAGGTGTGGTCATGTTATTATGCTTCCTCGTGTAGAATTTAATAAAAAAATTAAAAAGGTGATAAATAATGAAAATGAAAAAGAAGAAAATTAGACTTCATCCTGCTTTAGTATTTTTGATTCTGACATTATTGATTATGATTATAAGTAGTATAGGGAGTATTTTAGATTTAGAAGCAAGTTATTATGTAGTTAACGAAGCGACTGGTGATTTAACAACACAGGTTGTAACAATAAATAATTTATTTAATCGTACAGGGTTGCAATATTTAATTAGTAATATGTTGAGTAATTTTTTAGATTTTGCTCCTTTAGGAAATTTAATTGTTGGTCTTCTTGGAGTTGGTGTTGCTTATAAGTCAGGTTTTGTCAATTCTCTATTTAAAATGATTGGACAAAAAGTACCAAAAAAAATTTTAACTTTTGTGACAGTTCTTTTAGGAATTATTTTTTCGATGTTTTATGAAGTCGGCTACGTTATATTGATACCATTGGCGGCGATAATGTTTATGAATTTAGGAAGACATCCTTCAGCAGGTATTTGTGCTGCTTTTTCAGGCATTACTTTTGGTTATGGCGCAAATGTTGTTGTCAATAGATTAGATAGCGTGCTAGCTGAATATACTAATAAGGCGGTATCGATATTGGATACTTCTTATAATGTTAATTTATTTGGTAATATTATTTTTACAATTATTAGTACATTTTTACTTGCTTATTTGGGGATGATTATTACGGAAAAGTTCATTATTCCCAAACTGGGAAAATATAGTTTTGATTCTGAGGAACCATCACAGAGTGAAGTTGTCGAAAAAAAAGAAAAAAAGGGCGTTATTATTGCACTTGGTGCAGGTTTTTTGGCCACTTTAATATTAATTTATTGTATTATTAGAGGACTTCCTTTCTCGGGCTTACTTCTTGATCTTAGTAAGTCTAGTTATGTCGATATGTTGTTTGGAGAAGGATCTTACTTTTATCAAGGTTCGGTGACAATTTTTTCATTTATGTTAATATTTACTTCACTGATATATGGTATTAGAGTAAAGACAGTTGATGATAATCGTGATCTGGTTGATGGAATGGGTTATTATCTGAAAGATGTTGCGTCTATTTTGGTTTTAATCTTTTTTGCAGCTCAATTTTGTTTAATATTTAAACAGACTAATATTGGCTTATTTGTGGTAGCATCGTTAGCGGAACTTTTAAATGGAATGCAATTATCAGGATTGCTACTTGTTGTTGTAACTTTTATTATCGTTTCAGTAGCTAGTTTTTTTGTACCTGCTGCTTCAACAAAGTGGGCCATGTTATCGCCAGTTATTGTTCCGATGTTTATGCAAAGTTCTATGTCTCCTGAATTTTCTGAAGCTGTTTTTCGAGCGGCCGATTCTAGTATGAAAGGAATTACACCTTTATTCACATATTTTGTTATTTTAATTGGTTTTTTACATATTTATGATAAACGAAAGAATGATGTAATTACAATTACCGATGCTATGAGTTTGATGGTACCTTATGCCATTGCTTTTGGCATTTTATGGTTTGTTATTATCTTGGGTTTTTATATTATTGGTATTCCTATTGGCATTGATACCGGTGTCATGTTGTAGAGAGGTGTTTATTAAATTTTATTTTTAAAAAGTATGAGTTAATTAAAAAAATGATTACTCATATTTTTTTGTTAATAAATTTCATTCTTTTGCGAAAAATAATTAAATCTATTGAAATATAAGGAAGGCTATGTTATAATTGTTTTATACGATAGGAGGATATGATGAATAAATTTAAAAGAAAAAATTATGGCTTGTTTTCTCTACTAGCAATTTGTTTAATGTTTAGTGGTGTTAAGGCTGAAGAAAAAATGTGTTATTATTATGATTATTATTTCTTTATCGAGATTAATACTAATAGCATTTATCAAAACAGAATTGCTGGAGGAGCAAATTGGGATAGACATCATGGTACTTATTTCCCCGCTTTAGAAGATAAGAATGCTAGAGTCGATGAAGAAGAAATGAGGATTTGTATTCGGCGCGATGAAAATGATGATGTTTCATGTAGTGGCTTGCCCGATGAGCAAGTGATTACATTACGTCAGTTTTATGAAGGTTATCATGATGTGGCAACTTCTGATAATATTGTAACTTTTGATATTCCCGAGTCTTCTAGCAAGACTACTTCATCAAGGATTTATGAAGAAATAAATGGTGACTCTATCTACCGTT
>JAGHHB010000049.1 GCA_017887885.1 Bacilli bacterium | reverse complement strand
TGTTTAGTATTAGGAAACATGTCAAATAATATAATATCTTGAAGAATATATTTCTCTTTTAATACATTTAAATCTCTAGCTAAAGTTATAGGTTTACAAGAAACATATATTATCTTCTTTGCCAAACTCTTAAGTAACTTATCAGTAATAGAAGGATCTAGCCCATTACGAGGAGGATCAACAATTACAACATCTTCTGTAATTTTATTTATATCATTAACACTTTTGCACTCAAAAACAATATTATCTATATTATTTATCTTTTTATTTAAATTTGCACTCCGAATAGCATCCTGATTAAGCTCTATACCCTTAACCAATTCAAAATTAGATGCCAAATAAATACCTATCGTTCCCGCTCCACAATATAAATCTAATAAAAACTGTCCCTTACCAGCATATTTAAGTATTCTATCATATAAACTCTTAATCATATTTGTATTAATTTGAAAAAAAGAAAAAGGAAAAAGAGCATATTTATAAGTATTTACTTTTATAGTAATATATTCTTTTCCATATATAACTTTATTATTGACGATTACTGAAGAAACATGATTGCTTAAAATAGCGACAAGCTTTTTCTCGTCGATACATCCATTTATAATAACCATTAATTCCTCGTTACCTTTAATAATTACATTTTGTACACCACTTAAATCCATATTATTTATTTCAATAATTACATTATTAATATTATTATTAGCTAAAAGGCAATAGTCAATATTTATAAGTCTATGTGATTTTTCCTCAATCAAAGCAAGTTTACCATTTAATACCTGCAAAGTTATCTTATTGCGGTATTTATATACATTGCCATCAGAAATAATACTCGGATTAACATCAATATCAGCATATCTTTTTATAATATCAACTACCATATCTTTTTTATACTGTAAAGACATTATATAATCAATATAGGAAATGTCACATCCACCACATTTACTCGCATATGGACATTTAGGGCTGATTCTTCTCGTACTTTTTTTCAAAAAAGAAATAATCTCTGCTTCAGCATATTTCTTTTTCTCTTTAACTACCTTAACATCGACAATTTCTCCCGGAAGAGCATTATTGACAAGAATAATTTTTCCGTCTATTTTACCAATACCTTTAAAATTATGCGCCAGTCTTTCAATCTTTACTATCATATTTCATCACAAATATATCATAACACAAAAATAAACGACAAACAATAAAAAAAACAATTTATCTACGAATAAGTTCATTAATAATATCTTCTATTGTAACTATACCCAAAAATATATTTTCTTCATCAACAACTAAAGCCATATGAACACGATCATTATGCAGTATCTCTAAACAAGAAGCTAAATTCATACTTTTACTCACACATATTGGTTCTCGCATATTTCTTTTAATACTGATGGATCCATCAGTTAAAACCTCATCCAATAAATCAACTTCGTATAAAATTCCAAGTGCTTTTTTTTCTTTGGAAATAATCGGTATTCGATCATGTTTATCACGAAACACACATTCTTTTACCTTTTGTGAAGAATCAGTATCATAAAGATACGAAACAGCTTCGGCACTTATCATAACATTCTGCACTCTTAATTTCTTTAAAAGAACAGCATTTTGAATAAATATACTCTCTTCTTCTTCAATAACTCCTTCATTTTCTATTGTTTTTACAATTTCTACTAATTCTTCTTTAGTAGCGGTTACTTTATGATTATTCTTAACCTTTTTTTCGAATATACTTACAATCTTACTAATTGGAGTAAATAGTAAAACCAAAAATTTTAATGGAACACAAAATTTTAATGCAAAATATTCAGCATATTCTCTTCCTAATATTTTAGGAATAATTTCACTAAAAATTAAAATAATTAACGTTAAAATAAGGGTAACAAGAAAGATATAAACGCTTCCATATAAACTAGAAAAATAATAAGTTGTAAGAGATGATACCGCAATACTACAGATACAATTGACTACTAATATTGTCGTTATTGTCTCTGAATAGTTTGTATTAAGCTTATATACAATCATAGCCTTTTTATTTTTATTATCAGCCATTTTTTTAATTCTAATTATATTTAATCCCGCAAAAGATACTTCCCAAAGGGAGCATAAAATTAATACTAATATGAGTAATAAAATAACTATGACTATCATGCGATAACTTCCTTCTCGTCAACAAAGAAATTTTCATTCTCATAAATACCAATTCGGGATTTTTTTATATTTTCTAATAAGACCGTCCTATTTACTTCGACAAATCTTTTTTTACGATAGTTAAAACCATATGCTTTATTATTATAACTAATGACAATAAAGTGTTCTTTTTCACTACTATTATCATATACATAAAAATTATTAATTTTAATATCATAGTTTGGACAATATTTTCTAAATATATCTGTATAAATCTTTCCTAGTTCCCATGCACCTATTTTATTTACTAACAAAAATTTAGAAGTTAAAGTAAGTACTACATAAACAATATCTTCCTTTGTATAATCAATTTTTTTTAATACCTTATCAATATAGGTATTATTATATTCTTCTTTTATATAACCAATTCTTTTGTCGAGATACTTATCATCGTTGTATTCTCCAAAATATTTGGTTTTAAACATGCTTTGAATATTATATAAATCACTATACAAATCAACAAGAAAATATGAATTATCTAAATATATTTTATTAACATACTTTCCATGCATATTTCCACAGACAATATCACACTTAATATTTACTTTTCTACATATATACATAAAAAGCTTGACAAGAGAAATATTAGTTGCTCTTTTTTTTACAATAGCACCCCAAATATTATTAATTAAAGCAAAATCATTAAAACAAATAGATGTATTCTTTTCGGCGATAGTATTAATATCGGAACAAATTCTTGTTCCTAAAAATATATAAATATATCTAACTTTTTCTAGAGCGGTAAAAGAAGGATCAATACCACTAATGATATCGTCTATTACTTCTTCACCCATCCTAAACATATCATAATTAGCATAAATATAACTACTTTTTCCATCTAACATATCTGTATATAAATAACTTTTTCCATTCTCAAAAAAGTAATTAACTAGATCATTATCAGAACTATTAATAGAAATAGCAATGTATTTAGTTTTGTCATTAACTTTTAATACATCTTCCTTACTATTTATTTCGACAATAGTCTCGGTATTGTTCATATTATCACCATTATAAGTATACTACACTATAAAAAAAAAGAAAAGTAAATAAACATCACGTTTACCATTTTTTCTTCTCTTAAAATTCACTAGTAATAGGAACTGAATCAGAAGTTATATCAGCTTTAAATCTTTTACCAACAATAGACTCTGTCATCAAACTACCATCTAACCAAATCTGAATAGTAAAAGACGTAACAGTAGTGTCAAGTTGATAGCTGTCGACAATTTTAATTGCCTCCCCCTCTTTTGCCCCACTAAAATCACCAGAATTAGTATACATTATCGATATGCCCTTTCCACTCTTCATAGTACCAATAACACTCCATTTAAGAGCCGGAACATTAAGTCCATCAAGAATAATAGGATTGATATAAATATTAAAATACGCTGGCACACTATCAGCGGTTATTCTAGCTGTCGCAGTAGCTTCTAATCCTGAAGAAGAAGAAGAAGGCAAGAGTTCCCCTGTTATATCATCTGAAATATTATAAACTACCTCTAACTTTCCAGTATTTGTATTGATATTCTTACGATCAGTAGTAACGAGAAGATAAGCATAAGTGCCGCCACCAATTAAAGCTATACAAACGATAACTCCCAAAATTATAAAAACCATATATCTATATTTTTTCATAATAAAACCTCACTGTTTTCTAAATACAGAATTAACTCTAACAATACCTGAAAGATTTTTATTCATCAAATGATTTTGATCACTGCCTGTCTCTTGAAGCCAAACTCTAAAGGTACAAGTATAAGTTTTATTTATATTAAAACTTCCATCTGAAGTAGCTAAAGTTCCCAATGGTAAAACACCGGAATTATAAATATTATCGTCAATATAGTTACCACTACCACTAACTAAAGTTTTAGTAGTAGTACCATCATTGCAAGAGAAATCATACCTTAAATCATTAACAAGAAGATCGTTATCAATTTTAAAGTTAATTAAACTAATAGATACAGCTACATCATAACCGTTTAAAATACTACTATCAGCCTTCAAAGTAAAAACTGTTTTACTTGCATAAGCATCAACATCATTTTCAGCAATAGGAACCCCTGTCTTAACATTCATGTATTCACTTTGATTAAAGACGACAACAACACCCGTATTAACGTTTCCAGTTGTAACATTCAAAGAAGTACCACCACTATAAGTATAGTAAGCATAAGTACTTCCCCATAAACACCCAAAAACAATAGTAGCTGTGATAGCTAAAATTAAAATTAATTTTTTAAATTCCATTTTATCACCTCTACTATTTTTCTATTATTATAATACCATATAATCAAAAGAATATCAAGAATATCTATATCTCTAAATTATGATAAACAGCTTGAACATCATCTAAATCGTTTAAAGCATCAATTAAGTTAAAAACCTTTTCCATCTCTTCTGGAGCCAGTAAAATATAACTGTTTGGAACAAAAGTAACTTCACTCATAATAAATTTATTATATCCACAATTAATTAAATCATCCTTAACAGTAATAAAATCATTAGGATCAGTATAGATGATATAACTATCATCTTCGACTATGAAATCAATAATATTCATATTAAGAACATCTTCCATTAATTTATCTTCATCATATTCTTTTTCAAGTACAAGTACCCCTTTTCTTTGAAAAAGATAACTAACTGACCCATCAGTACCTAAATTTCCCCCTCTTTTAGTTAAAGTACTGCGGACAAAACCAGCCGTTCTATTTTTGTTATCCGTAAGACAATCGATCATAATAGCAATACCATTAGGTCCATATCCTTCATACCTAACTGCCTCATAATTCTCATCTTCACCTTTATTTTTAGCTTTATTAATGGCTGATTCAATGTTAGCTTTTGGCATATTTTCAGCTTTAGCCTTTTCTACAACCATTCGAAGAGAAGGATTATTTTCGGGATTAGGATCACCTGTTTTCGCAGCAACATAAAGCTCTTTAGCTAATTTTTGAAAAATTTTACTTCTTTCCGCATCAATAGCTCCCTTTTTTCTTTTTATTGTCGACCATTTACTATGTCCTGACATATAAATACCTCCTTTATAATTTTTTTCGTTTATTATCATACTATTAATACTCATTTTAGTCAAGTAAACTACCCAATATATGAAAGTACTGCTGGAGCAAGTATAATAAGTAAGATAAGTGGAATAAAGAAAAATACAGATATAATACTTATTTTAGTTGGAACTTTAGAAATAGTAGCTTTGACTTCTAATTTTCTTCTTTCTCGCAAATAATCAACCTGATTATACATCATATCGATGATGCTGCTTCCATACATATTAGCTTGAGTCAAACTCAAAATAATATTATTAATACTATCCGAAGGAATCTTTTTTTGCATGTCATTAAAGCTTTCAGTCAGACTTTTACCAAAACGCGTCTGTCTAATAGCTTCTTTAAATTCTTTAGAGATTTCTGAATCAATACTATTAACTGTAATTGTAACAGCTTCCGTTAAATTTCTTCCCGTTTGTAAAGATAAAGTAAGAACTTCAAAAAAATAAATAGCTTCGTTATTCAATTTTGTAGTTCTCTTCTTTATTTTTTCATCGAGCAATATTCTTTCAAATAAATAATAGTACAAAATTACAAATACAATTGATAATATATAACCATAAGAAGAAAAAATAAGCACCACCAAAAATATTATTATTGATGTAAATATTCTAACATTAAGAAAAGTAATAGCATCATACTTACAAGAAACGCCAAGTAAATTAATTTTCTTTTGAATTCTATTAACCATTTTTTTATTATATAACTTTAAAGATAAATTACCCTTATATTTCATAACTTTAAACCTCAACTTTCATTATTTTACGAAGAATTAAAAGATAAATAATGAGCATAACAACTATTAAAGCTATTACAATATATCCCAAAGGGGAGCTAAATAAAGGATCAAAATAATTAGGATTAAGAATATATATAATACCAATAAAGATAAAAGGAACTACAAGTAAAATTTTGACAATCATATTGGCGCTAGCCGTAATATTCTTAAGCTCCTCTCTTAATTTTTTCTTATCAAATAAAGTTCTTTCGATTGAAGAAAACACTTCGACAATATTTCCTCCCGTCTTATTAAGAATAGTAAGGGACGAAGATAAGTAAACGGCTTCTTCTAAATTAACACGTTTCGCAAATCTTTCAAAAACTGTATCGACCGATAACCCATACTTCATGTCTAGATACATCTTTTTAAATTCATCACATATAGGTTCAGGAAGTTCTAAAGAAGCAATTTCAACTGCTTGGAGAGTACTCTTACCAGCTTTGAAAGCATTATTCATAATAATAATAGCTCTAAGTAATTCATTTTCAATCAACCTAATCTGCCTTTTATAATCAAAGAATAAATATATATCTAATAAATAATAACCAATAAAATAGTTAATAATAAGTTCATAAATACTCAAAACTTTAATCGTAAATACTTGCGAAAAAATAGTCAGTAACAAAAAATTAAAACTAATAACTAATTTATTTGTAATAAAATCAATTGCTTCAAATCTTTCTCTATATTTATACTTTATATATTTTTCATATTTTCGTGATTTTTTTTTCAAAAATTTAATTTTCCCTATAAATTTTCTTTGCGACTTAACAAAGAGAAAATACTTATCGATTAGTTTATCAATTAAGGATAGACTATTATCTACAATAGGATCCAAAGAATAATAACCTATTCTTTTTTCTTTTTTTAAAGATATACTTTGTCTTAACATCAAAATGATAATAATAAATAAGATAACTGTAAATATAATTTGTAACAAAATAATACTATCCATATTATCATTTCCTTTCTATCTAATCAAATATATCTTTGATATCAATAAAACCTTTTTTTACTATTTTATCATAAACAGCCGGTTTTCTTTTGTATAAACCAAACTCCCCTATAACTGATCCATCATCCATAACACCCTTTTGTTTAAAAGAAAAAATTTCTTGTATTTCAATAACGCCATTTTTCATACCAACAACTTCACTTATTGAAGTAATTTTTCTTTTTCCATCAGATAATCGATCTATTTGCACAACAAGATCAATAGCATTTTCAATATAACCTCTCACTGCTGACACGGGTATTTCCATTTCGTTCATTAAAATCATTGTTTCTAGTCTATTCATAGCATCTACTGGCGTATTGGCATGAAGAGTTGTAATCGATCCTTCATGACCAGTATTCATTGCCTGCATCATATCAAAAGCTTCTTTTCCTCTAACTTCTCCGACAATTATTCTATCGGGACGCATCCTAAGAGAATTTCTTACCAAATCTCTTATTGTCACTTCTCCCTCACCCTCATAATTAGTAACTCTTGTCTCTAAAGAGATAACATGTTTTTGATTAAGTTTAAGTTCAGCTGCATCCTCAATTGTAATAATACGCTCATCATTACCTAAAAAACTAGACAAAACATTAAGAAGAGTTGTTTTTCCTGACCCTGTACCACCAGATATAATTATATTAAGTTTAGCTTCGACAGAAGCTTCTAAAAAGCGTGCCATATTTACTGTCAAAGTTCCATTTCGAAGTAAATCATCAATATTTTCAAGATTCTTATTGAATTTTCGAATTGTTAAAATAGGTCCCTTAAGACTTAGGGGAGGAATAATACCATTAAGACGCGAACCATCTCGAAGTCTTGCATCAACCATTGGATTAGCTGCATCAATCGTACGACCTAAAGGTTGGACTATCCTCTGAATAGTTCTAATTATATGTTTATCATTAATAAAAGAAACCGTTTCATCTTTGACAATCTTTCCATCAATTTCCACATATATTTCATTAGGGGAATTAACCATTATTTCTGTAATTGAGTCATCTTCTAGTAGAGGTGTAATTGGTCCAAATCCTGTAATTTCATTTTGAATCAAACTAAAAACATGATTTCTTTCCAGAGTAGTAAGATCGTAACCAACTAAAGTCTTATCAATCTCGTTATTTATATAATCATCTAAAAGTTTATCATTAGGAATATTCTCTTCAATTAAATTTTGTACGATTTTAATTCGAAGTTCTTCCAATAAATTTTTATCATTAAAAATTTCATAATCATTGACATTTTTAAGTGGAGAAAAATTTTTGGGTTTTACTTCAAAAGCTTCAGTTAAACTCTTCTTTGCCATTTATTTTTCCTCCCTATTATGTCTATCATCTATTAGATCAAGTGCCATTCTTTTTAAATTATTAACATCCTGCTGATGAAACATATTTATTTTTTTATTAAGTGTAAGAATTTCACCATCAATAATATATTTATCAATATTTTTCACATAATAATTCTTCGATATTGTATAATCAACATTTGTTTTAATAATATTTCTTATATCAAATAAACTAAGGTAATCTTTTCCTGTGTCACGTGAATTATTTAACACAGTAAGATAATTCTTTTTTCCTGTATCCTTAAAAATAGTAACTAAACTCTTCATATTCTTCAGGTCAACTACATCGTTAGTAATAACAAAAAGGGACATATATACATAATCTAAAATAGTCAAATTAATCTCATCTAGTATATGATTCGAATCAACTAGAACAACATCATATTCTTTTTTAGCCAAATCAAAAATAATTGGAATAAATCTACTTTCAACTTTAGATGCTTCTCTAGGATCTTTAGGACATGCTAGAACATCAATGTTTTTATTATAGGTAGTAACATAATTTTTAAGTTCAGTAAATCTATTATTACTCATACTATCTATCATCATATAAATATCTTTGGCATTCTTAATATTTAAAGATACTGCTACTCCACCAGAGTATAAATCAAAATCGATAATCAACACTTTCTTATTTAAAGAGCAATAAATGCCCGCTAAATTAGTCAAAATAGTTGTTTTTCCAACACCACCTTTGACAGAAGAAATACTAATTACTTTACCTGCCATAATAATATCACTCTACCCTCTCGATTACTTTTCTATTATTTACAATGCTACCCCTATATTCAGAAACAACTTGAGTAGTATTAATATTTAGAATCGTTCCAAATAACCCCTTGACATTTTTATTTAAACTAATCGTAATAGTGTTCTCATCATCAATTAAAACTGTTATATCATTCAAATCAGTAATATTCTTCATCACTAAATCTATTAAATCATTCTCATCTACTTCTCCATTTAAGTCAAGCCCATAATCAATTGTCATATAACAAATATTATCTAACCTTTCCTTCTCGTAATAAAGAGATCCAATATCATAAACAATTGCCATAATAAAGATAAAAATAGGAAATAAAATAACAAACAACACCAGAGTTTGACCCTTATTATTAAGTCTAAACATTAGGAATGATCCTTTCGATAGTAATCTTATGAGGATCACCTAATACCAAATTAAGTCCTGGTGTCATAATATCAACTTCAGCAGTAATAGTAATAACTATATCTACATCGTTGCTATCAAAATTTATAAGTAAATCGTCATAAGACTTTTTAATATCTTCTATTGAATCATTATTTTTAAATCTACTAATAATATCAACACTAACATTTTCCAATTGGCTTTTTTTATTTAAAATCATTCCAAAGTCAACAATTGAAAACAAAATAAAGATAAAAATAGGCAAGATAAGAACAAACTCCACTAATGCTTGACCTTTTCTATTCATAGAAATCACACTCTTTCTATTATAAATATTATAACAAAGAAACATAAAAAAAGAAAGACCTTTATAGTCAATCTTTCGAAAATTTATTTTTTCTTATGAGTATTATTTTTACTATTTTCTTTCTTTGGATCCACAATACTCATTTCTTCTTCGTCTTTTTTGAAAATAAGATATAATAAACCTAATATTACTAATATTATTAATATAATAATAACAACTTTTTCAGCAGTATTAGATGAACCTTCTACTTCTGTAAGAACATCCTTTTTTTCAGCTTCTTTATTTACCACAAGCTTATATTCTCTAATATCCCCATTTTCTGCTGTTACAGTAATAGTGACAATATTTTCGCCAACTTTAAAATTCTCATTACCTGTAATTTCAACTCTTGATTTAGTATCTTCTGCGATGGCTTTAATATCAAGTTCTGTAACATCACTTTTAACATTAATCTTATATTCAAAAGTTTCTTTTGTAAAGTCAATCTCATAACCATTAATTTCTAATAATTTTAAATAATTATTCGTAGAATAATAATAAGTTATAGGTTCTACAACTTTTTCCTTTTCTTTAACAACATAAATAGTATATACTTTTTTACTACCATCTTCTGCTGTTACAGTAACATTAATAGTAGTAGTATCACCTGTAAGTTCATATTCCACTAAACCCTCAACTTTGGCATATATATCTTCCAAAGATCCCGATAGAATAACTGTTTTAGTATCAGATGGCACAGTCAAAGTATAAACTGTAACATCACTATCAAATGGAATATCAAAATCTCCAACACTAGCTTGCAAAGAAGCTAAATTATTATTTGTACTAATATTTCTTTTAATTTCTATTTCTTTA
The DNA here is from genome assembly GCA_017887885.1 of Bacilli bacterium. GTDB lineage: Bacteria > Bacillota_I > Bacilli_A > RF39 > UBA660 > CAG-302. Next base: position 17,172 of record JAGHHB010000049.1, on the reverse strand, counting down.
TATAATCCATCAAAATCCTTAATATTTAGATATTTAGCTATTTTTCCGGTCAAATTAACTATTCCAATACCATCATTTATAGCCATAAAAGTTAGAGTAACAACTACTGTATTATCACCATTTAAATTATTTCCTGCAGCAACAATTTTACCCTTATCATTGAAGATTCCTGTTAACTGATCATTAAATTTAACATCCACTAATTTTAAATTATCATTTGTATTAACTAAAGCAGTAAAACCATCAATATAATCAATAATATTATCCGTTTTAATTACTAAAGATAGATCAAAATAATCACCAACAAAAATTTCATCAGTAATTGGACTTAACTGTAAACTAAAATTCACATTATCTAAAGGTATATCGGTATTTTGATTTTTACTATCTTTTAACAATTCATTAAAAAACATAACATCTTCAAAATTAATTATACCAAGCTCTTCCTCGTCTCCAAGCATATCCATAGACAATATTTTTTCATCATCAATATAAGCTTTCATTGCTTCAGCTAAATCTACTTTAGTTAAATGGTTATCACCATTAGCATCACCAACTATTACAATTGTATAACTAATATCTTTTCCATTAGTTAATTTTAATGTGTAATTATTTTTAACCTCTCTTAAAAGGTTCTCTTCCATATTCAAATCGATTGCACTACCCATATCATCATCGATAGTAACAGCAATATCACTATTATAAGTATTAATTATTTCTAAAATTTCTCCTAACGAAAGAATAGACATATTAGAAATTTCAGGAACAAAAGCCATAGCATAATCATCAATAAAAACTAAATTTTTATCACGAAAAATAGTATTTAAAAGATAATTATTATCTCCTTCATAATTAATATTCGTCTTATAATTGTAAGTATAAGTATTAACAATATTATCGCCATTAACTTCTACAAAAGTAATTTCTGACTCGTCTAAATAACTACCATATAACTTACCAGCCAAATCAAAATTACTACCAGTAAATACTTTTTCCTTAAGTTCTAAAGCTGACATACTATCAGTCATAGTTCCATCATCTAAAACTACTCTATAACGAGAAGTAGGATTTAACTCACCAATCATAATTTGAAAATAATTAGTATATTCTTTTCCTTCTGAAACAGTAAATTCACCATTAGAATTAGGACTTATAATCTCATTATCAGGAAATACCTCACCATTATTCAAAAAACTAGTTAGCCCTTTAAAAGTATTATTAACTGTATAAGATATTTCACCTTCATAAACTATCTTATCACCATCCAATACCATAACTATTAAATTAAATACACCATCAAAGTATTCTGAAATAGGATCTAATTCATAGCTACTTTTTACAGTATTTAACGTTTTTCCCGTTACATTTTCAATTACATCTACTTTTTCTAAAGTAGTTTCATCATTCAAATAAGTAAACGTCGATGTAAGCCTAATATCATACGTTTTTTCTACGCTAACTCCATCCACATCTTCATATTCTATATAGTCATTTCTCTCACTTATATAAGATAAATTATACTTTTCTATACAACCACCATCTTCATTAAAAACCTGCTCTAGAGTAAGAATCAAAGGTTTAGAAATAATCTCATCGGCAAGTACTTTAACTGTCGAAGATAGACTAGAAAAAATTGTTGTTAAAACTAAAAATATCTTACATAACTTTGTAATTTTTTTCATCTTTTCCTTCCTTTCATCTATTTTTTATATTATTAAACATTTATTGCCTTATCTATAAAGTTTTTACCCCCGACACAACACCTCCTAAAATGGTATCTTTATCCCTCTACCATTGATAAAATAATTATAGCACATAATTAGACAAAATCAGTCAATTTTACACTTTTTTGACATTTTTTTAATTTTTTTCTCTTAAAAAATTAAAAAAAGCGAAAAATCTATTCAAAGAGTAACTTTTTTTAATATTTCTAATTGACTTAAAATATTATTAATTATATAATATTATTGCTTAGCAGCGGATATTCTATTAACTATTAATGTGTCATTTATAAGTAACTAGTGCTGCCTAGTGAAAATATCCTTAAGACACCCTAATAGTTATTAGAGTATACCTTCTAAGAAGAAGGAGGAGAATATGGCACGATATACCGGCCCAAATAACAAAAAAGCAAGACGCGTATCATTTTCAATATTAGAAAATGGTAAAGATATTTCCAAAAGACCTTACGGTCCAGGACAACATGGCAAAGATCGAAAGAGAAAACCATCTAACTATTCAGTACAATTAACTGAAAAGCAAAAAGTTCGATTCATGTATGGCATTTCTGAAAAACAATTTAAAAAACTAGTAAATGATTCAGCTAAAATGCCTGGCGTACATGGTGAAAATCTACTTATTCTATTAGAAAGTAGACTAGATAATTTAGTTTACAGAATTGGTTTTGCAAACACAAGAAGAGCGGCAAGACAAATAGTAAATCATGGACATATTACCGTAAATGGTAAAAAAGTAGATATCCCTTCATATCGAGTAAAACCAGGCGATATAATTGCTATCAAAGAAAATTCAAAAGATCACAAGGGAATTGAAATTGCTCTTGCAAATAAAATTAAAAGACCTGATTTCATTAACTATGATGAGGCCAAAAGAATTGCTACTTATGTAAGATATCCTGAAAGAAGCGAACTAAATGCTGAAATCAACGAATCACTAATAGTAGAATTCTATAGTAGAGTATAAACAATATTCTGCATAAATAAAAAACAAATAAGTAATCAATTAGATACCTATTTGTTTTTTTATTATAAATATACTAATTTAAAATTAAAGATTTTAAAATAATATTATCATCACTATTTCTGTTATAAATAATTGTTGCACTATCAGAATCGTATCCCAATATTTTACGAGCCATTTCACTATATTGTACATCAATATCCGCAACAAAACAACCATTTTCATATTTAATTTCTCTTACCATCATCATCGGCACATATAATCCATTTAATAGACTTCTTCTATTATCATAGTATATATATTTGTTATCGTATAAAGTACCACCCTTTTTAGAATTTATTATATCAAAATCATGACCAAATAAATCTTTATAATAATTATTAAAATCATCATATCCTAAATAAGCTAATACATCATCATCAGTAGGAGAAATATCATCTAAAATATTCTTTTGAATGCGATCTAGAATAATAAATTTATTATAATTGTCTTGATAGGTTAAAATATATTCCATAACAAATAACTGCCGATTCTCTTCATCTTCAATTAAATTTATATTTTTTCTTAACTCAAAATTTTTTACATTTCCCCAACTATCTATTCCATCTACTAGTATCATTAATCCTAGTGGACTACCAATTTCAGAAAGCTTATTATTTAATATTTCCCTTTCTTCATCGATCATCAAAATATCTTCATCATCAAGAAAAAACACATTATATCCAATATAAAATCCTAAAATCAAAACGACTATAAAAACAATAATTATTAACACCTTCCAAATTTTATTATTATTCATCTTTTCTAATTACTCCCAAATAAACTATATCATAAAAAAAGCTTTATTACAAGAAAAGGAACTACATTCAAAATAGTTATCATTCTTCTAATAACTTACTTAATGTTACTAAATTATAACCTTTACCTATTATATATTTATTTATTAGATCAATATTATTTACACTATTAAGAAGAATAATACTGCCATTTGATAAACTACTCTTAACATTATGATAATCACCAACTATATTAGGTATAACAACAAACATTCCTCTTTCATTACATACCTCAAGTGTCTCATTATTTTTATCTTTAGCTAAACAATATAATGACTTATTATTAGAAAGACTATCTATAATAGCATTGTCACTAATCAAATATTCTTTTGTATAAATACCATTTTTCCCATATGTATATATTTCATTTTTCTTTAATCTATCAATATTTTTACTATTTATATAATTACTATTTATAAATAAAGATAAATTACTAAAATTAGAAAGATTATCCACATCATTATTACTATCAACAATCAATAATATTGCAACCTCACTTTTAATATCACTACCCTTTATAATGAACTTATCTTTATTATTAGATAAACTACTACTAGGCATTAAATCTTTATAAACTAAAGAATTTTCTCTAAATATTCCCTCTAATTTCATTTCTTTATAACTCTTATCAATGTCAATCTCTCTTCCACATTTTCCTGGTATAATCGTGTTATCCTCAATAGTAGCGGATACAGGTTCAATACGATATTCTTCCTTAACACTATCTAACTTCTTCATGAGCGGATCTTTTTTATTAATTAAACTCATTACACGATCTGTATAAAAAAAGCTAAAACAAACCAATAGTAATAATAAAACATATCGTAATATTTTCTTCATTACATCACCTAATTAAATATATGTCTTAATAAATATTAAAAGTACTATCATCAATAGTACTTTTAGTTACTTTTTAGCTTGTTCTAAAGCAGAACTTATTGCTTCATATAAGGCATCTATCTTAATAGTGCAACCACTTACAGCATCACTTTTTCCTTCATCATCTAACTGAAGTTTATCTATGCCTTGATTATCAATAACATACTTTTCTAAAGCCTCAACTTGTTGATACCACTCACCTAGCGTGGATCCATATTCATGGCCAAACATACCATAATCGTCACCTAAAGTCTTTTTTGTAGTTTGAACACCATCTTTTGTATACGTTGTATCTAAATCGACATCTGTAATTTTTCCATCAGAATCTATTGTTATAATAGCAGTAGCAGTATTATCCTGACCACCATAATCATCTGTAGCGGTACCCGTATATATGCCTTCCTTATAGCCTTTAGTACAACCGGATAACAATATCAAACTAATTAGTCCAAACAAACAGAATTTTTTTCTCATTATGTATATCCTCCTATAAAATATATTATAAATGATTTCAATAATTTTTTCTAGTCATAAATAATATTTTTAACATACATCTATCTACAAATGTAAATATCTATCATTGAAAAAATCTTTCTAGTGATTCTCTTTTATTTAAAGTATTAATAATATCGGCAATCAATATAGACAAATCAACTTCATGATACCATTCTTTTTCTTTAATTTCTTGTGGAACAAAAGATAAATTAGTTGTAAATAGTTTAGTAAAATATTCCTTTTGATAAGCCTCAACAAAAGCATCAATACCTTCGGTAAAAAGAGCAAAGGAAACAATTAAATAAACTTTTTTTGTGCCCCTTTCTTTAAGCAATTTAGCAACTTCCAATACCGATGTGCCTGAAGAAATCATATCATCGACAACAATAGCTATTCGTCCATCGACACCACTTCCCATATAAGCATGCTCAATAATTGGATTTTTTCCATTTATAACCTTTGTCAAATCTCTTCTTTTATAAAATAACCCAACATCGCACTTCAACTTATCAGCATAATATCTAGCTCTTTCCATTGCCCCTATATCTGGACTAATGACAATCAAATTATCTTTTTCTATTTCTTTAAACAAATCATCTAAAATAAAATTGGTTGGATAAAAATTATCAAAAGCAATATTTGGAATTGCATTGACAATATTTGGATCATGAGTATCAACAGTAATAATGTTATTTACTCCTAATCTTTCTAATTCTTGAAGTGCAAGTGCACAATCCAAACTCTCTCTTCCTTTTCTCTTATGTTGTCTTGATTGATATAATAACGGCATGATAACAGTAATTCTATAAGCATGTCCACTAGTAGCGGATATCACTCTTTTAATATCTTGAAAATGTTCATCGGGTGACATGCAAGTATCATGACCATGTAATTTATAAGTAATATTATAATTCCCAACATCAGATATAATATATAAATCTTTTTCTCTAACTGACCCTTTTATTACAACTTTACCTTCACCATTACTAAATCTATTGTTAACTATTTTAACAATATAATCTTCATTGTTACTATTCATATTATTTAAATGACTTTTGATCTTATTTCCTAAATCAGCTATATTATCCATGACGATTAATCGCAAATTATTATTCATTATATACTCCTCACAATCTTTCCTATCTACTTATAGTATAACATTAACTAAGTTATTAGTCTACAATAATTTACAAACTAATTATATAATTATTTATTCAAGATACATTAGTTCTTAAATATATCATAAGCTAAAACTTTTTTTGCAATCATCCCTATTACTACTCCAGTTGGAATCGAAAATAATAATAAATATGGTAAGTAATATACAATATTATTATTATCTAAAATCATTATTCCAATTAAAACTTGACCTATACTATGACAAATACTTCCTACTATAGATACTCCAATTATAGAAAGCTTCGTCTTTTTAACTAAAACCATAGCAACAATACTAAATATTGCTCCAACTAAAGAAAAGAAAAAATTTAAGCCAAAACCTGTTCTAATCAATGATACAATAAAAACTCTCATAATTGATACCAATAAAGCAGTTTTAAAGTTATACCTATATAACGTCAGAACTATAATTACATTAGCTAGACCAAGTTTTAATCCAGGAACGATACTATTTAAAAAGGCAAAATAACTTTCAATAATAGCAATTACGACAGAAATAGCCGTAAGCATTGCTATTGTCGTTATCCTCTTCGTCGTCATTTAATACACCACCCCATCAATATCACTAACATTGCTAACCTTAATAATAATCTTGTTAGGAAGACAAATTATCGGTTTAGAACTACTATTCGTATATCCTTGTAAACTGCAAAGATGTCTGGGAGAATTTTCTTCTTTTACTCTAATTTTTCCATTCTTTACTTCTAAAATAACATCTCCCAGCTGTCCACTGACAACATATTCCTTATCGGTATTCAAATCTACAGTCATAAGTAAATCATCCTCATAATATATAGAAGCAATATTTCCTTCTTTTTTCATCAAATTAAGTCCCAAGTAAAGAACTAATGCTAGTAATATAATAAAAGCTATAATCTTTAAATCACTCCTATTCATAATTAAAATTATCACTTCTCACTATATTATCTTTATCTATATACCAAATAGCTTCAATATCAGGATTAGAATTTACTAACTTAAGACCATCTTCCAATGGTAAAATATATAAATATGTACTATAAATATCCGCAATAACTGAATTATTTCCTATAACTGTAACGGACTGTTTATCAGCTACTGGATACCTAGTTTTAGGATTTATAATATGATTATAATTAATACCATTTAACATACAATATCTCTGATAATTGCCAGAAGTTACAACTGATTTATTGTTAATATTTACTCTAGTAAAAATACTACTAGTATCATTTGGATCAGTAATTCCTATAACAAAACTTTCTTTACCATAAGCGTTCCCAACCTTAACATTACCACCTGCATTTATTACATAAGAATAAATACCATTATCTTCCAAATAATTTCCCACTAACTCTGTAACATATCCTTTAGCAATAGCCCCCAAATCTATTTTAACATTGTTGTCCTTCATATAACTATTTCCATTTAACTTTATATCAGTAATATCAATATTAACATTTAAATCTTCAGTTGTAGGAAGAATAGCACAGTCATCAATAAATTCTTTCCAAACCTCTGTCAAATTACCAGAAGCTATATTAAATAAACCATTTGTCTGATTATAATAATCTATTCCAATATCAATAATATCCGCTAATCTTTGATCAATAATTACTTCTTTATTATCCGGTAAAAGTTCATTTAAATAATAAGCATTAATTATCCCATCATATTCATGATATCTATCTGTAAGCTTATGATAACTACTATATAAATAATCAATATCATCAAATATAACATCAATCTCTTTTTTACTTTCTGTAGTATTTAGTTTTATGTTAATATAAGTATCCATATAAAACAAATCTTTACTATAATTTTTATATATACTTTTATCAATGAACAATACTATTAAATAAATTAATATTAATAACAAAATAATTATACCTATTTTCCTTTTCATAACACATCCCTATCTCTATTTTATCAAATTATAAATATTAAATCTACATTTCTAGAAAAAATACTTTTCTATAAATAAAAGAGAATAACTAATTATCTTCGCTTAATTAATTATTCCATCTTTTCTCAAATAATATATAGTATCTAAATCTTTTTTCATGACAATTGCTAGTAAAATCAAATCTATAAATAGCTAACTTAATACTTATAAATTATTTTTCTTTAATAATTCTTTTCGCGACAAGTTTAATTTTCCTTTTTTATCATAACCTGTAGCAATAGCTATTATTTCATCCCCTACTTTAACAATATCACTAGGTTTATCTACTCGTTTCACATCCATCTGTGACACATGAATAAGCCCTTCGCATCCTGGCCATAATTCGACAAAACATCCAAAGTCTTCAACAGATACAACTTTACACGTATATATTTTACCAATTTCTACTTCACGAACAATATTTTTAATCCTTTCAGCAGTTCTATTTATAATTTCTCTATCAGTATGATATATTACAACTCTTCCATCATCTTCTAAATCAACCTTAACAGCATTAATATCATTAACTGTATTGACGTTACTACATTCTAAAATAATTTTGGTAATCATTTCTCCGCCACGACCAATAACATCTTTAATTTTGTCTGGATTAATCATAAAAGTTTCTGTTTTAGGAGCATATTTAGATACTTCTTTTCTAGGTTCAGATATCTGTTTTTCAATTACATCAAGTATTTGCATTCTAGCCTTTTTAGCCTGCATCAAAGCTTCTTCTAATATCTTTTTATCTATTCCATTTATCTTGATATCCATTTGTAGAGCAGTTATACCATCTCTTGTTCCAGCAACTTTAAAATCCATATCTCCTAAATGATCTTCCATTCCTTGAATATCGGTAAGAATAGTATAATCATCTTCATGAGTAATTAATCCCATAGCAATTCCTGCAACAGGTTTTCTAATAGGAACTCCAGCGGCCATAAGAGCCATTGTTCCAGCACAAATTGTTGCCTGTGATGAAGAACCATTACTTTCTAATATCTCTGATACTACTCTTATAGTATAAGGGAAATCTTCTTCACTAGGTATTACATAAGACAAAGCTCTTTCTCCTAAAGCACCATGTCCAATTTCCCTTCTTCCAGGAGCACCATATCTTCCCGTTTCGCCAACTGAAAAAGCTGGAAAATTATAATGAAGCATAAATCTTTTAGCATCTTCGATTCCAAGACCATCAAGTATTTGATGCTCTCCTAAAGCACCTAAAGTAACCGTTGCCAAAGCTTGAGTTTGGCCACGTGTAAATAAAGCTGATCCATGTGTTCTAGGAAGTAAATCTATACTTGTCGATAATGGTCTTATTTCGTCCATCTCTCTACCATCAGCTCTTGTTTTTTCCTTTACAACTATATTTCTAAATAACTCATATTCTATTTCATGAAATATTAACGATACTTTCATTAACAATTCTTTAAGTTTATCAGAATCTAATTTATCTTCATTCTCTTCTTTGTACTTACAAATAACTTCCTCTTGTAAATTTTCAATAGCAGAATATTTCTCCAACTTATCTTTAATTCGAAGAGCCAAATCAAGTCTCTTTCTAATTAAAGAATCAACTTCTTCTTTCAAGTCTTCAGTTATTTCTAGCTTTTCATAAACCATTTTTTCTTGACCTATTGATTTTACTATCTCTTCTTCAAAAGCAATTAACTTTTTAATAGCTTCATGTCCAAATAATAAGGCCTCTAACATGTCATCTTCAGAAGCTTCATTTGCTCCTGCTTCAACCATATTAATAGCATCTTTTGTCCCTGCAACAGTAAGACTTATATCCGATTTCTCATCCTCTTCAATTGTTGGATTAATAATAAATTTACCATTAATCCTTCCTACTTTGACAGCGGCAACAGGTCCATTAAATGGTATTTTACTAATAGATAATGCTAAAGAAGACCCTAGTAGAGCCGTAAGTTCTGGCGAATTATCCTGATCGACAGACAAAACAGTATTTACTATTTGTACTTCATTTTTAAAATCATCAGGAAATAAAGGTCTAAGTGGCCTATCAATCATTCTTGCGGCAAGAGTAGCTGCATCAGTAGGTTTTCCCTCTCTCTTTATAAAACCTCCAGGTATTTTACCTACGGAATATAACTTTTCTTGATATAAAACCATCAATGGAAAAAAATCTGAAAGTAAATTGGCATTCTTACTCACAACAGCCGTACTTAAAACAACTGTATCGCCATATCTTACAAGTACTGATCCATCAGCCTGTTTAGCAAGCTCTCCACTTTCAATAATAATTTTTCTGCCATAAAAATCTAATTCAAATACTTTCTTATCCATAACTCCTCTTTCTAAAATTAAAGGCACTCAAAAAAGAGTGCCTACTTTATTTATTCAATTTATTTTCTTAATCCAAGTTTTTTAACTACATCTCTGTATCTTTTAACATCTGTCTTCAAAAGATAATTTAATAAACTTCTTCTTTTACCGACTTTAATAAGCAAGCCTCTTTTAGAAGACTTATCTTGTTTATTATTTTTTAAATGTTCAGTTAGTGCATTAATCTCACTAGTAAGAATTGCTATTTGAACTTCAGGAGAACCAGTATCTTTGCTGTCTCTAGCAAATTCTTTAATAATCTTTGTTTTGACATCTTTTCTTAAAGCCATCTTTTTTCCTCCTTATCTTAATTTCACCATGAACCTAGTTAACGGTAAGAGGTACCAATAACAAAGTACAAGGAACATAATAATAATACACTAAATTTTATGTTTTGTAAATAGTTTTTAAAATCATTTTTAAATTCTTAACTATTCTTTCTTTTATTTCTAGCTAAATGTTTATTCTTTAGGATAAGATGATTATTAATCTTAAGAATTACTGTTATATAAACGAATAAGTAAAAAATAGCGATTAGAAAGCCCGCTACCACATCACTAGCATAGTGAACTCCTAAATATATTCGGCTAATTCCTATCAAAAAAATAATAATACCAAGTAATACCTCCCAAAATACTTTGTTCTTGTTTTTTCCATATCTAAATATTAAGAAAATAATGAAACCATAAAAAGCCATACTTATCATTGAATGCCCTGAAGGAAAACTATAACCAACTTCTTCAATTAATCGATAATCAATTGGTCTAGGTCTTTGAACTATATTTTTAAGTAAAATATTTAATAAGGTTATCAATATTAAATTAAGAGAAATACTAGCGGCCATTTTCTTATTTTTTATTATAATTAAGAAAAGAATGCAAATAGCAATAAGTACAATAGGACTACCTAAATTAGTAATAAAAATCATAAAAATAGTTAACAAGTCATTCCTTAAAGTACTAACAAATAGGTCATATGCTAAAACATCTATTTGCATTATCTCATTTTCAAAAACATCTTCAACAATAGCAAGTAGTAAAACCACTAAAATAAATAAAATTATATATTTAATATTCTTTTTAATAATACTATCTATTTTTTTTATTATCATCAGTCAATACTCACCTATTATCTATAGTTAAGAGATAATTTGTTTAATAACTTCTCTCTCATCATAATGATATCGCACCCCGTTCTTTTCTTGATAAGTTTCATGTCCCTTTCCTAAAAGTAAAATAATGTCACCATCATAAGCATTTTCAAGAGCATAACGTATAGCCTCTGTTCTGTCAGCAATTCTGATATATTTTCCACTTGTTTTTTTAATACCACTTTCAATATCGTCCATAATAGCATTTACGTCTTCCCATCTTGAGTTATCTTCAGTAATAATTGTCAAATCGGCATACTTACCAGATATTTCTCCCATATCACTTCTTCTTTTTATACTTCTATTTCCCCCACAACCAAATAGAGCAATTATTCGGTTTGGTTTATATTCTCGCATTGTCAATAGAATACTCTTTAAAGAAAGACCATTATGAGCATAATCGATAATTACATTAAATTCTTTAAATTCTGGTAATATTTCAACTCTTCCCTTTACTGCAACTTTTTTTAATGCTGCTTTAATATCAAAGATACTAACTCCAAGTAAATGGCAAACTAATATTGCTCCTAAAGCATTATATGCTGAAAAATAACCAGGTGTATTAATCATAAAATTATCTTTGATAATACCACTTGTGAATAGTTCAATTCCCATGAAAGTCTCACCCCTAGTTAAATTAACCTGATTAATAACCAGATTAGCTTTACTATCGCAACCAAAAGTATAAATTTTACACTTTGCCTTTTCTATCATTTTTTTATAATACTTATCATCAATATTAAAAAGACCATTTTTACACTGTTTAAAAAGTAATGACTTAGAATATATATAATCTTTCATATTTAAATGTTCATTTTTGCCTATATGATCCCTTGTCAAATTAGTAAAAATACCATAATCAAACTCTAAACCTTCAACTCTTCCTACTCTTAAAGCTTGTGATGATACTTCTATAACAACATAGTTAATACCATTATCAACCATTTCTCTCAAATAGCCATTAAGATCATAAGATTCTGGTGTTGTATTAACTAATTCATAGTGTATATTATCATAAAAAACACCTAACGTTCCAATGATACCAACCTTTTGGCCAGCTTCTTCTAAAATGTTTTTGATCATCCAAGCGGTGGTTGTTTTACCTTTTGTTCCCGTAATCGCAATAGCTACAAGTTTTTGTATAGGATTATTAAAGAAATTTATTGATAACAACGACAAAGTTCTTCTCGTATTGTCTAATTTTATTATAGTAACATCACTATCCAAGTTCATATCTTTTTCCAAAAAAATAACACTAGCTCCCTTTTCGATAGCCATAGCAATATAATCATGTCCATCACTATTAGCCCCTACTAAAGCAATAAAAGCGCTTCCCTTCTTTATTTTTCTGGAATCATAGCAAATATCATTTATTTCTCTATCTAAAGATCCTTGCAAAAGTTCAAAAGGTATATTTTTTAAAACATCCTTCAATTTCATAATAAGAAACACCTCTCTATTAATATTATATAATATAACTTATAATAAAAAAAGTAAAAATTATCACTTTTACAGGCAAATTACTCATAAACTTTTTGGTTAAATCTTTAACAGTTTAAATAACTATCATAAAATTATAAAATCCTCATTTTTATATTCATAAAATGAGGATTTTATTATTCTTCGATATCTTTTTCTAAATCAATAACCAAATTTTCTATTTGCAGTTCATCTTTAAAGATATCTTTAAATTTTACAAGTTCCTTTTTTATAACATCAGGATAAACAGCTTTCGTCGTCCTTACTGCATCATAAATGTTCTTAAAATTAATTGTCCTTCTATTTTCATATATAGCATTAGAAAAACATTGCCTAAGAATTACTAATGCAATATCAGGATATCTAGAAGAAATTTCATAGACTCTATTAAATTCCGTCGTCATATTGACAATAAATTTCATAATTTTTTCCTTAATAAATTCGGTATAAGGAAGAACAACTCCTGTTTGACTTTCAAGTTTTGGAAGTGTTTGTAAAAGAATTTGTACCGTCATTTCCGCCGTCGGTTCGGATACATCTATTTTTTCAAATCTTCGAAGAAAGGCTTTATCTCGCAATATATATTTTTCATATTCATAAGTTGTTGTTGCACCAATCATTTTGATACTACCTCTACTAAGACCTTCTTTAAACATATTTGCTAGATCGAGCGCTCCTTGAACATCGCTACCAATCAATGTGTGAATCTCATCAATAAAAAGTATAACTTTTTCCCTTTGTTTTAACTCTTCTACTAATTTAAGAACTCTATTTTCTTCCCCACTGGCATTAATTAAAGCCGTCGTATTAATTTTATAGATTGTATATTCCAAAAGCGCATCAGGAACGTCATTGTTCTGAATGCGGTAAGCTAAACCTTCAACAATAGCAGTTTTACCAATACCCGGTTTGCCGACAAGTACTGCTGATTTTTCTGGCGTTAGAAGTACTAAGATTAGCTTTTTTATTTCATCATCTCTAGCTACTGCTGGATTAGTAATGTAAGTGGTATCAGTTAAATTATCAGCAAATCTATCTAAAATAGAATCCATTTTACTTTCCTCCAATAACAATAAGGATTAAAGCTAAACCTGTGATCATTACACCAACCAAAAATAACGTATCAATAACTCCACCACTAGTTCTTTTTTTATAATTATAATACATCTTATACTTTCTATTTGTCATCTAAACACCCAACCTTCGCCTAATATAGTTCTTCCAATTTTTCTTTAATACTATCATCAAGATTTTTTATCAATTGTCTTAAAATAATTCTCTTTTTATATAGTTTTAACTTATCTTCATAAAAATATAACTTGCTCACTATCAGTTTAATACTTTTATGAATAGCATTTCTACTTATCCCTAAATTTTCACTAATTTCACTCAAAGATAAATTGTTAAAATAATAGTATTCAAAATACTCTTTTTGCTTATCTGTCAATAGTTCTCCATAAAAATCATATAAAATAACTAAATAATCTCTATCTGTCATTGATAGATTTTCACTAATGTATAAATAACTTCTATTATAATCAAGAGAACTCCTAATATAAACAAAACATAAACTAATTTTTTCTTACTTTCATCTTCTAAATAGTAATAGCAAATACAAAATAGGAAAAGAGCAAAAGATATCATCGCAGCAGGTATAAAGACAGTATTAGTAACGGCAAAACCAAGAAGAACCAAAAAAATAATTCCCACAATAAGAGATATAATCATTTCTGCTTTTCTTAATTTATTAAGGTCAAATTCTTTATATTTATCCTCTTTCTTTACATTATTAACTCTCTTTTTCATTGTTCACTTTCCCTTCTATAAATCTTTAAATAGACCATAAATATATTTTTCAATATCAAAAGTTTCAATCTCATCCATTTTTTCTCCAAGACCAACAAATTTAACCGGAATATCCGTCTCCTCTTTGATCGCAAGAACGATTCCCCCTTTAGCGGTACCATCTAATTTCGTCAGAACAATACCTGTAATATCTGTTACTTTACTAAATTCTTTTGCTTGTGAAATACCGTTCTGTCCTGTCGTAGCATCAATTACTAACATTGTTTCATGAGGAGCATCATTTATTAATTTCTTAATAACATTGTTAATTTTGGCCAATTCATTCATTAAATTAACTTTATTTTGCAGCCTTCCTGCCGTATCGACAAGAACTACTTCATAATTTTCTTTTTGGGCCTTCACTATACCATCATAAATAACCGCTGAAGGATCTTTACTATTATTTGCAACAACATCAATACCAGTTTTTATTCCCCATTCTTCAAGCTGTTCAATAGCGCCAGCTCTAAAAGTATCTCCAGCAACCAATAAAACTTTTTTCCCATCATTTTTCATTTTATTAGCAATTTTACCAATACTAGTGGTCTTTCCAACACCATTTACTCCGATAAATAAAATTATGGTAGGACCATTTTTATTATAATTGATTTTATTACTAACAACACCATTTTCTGCATACATGATAAATAACTCGTCAACTATAATCTCTTTTAAATTATCAGGAGAATTAATTTTTTCTTCTTTAACTCTTTTTTTCAGTTTATCAACAAATTTCATAACCGTATTTACTCCAATATCGGCCATAATAAGAATATTTTCTAATTCTTCAAAATAATCAGCATTGATATTCTTATATTTTTTAGATAAACCATTAAGCTCTGAAACAAATTCTCTCCTTGTTTTAGCTAGTCCTTCCTCATATTTTATTATCTCTTTGTCCGAATCTTCTTTTTTGCCTAATATATTTTTAATTTTATTAAAAATTCCCATATTTCACCTTCTAAAAGCATCCTTTCGTTTATATCATAAAGCCAATATTATATCAGATATCTTCCTTACTTTTAAAGTATAACATTTTTAGAAAAAAATGTAAATAAAAAGAGAACTATTTTGCTTCTTCTGAAGCTCTAGTTTCCCTTATCACAGTAATTTTTATAGTACCAGGATATTGCATTTCTTTTTCAACTTTTTCTTTAATTTCCCTAGCTATTTGATGTGCCGTCAAGTCATCAACTTCTTCAGGTTTAACCATAACCCTAAGTTCTCTTCCCGCTTGAACGGCATAAGATTTTTCTACTCCCGGAACCATATTGCCAATTTTTTCTAATTGTTCCAAACGTTGCACATAATTTTCTGAAGAATCATTTCGAGCACCTGGTCTAGCAGCAGAAACAGCATCCGCTATTGCAACTATTGAAGAGATAATACTTGTAGGTTCGACATCGCCATGATGAGAAGCAATAGCATTAATAACAGTTTCGTCTTCTCCATATTTTTTAGCCAAATCGACACCAATCTTGACATGACTTCCTTCCATCTCAAAATCAATTGCTTTTCCTATATCGTGTAACAAACCAGCTCTTTTAGCCAAATTAACATTTTCTCCAAGTTCTGCTGCCAAAATACCTGACAAATTTGCAACTTCAATTGAATGTTTAAGAGCATTTTGTCCATAACTACTTCTAAAATGCAATTTACCGACAATTTCCACTAATTCAGGATCCATCTTTGATAAACCCAAATCATAAAGAGCATTTTTTCCATATTCTTTAATCATTTGTCGAACATCAGAACAAGTTTTAGCATATAATTCTTCTATTCTAGCCGGATGAATTCTTCCATCTTTTATTAAGGTCTCTAAAGTAAGGCGTGCTATTTCTTTTCTTAAAGGATCAAAACTAGAAATAACAATAGCCTCCGGAGTATCATCGATAATTAAGTCGACACCAGTCACAGATTCAATAGTTCTAATATTTCTTCCTTCTCTTCCGATTAATCTCCCTTTCATCTCATCATTAGGAAGATTAATAACCGATACTGTCTGTTCACTAGTAATATCCGCTGCATACTTTTGCATTGAACTAACTAACAACTCTTTAGCCTTTTCATTAACTTCTAATTTAGCTTCGGCTTCCATCTCCTTAATATAAATAGCTATTTCTTTTGTCATCTTTTCTTCGACCATTTTCATAATTGCATTTTTAGCCTGTTCTTTTGTATATTTACTTATTTTTTCTAATTCTTCAAGTTCTTTCTTTTTTATTTCTTCCATTTCTTCTTTTGCTTCTTGAATTTTTTGCTGTTTTTCGAGTAAATTATTTTCTCGATCTTCGAGAGAATTTTCTCTATTTTGAAGAGCAATATCTCTACGA
>JAGHHB010000048.1 GCA_017887885.1 Bacilli bacterium | reverse complement strand
TATTTACATCAAGAAAAAAAACACATTTAATGTGTTTTCCTAAAAATATTATTAACTATCGCCCAAGATTTTAATTAAATATTCTTTATATAAAAAAGTTTTCAAAATTTTAATTTTTAATGGGACGGAATGTGGGAATCGAACCCACGAATAATGGAACCACAATCCACCGTGTTAACCACTTCACCAATTCCGCCATAAGACAGTTATAATAATAACATATATTTTTATGTTTGGCAAGTATTTTATTTAAAAAATAGAAAAATTTATGATATAATTCTAATGAAGAGGTGTAAGTGTGAAAGAGGTCGTTTTAGTGACGGGAGCTACTTCGGGAATTGGAAGAGAAATTGTTAAAATTTTAGCTCCATTTTATGAAGTGCTTATACATTATAATCAAAATTATGTGGAAGCTTTAAAATTAAAAGAACAATTAGAAACAACTTATCATAGAAAGTTTTTAATATTTAAGTGTGATCTATCTAGTGAGAAAGAAATAGATTTTATGTTAGAAAGAATATATAATGAATATCCGAAAATAGATATTTTAATAAATAATGCTGGAATAGCGATAGATACTTTATTTGAAGATAAAAGTAAAGAAAATTTTATGAAAACACTTGAAATTAATACTATTGCTCCGTTTCTTTTAAGCAAAAAAATTGGTCTTGAAATGAGAAAAAATCAGTATGGTATAATAATAAATATTAGTTCTACTAATGGAATTGATACCTTATATCCAGAAAGTATTGATTACGATGCTTCTAAAGCTGGGTTGATATCGTTAACAACTAATTTAGCCAATTATTTAGCACCTTATGTGAGAGTTAATACCATTTGTCCTGGTTGGATTAAAACGGATATGAATAAAAATTTATCTTCAGAATTTATAGCTAATGAAAGAAAAAAAATTCTATTAGCAAGATTTGGTGAACCAAAAGAAGTTGCGGAAGTAGTCAAATTTTTAATAAGTGCTAAGGCTAGTTATATAAATAATAGTATTATTAGAGTAGATGGTGGTAAGAAATGTTAGAAAAAATAATTAAAATGAGTGATGATGAATTAGTAGATATATTTCAAAAAATTGATAAAGTAGAGGCGAATAATAGTGAAAAAATTCTCAATGCCTTTTTAGAAAATAATATTTGTGAAACAGATTTTCACAGTACTAATGGTTATGGATATAATGACATTGGAAGAGATAAAATAGAAAGAGTTTTTGCTAGTGTTTTTAAAGCCGAAGCTTCTTTGGTCAGAAGTCAATTAATTTCTGGTACTCATGCACTTACTACGTGCTTATTTGCTCTTTTAAGACCTGGTGATACGTTACTTTCCATATCTGGAAAACCTTATGATACTTTAGATTCTGTGATTGGTTTTAATAATAATAACTCTTCTTTAATGGCATTTAATATTAACTATGAGCAAATAGACTTAATTGAAAATGATTTTAATTATCTCCAAGTCAAAAGACGTTTATCTAGAAAAGATGTTAAATTAGTGACTATTCAAAGAAGTAAAGGTTATAGTACAAGAGAAAGTTTGGATATTAATAAAATAGAAAAAATAGTCAAACTTATAAGGAGTGTCAATGAAGAAGTAATTATTATGGTTGATAACTGCTACTGTGAACTAGTAACTACTAGAGAACCTATCGAAGTAGGCGTCGATATTTGCGTTGGTTCACTTATTAAAAATTTGGGCGGCGCGATTGCCAGTAATGGAGGATATATTGTCGGGAAATTAAATTTAGTTGAACTCTGTGCTGAAAGGCTTAATGTGCCAGGTCAGGGTTTGGAAGTTGGCCCTTCTATGGGGCAAAATGCCAGTATCCTAAAGGGTTTATATTTCTCTCCAATGATTGTAGCTAATGCTTTAAAAACGTCAATATATACAGCTTATTTATTTGAAAAATTAGGCTATAAAGTTAGTCCTAAATATAATGAATCTCGTGCAGATATCGTCCAAAATATCATTTTTAACGATGAAAAAAAACTTGTTGAATATGTAAGATTAATCCAGGCTAATTCAAAGATTGATTCTCATGCTATGATCATTCCTTCAGATATGCCGGGATATGAAGACAAAATAGTTATGGCTTCAGGTAGTTTTACACAAGGAAGTTCGATAGAACTATCATGTGATGGACCGCTTAGGAGTCCTTATATAGCTTATCAACAAGGCGGAATAAGTTATCAGTATGGCAAGATTATTGTTACGAGAGCTATTCAGTTTTTATTAAAGAAAAATTAATACTAAAAAAGCTTCACTTTTATGTGCTGCTTTTTTACATTTTTCGAGCAATATACTCGTCATAAGTAAGGCCACTTTCTTTTACTTTAGTTGCAAGTTCTACCCCTAAATAACGAAAATGCCAGTCTTCGAACATGTAACCTGTTATATATTCTTTTCCTCTAGGATATCTGAGAATAAATCCAAACTTATATGAGTTATTAATAAGCCATTCGTATTCATTATCATTTTCACTTAAATATTCCCATTTACTGTTTAGAACATCAACTGCTAGACCAAGTTGATGTTCAGAATATCCCGCTCGAGCCGAATATGTTTCTGCTTCTATGAAGCCATCTTGCAAAACGTACCTTTCATAAAGATTTTTCTGATAATCGTAAGAGCGGTAAGTTGATCCTGCATATATTTTAATGCCACTATCTTTAGCTTCCATAGCCATTTCTTCAAATTTAGTAGCAGCATCCTTTCTAAGTCTTTGATTTTCGGTAGCAAAAGAGCTATCAATAGTAACTAAATCGTAAGGTTCATAGTCTTCTGATAATTTATAATACTTATTGACAATAACATCAATATTTTGTGCCTCTTCATCAGATAGCTTAATATCATTAGAATAATAATCTTTATCTAAATAGGCATTTACAAAAGTTACAGTATCTTCATAGGTATAATTTTCTTTTATTTCGTCGGTATTATAAACAGAATTTAACTTATCTTCGTTATTTTCATAATTGATGTAGCGTTCAAGATTATCTTCTATAAAATAATTCAAACCTATATAGTTGGTAATATTTGCATTGTAATTATTATTGATAATGACAGATATACTATTGGGAATTGTTTCGTAGAAAGTATTTATTTCTTTACTTTTGTATCCTAAAGACAATAATTTATTAATATCATCAATAAAATTACTATCATTTTCGACATAGTTAATCTCTAAATATTCATCTAGATATTTTTCATTGAAATTGTTGTTTAATACAGCCATTTCTAAAGTCTTTGAATACTTCTTTTTTTCTTGAATTTTTTCATAAATATTTTCTTCTTTAAAAACTTCGATAACCCTTCTTTTATATCCATAATTTTTAGGAATGAAGAAGTAGATAAGAGAAGAAATAATTAAAACGATAATAATAATTATAAGCAAAACTCTCTTCTTCTTGAGTTTTCTTTTCTTATTAGTCTTCATAACTATCACCATATATTATTATATCTTAACTATGAAAAAATAACAATAAATTCATGATAATTATAAAATAAAAATTTACATTTTTTTTTGAAAATGTTATAATATATTGGCAAAGAAGGTTGATAAATATGAGAAGAGGAGAAGTAGATAGAAATAAATTATCACCCATGATGAAGCATTATGTCGAATTGAAAGATAAATATGAAGACACCATAATATTATATAGATTAGGGGACTTTTATGAGATGTTTTTTGAGGATGCTGAAGTGGTTGCTCATGCTTTAGAGCTTACGTTAACAGGTAAATCAGCTGGATTAGATGAGAAGGTGCCAATGTGTGGCGTTCCCTTCCATGCAGCGGACATCTACATTGATAAATTAATAAAAAAAGGCTTTAAAGTAGCTATATGTGAGCAACTTGAAGATCCAAAATTCGCTAAAGGAATTGTAAAGAGAGATGTCATTGAGGTAATATCTTCAGGGACGATTATAAGTACTAATTCTTTAAATGAAAAAGAAAACAATTATATAGGATGCTTATATGACTTTTCTTATGGTTTTGTTTTAACATATTCTGATATAACAACGGGCGAAATATATTCAGAAATACTAGAAAATAATACTGACGATATTGTCTATAAGCTTTTGTCACTTGAAATTAAAGAAGTAATTACTAATAGTAGTATAGATAAGAATCTTTTAGCAAAAATAAAGAGTCAAAAAATTCCTGTAACAATAAGTGATAATGTTTTAGAAAATGATTACAATAATATTTATCAAGATCTTTCTGATAATCGAGTAATATTATCTATCAAGATGTTATTATATTATTTATCAGTGACACAAAAGCGAAATTTATCACATTTTCAAAAGGTTATGATTAAGAAAAAAGAGTCTTTTCTTACTATGGATATTCATACAAAACGAAATTTGGAACTTACTGAATGTCTTCGTACTAAAGAAAGAAATTATTCTTTATTGTGGCTTCTAGATAATACTAAAACGGCAATGGGATCAAGAAAATTAAAAAATTTTATTGAGAATCCTTTATTAGACGTAAATAAAATCAATAAAAGATATGATGTTGTTGCAAAATTACTGGAAGAATTTATAATTTCTGATGAACTTCGAAGTGATCTATATGAAGTTTATGATTTGGAAAGATTATGTGGAAGAATATCCTTTGGATCAGCGACAGCTAAAGACTTATTGCAACTAAAATTATCTTTAAAAGTTCTTCCTAAAATAAAAGAAAAGTTAGAAAAAATAAATTTTTATGATCGTATTGAGACTCTTGATGATTTGTATATTTTGTTGGAGAAAGCTATTTATGAAGAACCACCAAATTCATTGAAAGAAGGCTTTTTAATTAAGGAAGGATACTCTAAAGAGTTAGATGAATTAAAAGAATTGCGACGTGGCGGAAAAGATTTCATCAGTATGTTTGAATCTCAAGAAAGACAGCGAACTGGTATTAAAGGCTTAAAAGTTGGTTTCAATAAAGTTTTTGGCTATTATATTGAAGTGTCAAAGTCGTATCTACCGTTAATAACGGAAGAGATGGGATATATTAGAAAACAAACTCTTGCCAACTGTGAGAGATTTATTACGCCTCTTTTGAAAGAGAAAGAAGATTTGGTTTTATCAGCGGAAGATAAAATTATTAATTTAGAATATAATCTTTTTATTGAAATTAGAGACAAATGTAAGAATTATATTTCAAAATTACAGGAAGTATCAAAAACTATAAGTGAAATAGATGTTCTATCATCTTTTGCTTTAGTATCTGAAAAATATAATTACGTGCGACCAAGACTTTCTTCAGCAAATGAAATAAAAATTATTTCTTCTCGTCATCCTGTCGTTGAAAAAGTTTTAACGACAACAGAATACGTTCCCAATGATATAATTATGGATGAGAAGACAGATATTTTGCTAATTACTGGACCAAATATGGCGGGAAAATCAACATATATGCGCCAGCTTGGGATAATTGCGATTATGGCTCAAATTGGTTGTTTTGTTCCGGCCAAAGAAGCAACACTTCCTGTTTTTGATAAAATATTTACCCGCATCGGTGCGTCCGATGATTTAGTAAGTGGAGAGTCGACTTTTATGATCGAAATGATGGAGTCTTCTAGAGCTATTAAAAACGCTACTAAAAATAGCTTAATTCTCTTTGATGAATTAGGAAGAGGAACTGCTACTTTTGATGGTATGAGTCTTGCGGAAGCTATTCTTGAATATATCGCTAAAAAGATAAAATGTAAGACTTTATTTTCTACGCATTACCATGAACTTACGGATATGGAAAAAACATTATCTAATTTGCAAAATAAACATGTTTCAGCTATCGAAGAAAATGGTAATATCATTTTTTTACACAAAGTAAAAGACGGATCAGTTGATAAAAGTTATGGAATAAATGTAGCTAAATTAGCTGGTTTGCCAGATGAAGTAATCAAAAGAGCTACCAGTATTTTAAAAGTATATGAAAGTAAAGAAAAACAAAAAGATCTTGTTATTCAGACTACTTTACCATTAGATTTTGAAGAAAAAACTTCTGAAATAGAAGAAGAAATAAAAGCCCTTGATATTTTAAATATAACACCTATTGAAGCTATAACTATCTTAAGTAAACTAAAAGAAAAAATAAAATAAAAAAATCAAAGATTCAAATTGAATAAGTCATGGCTTTTTTCTTGAAAAAAAAAAAATTTTAAAATATAATTAAATTGGTGATAAAATGAGAAAGATTAATAATAGCGGTTTTACATTGGTTGAACTGTTAGTTGTAATTGTAATTCTTGTTATAATTATGTCAATAGCCATACCAAGTGTCACTTCGTCTTTAGAAAGAAGTAAAGAAAAACAAAAAAATGCTAAAATAGATTTAATTGAATCGGCAGCGGAAATTTATGTCGATCGTCATAAAAATACCATTACCAATGGTAGTGTAATAACCATTAATAACCTTATTAAAGAAGGACTATTAACTATTGAAGAAGCAAAAGATCCATTTAATGAAAAAAGAACATTATGTGGTCATGTTATTTATCAAAATAATAAATATACATTCATCGAAAATCTTTCAGAATGTATAACGATACAGTAGGTGATTAAATGAACGTAATTTTAATAAAATATGGTGAGTTAACGACTAAAAGTGGCAATAGAAACGTTTTTATAAATTATCTTTACAATAATATTAAAAAAGCATTAATATCCTATAATGTTAAAATAATTAAAGACCGAGTGAGAATGTTTATCGAAACTGAAGATAATTTTGATGAAATAATTACTCTTCTTCAAAATATTTTTGGCATTCATAGTATAGTTGTAGCTACAAGAGTTAATACTAATATAAAAGAAATAGAAGACAAGGCATTGAATATCGTAAAAAAACTGCATTTTAAAACGTTTAAAGTAGATACTGAAAGAGCTGATAAAAATTTTCCAATACCAAGCATGGAATTTAGTCGTCAAATAGGATCTTTAATATTAAAAAATATTTCGAATATTAAAGTTGATGTCCATAATCCAGAGT
>JAGHHB010000007.1 GCA_017887885.1 Bacilli bacterium | reverse complement strand
TGGTAATTCAAATGTAGATATTTTTCTATGTTCTAACAATTCACAGAATTTTAATTGTTCTTCTTTTGCTATTGCATCAATTTTATCAATCACTAAAATTTTACTTGCATTTGTACTTAATATTTCACTAAGCCATTTTGGTGGCATAAAATCAGTTCCATCATAATAACCATTTAACTCTTTAACATCAACATTGGCAGGTAATACAACTGCACCATTTATATCTTTACCAAATATAAAATCAACTAAAATTGGTGCAACATTTGCTCTTATATATGATAATAATATTTCTTTCTTATCTCCCATTATCTTCTTATACCTCCTTCTGACATTTCAGCAAGTTTTGCTTCTGCAAGTCTTTCTAATTTACTTTCATCACCATGTGTCCATAAAGCATCAAAAATTGCTCCAAACTCTGCTCCTAATCTTGTAACAAATTCTCTAACTTTTTCTAAATTATCATCATCTACCTGTGATAATCCCATAGTTGTTGCATATCTTTCCGCAGTATTTAATGCCTGTATATCTCTGTCGGTATAATTTCCACTTATCACATCATCCAATGTTATCACTTGTTGATTACAAAATTGTACAAAATCTCTCGTTATATCTTCACCTACTAATGCCCTTAACATTTCTGGACTTCCTGTTGCATAAAGCATTTTAGATGCCATTTCCCACTTTCTAGGATCAGCATTAGGTTTCTCACCATCATATTTACTTCTTAATGTTTCACCCTTCTTATAAGCAATGTAAGAATAAATTGCTGGATGTATATTATGTTCACTTGCCCACTTTAGCCAACCTTCAGTTGTTGTTTTAATATATACATGAGCAAATCTATTGAATAATGGTTCTGCTAACTGATTTGCAGCTAATGAGTCTTTCATATCATTTCCTGCTGCTA
Source organism: Bacilli bacterium (assembly GCA_017887885.1). Classification (GTDB taxonomy): domain Bacteria; phylum Bacillota_I; class Bacilli_A; order RF39; family UBA660; genus CAG-302. The sequence continues at coordinate 19,650 of JAGHHB010000007.1, read as the reverse complement.
CAATTCTAGCATTTTCTGGTAATTTCCAAATACCATTTACTTCTCTATCTAAAATTATATTAAATGCTATACCTTGAACACTTGGTAATGCATTTGTTATTTCATCAAAAAACACTACATGGAGTCTATCTGGTTCCTTTTCGCATTTTTCTTGTAATTTCTTAAGCCATGTTGGTGGAACATCAATCATCTCTCCCGTTGACCCATTATATACACTTTTACCATTTAAACTATCTGGTGTTGCATTACGAATGTATATTATTTCACATGTAGGATCTATTTGTTTTACTCTCGCAGATTTACCTTCTGATGAGGGTCCATGTAAAAATACTGCGATACCACTTTCTATTGCACCTTTTATTATTTCTTCTTCACTTACTTGCCCAAATTTTAGACCATAGGGATTTCTTTTTCTTTCAGCTTGTTCCCCCCCCTCTGGCGTCATATCTTGAATACGAGTAATTGCAACAGACTGAATTAAATCAGGGAGCATAATCTTATTAAGAAATTTTTTCATTTCTGTTCTACTAAAATCACCCTCATATCCAAAATCCTTACTAAAAAATCTTATACCAGAAACTAATCCCTTTTTTGCAATTAAAATTCCTGTTCTATCATCTATCAACCATTTAACTGGTGATACTTCTACCCAAACATAATCGCCATCTCTATAAAAACCACCATTTGAAAGTAGGAATCTCCTACCATCGTAACCAGAGTTTGCTTTTATATTAATATATTTCTTTCCTTGATATTCATATTCTTCATAAGTTACAGGTTTAAATCCAGTATCATAATCATTATATTTTACCGAGTCAAATGTATAGCTTCTTCCTGTTTTATTCATTCCTCTAATATATTCAAAATCTAATATTTTTTGCATTGTCGAATCAGCAGCATTTTGAGGATATTCTCCATATTCTACTTCTTCGGTTCCATTGTATCCCCTCACTCTGTTCGGAGAGATTTGAGAAAAGATTACAGAAGATTGCAAAACTGGGCGTACAACACCATAGCGTCCCGTACTAGATAAGTTGAACGCACGACCAACAACAGAGACCCCGTGAACATTACCGCGAGCATCACCAGATCTAGTCCAAAAACAACCAGTTCTACCAGCTAAAGATCTATCGTCATCCATAATACGGGTAACATTTTCCAATAAATAAGTACCTGTTAAAATACATAAATCTGTAATTGCAGCTTCTGTTCCATATTTTTTAATTACTTCTAATTGGGGTTCACTATCATCACCCCAAATTTGTCCATCAGACAATAAAGTTAAATCTAGACTATTCATTTAAATTACTCCCTTAACTATATTTCATCTTTTCTTACTATTTTTTAAAAATCCATGAATTTTCTTGTAACTGTTCAGGCCTGAAAATGAAAAGTAGCATCAAAAATGCTCCTTTTTCTTTACTTTATTATTATAACACACTTTTAACGAATAGTATTCGACATTTTAGTTAAATTAATATTTAATGAGGAAATAATATTGGTGATAATTTGTTTGATAATAATATAAAATATTGTAGAGAAGAATTAGAGATGATACAAACTGAACTTGGATATATATTTAGTGTATCAGATTCAGCGGTTCGTTCTTGGGAAACTGTCCATGACTCTATACCATTACCAAAACTCATTAAATTTTGTAATATGTATGATTATTCATTGGATTTAGTATGTGGTTTAATAAAAAATAATATTAAATATAGGAAATTTGCAACTGATAAAATTAAAATAAGTAAAAAACTAAAAGAATTAAGAAACGAATTAGGAATTTCCCAACAAAAATTATCTGATAATTGCAAAATTTCACAAACTACTTATAGTGGTTATGAAACAGGTAACTATTTAATTAACACAACGAATTTGTACTATATATGTAAAACATATAATGTTTCAATGGATTGGGTAGTCGGTAGAACTAATAATTCTAAAATTAATAAATAAAAAGCGAGAGTATGATGTAAAAATAACATATTCTCGCTTTCATAGTATATCTAACGAATAATAGTAGTTATATGCATTTAATTGATTATTAATTTTAATATTCATTTCATCATTATCAAAATTACATTGAAAAATATTAAATAAAATTTCTACTGTAAACTTTTGTTTTTCTAATAATGATAATCCCATATACTTTGACGAAATAAATAATAGATTTTTATATTTAGCAAAGTTGGTTATTGTCTTTTTAGAATTAGAATCGATTATTAATAATATTTCTTGAAATAATTTAATAAAATTATCAATATTATAGTTTGGGGCAATTTCCAAATCTCCAAATAAAAAGAATATGCGTTTAACATATTCTAGTGTTATAAGATACTAATTAAATTGATATAACCTCAAACTTATTCATTTATAAAAGTTGTGTACTTTTGTGCGTTTGAACATAAACACCATCACTATTTCTTAAAATAATTTGTTCATGATTATTGACCGTATTATTAAGTTCGACTTTATAATTATCTTTTTGAGCATAACTTACTTTAACAGCATAAGTATAAACATCTTCATTATTGACAATTTCTAAAGTACCCTCGATATAATATGCTTTAGAATCATTTACTTTTTTAGAAAAATCTTTAATAACATCTTTTTCTCCAACTGTACCACATCCGCCTAAAATAAATAATCCGCCAAGTAATAGAAACAACAGTTTCCTTTTCATTTTTCACCTCACTCTTCTTTCTGATAAATTATATTAAATAATATTTCTATTATGATGAATAATTTATATTTTTTTGTACAAAATAAAACTAAAAAGGAGGATATTATGAACACATTATATAAAATAGCATTAGCTATCAGTATCATAGGCTGTATCAACTGGGGTTTAGTTGGGCTATTTGATTTTAATTTAGTAGAATACTTATTTGGCGATGGTACTTTAATTACTAGAATTGTCTATATTTTAGTTCTAATATCAGGACTTATCGATATTGGCATATTCACTAAAGATCTTGATTAAAACTACATTTAATTGTAGTTTTTAATTGTCTAATTTTACATTTTTCTATATTTATATAGAATTTTTTTTCGTTTTATAGTATAATTAAATAGGTGATAAAAGTTGAATTACAAAATTAATTTCAACAGTACATTTGCTAATCGCGGAATGGGATTGGAAAATGATATTAACGAAACAAATAAATACTATAATAAGTATAATATAGCCTTAATATATAAAAAACCTACTCCCATCAGAATAAGCAAGGTGGACTATAAAAATATGAAAATCACCGATGGCTTTTTTGAAGCGCCATCAACTCTCGATTATAACGGGATATACAAAGGGAAGTATATCGAATTTGATGCTAAAGAAACCAAAAATAAAACAAGTTTTCCTATCAGTAATATCCATAGACATCAAATTGATTATGTAAGAAAACTTTTAGAACATCAAGGAATTGTCTTCTTAATAATAAGATTTTCCTCTTTAAATAAAGATTATCTCTTAAGAGGTGAAGATTTAATTAGTTTTCTTAATTTAGAAGATAGAAAATCTATTCCTATTGATTATTTTAAGGAAAAAGGCTATTTATTAGAATTAAGATATGCCCCTCGTTTAGATTACTTAAAAATTGTCGATAAATATTTACTATAAAATTATATATTTTAATTACTATCTTATTTTTAGATCTAATCGTTATAATTGTTACATCAAAAGTCATAAACCGAATATTATTAATTACAATACTATTAATTATTGTATACCATAAACCAAATAATATTATTAAATTAAAAATTAAAAAGAACAAATACTTGTTCAATAGAAAGGAAGTTGAGTTTGTGAGTTCTCGTGATCGTAAAAAAGGAATAACTTTAAAAAAAGAAAAAGAGAAAAAAACAAGTAAAAAAAGAACAAATAAAAATACCGAAAAGAGAAAGAGAAATGAAAAAGAGAAAAAAGGAATTGGTAAAAAAATCTTAACTATTTTTTTAGGACTAGCCATTTTCTTTGTCCTGCTAATAGCAATTTTTATGATTTACATTGTAATAAGTACAGGAAATTTTGATCCTAATGCTTTAGTAAATCAAGACCAGACAGTCATGTATGATAAAGATGGTGAAGTTTTTGCAACACTTGGAGCTCAAAAGAGAGAATCAGTTACCTATGATGAATTACCCCAAGTTCTTATAGATGCGATTGTCGCTACCGAAGATTCGCGCTACTACCAACATAATGGCGTCGATATGGCAAGATTTTTAAAAGCTTCTATTCAGCAATTACTAGGACAAGATGGTGGTGGAGCATCAACTCTAACAATGCAAGTTGTCAAAAATAATTTAACTGATACTAGTAGAAGTATTATCAGAAAATTTAAAGATGTATATCTATCAGTCTTCTTTATGGAAAAAAAATATACTAAAGAAGAAATATTAGAATTCTATGTTAATGATAGCTGTCTAGGAGGCAACATTTATGGTGTTGAAGAAGCTAGCAAATACTACTTCGGCAAAACAGTCTCCGAACTTTCACTTCCGGAAGCCGCTCTAATTGCCGGTATGTATCAAGCTCCAAATAGATACAATCCATACAAAGATCCGGAAGCCGCCGCTAAAAGAAGAAGTACTGTCCTATCGCTAATGGTTAGACATGGCTATATTACTGAAGAAGAAGAAGCTATGGCTAATGCCGTCGATATAACAAGTATGTTAGTAGGCGTTGGTGAAGAAAGCGATTATCAAGGATATATCGATACTGTTATTGAAGAAATTGAAAATAAAACCGGTTATAATCCTGCACAAGTACCAATGAAAATATATACAGCTCTTGATCGTGATATCCAAGATGGTATTAATAAAGTCCTTTCTGGAGAAGCACACAGTTGGGCTGATGATTACGTTCAAGCTGGAATTGCTGTTACTAATGTAAATGATGGAACTATTGTTGCTATTGGTGCCGGACGTAACCGTGAAGGAGAAAGAACATTTAATTACGCCACCCAAGCATATCGTCAGCCAGGAAGTACAGCCAAACCATTATTTGATTATGGTCCAGGATTTGAATATAACAATTTCTCAACATACACCCTATTTAATGATGAAAGATGGACCTACACAAATGGTCCTGAAGTAGGAAACTGGGATGGCGCATACGAAGGTTTGATAACATTACGTAGAGCCTTAAGTTATTCAAGAAACGTCCCTGCTCTAAAGGCTTTCCAACAAGTAGATAAAAAGAATATTGTCAATTTTGTTAACGGTTTAGGTTTGAATATTGCTTATAGTACCAAAGATGAAAATTATAAAAAATATGATAATGGTGCCGATAATCTTATCAATGAAGCTTATTCTATTGGTGGGATGTCTTATGGAGTAACTCCTTTAGAAATGGCTGAAGCTTATGCTTGCTTTGCCAATGGCGGTTATCATATTGAATCACATGCTGTAATAAAAATAGAATACCGAAACGGTGGCAAAGTAGAAGAATTTACTGAAAGTAAAGAAAAAGTAATGTCTGATTCGACAGCTTATCTTATGAATAACGTCTTACAATACGCTGTTGAAGCAGGATTTAATGGAGGAGCCCGCGTATACGGATCTACTGTCGCCGCTAAAACAGGAACATCTAATTTACCAGATTCTATTATTGAGAAATACGGTCTACCTGGTGGAGCTGTTAACGATTTATGGACAGTTGCCTACACTCCTGAATATTCGATAGCCCTTTGGTACGGATACGAAGAAGTAACGAGTGAACATTACTTAAGTGGAGCTAGTGCTCCTAAGGATGCTGTTATGCAATCAATTATGAAATACATTCCTAAAACAACTAAAAAATGGGAAATGCCATCTTCTGTGGTAGCAGTAACAGTCGAAAAAGAAACGTGGCCAGCAGAATTACCTAGTGAATATACACCAGATAATATGAAAATGACAGAATATTTTAAAAAAGGTACACAACCAACTGAAGTATCAAAAAGATATGACAAATTAGATCCAATAACTAATCTTCAAAGTTCAAAAACTTCTAGTGGGTATAAACTAACTTGGAACTGGAAAGTACCTGATATTCTAGATGAAACTTATTTAAGTCAATATTTCAGTAATTCTGTATATGGAAATCAATCAGCTCAATATCTTAAAAATCGTCTTGATTACAATAAAAATACACTTGGAGGAATTGGTTTCGGTATTTATATAAAAGATAGTTCGGGAGTATTAGAAAGAATTGCCTTTACTGAAGAAACTGAATATGTATATATGCCAACAACTAGTGGTAATATTGAAATAGTAGTAAAAGCTGAATACAAGAACTTTAAAAATAATGCCAGTGACGAAACATCTATTGATATCAAAAGTGATGGTAGCAGTACCCCAATTGAAGATGATAAATTGAAAGTCACATTAAATGGTGAAGAAAGTTTTTCCGTTGTGAAAGGTTCTTATAGTGAAGCCGGAATAAAAGCTACTTACAATGGAAAAGATGTAACCGATGAAGTAACAATAACTTATCAAATAAATAACACAACTTTTACTGCTTCAAGTGAATTAGTAAATAATATCAATTCTTTAGAAAAAGGACAATACGAAATAACTTACACTATAACATACAACAAAGAAAAACAAACATTAAAGCGAACGATAACTATAATATAAAAAATAAAAGGATTAAAACCCTTTTATTTTTTTGATAACAATCAACGAATTTTTTCATTATAATAAGAAGAGTATTTTTGAAGTTCATTATTAAATTTATCAAGACCTATTTCTTCAGGAATTGTATTTTTATCTGAAAAAAGATTAGTCCCCAAACCAAGTCTATCTCCTTCAATTTTAACACCAAGTGCCGCTAGTGTAGAAGGAAACATATCAAAAGTAGTAAATACTCTATTCTTATTTTCAATAAAGTTAATTCTAGAATTAATAAAGGCATTATAAACTGTTCTAACATAATTACTATTAGTACCATCGTAAATATCATCTTGCATCGTCAAATGATCACCACTCAAAATAATAGTAGTGTTTTCATAAAAAGGTTGCTCTTGAATCCATTTAATAAATTGATAAACCATATTATCAGAACAATAAAAAGAATTGGCATATGCTTTATCAAACTTCTTATAACAAGACTTATCCAAATATCCATCTGTAAAATGTGTATCCGCTGTCAGTAAAGTTAGATTAAAAGGTTCAGCATTTTGTGAAATATACTCTAGTTTCTTTTTAGCATAAGTAAACAGTTTAGAATCTTCATATCCCCACCATTCAAAATAATCCTTTTCTATTATACCATCAGAAATAGCCGTATAGTAATCATTTATTTCGTAATTATGTGTTTCAAAATACTGCTTCCGCCCTCCAAAATTGGCATCAGAACCAAGAATTAAATAATTATTATAACCATTATGCTTAAGAATATCACCTAAATTAGCAATCTTTTCAAAATCAGTACTATCTTTTGAAATATCTTTAGCGGTCACTTTTAAAGGTATTCCGGCCGTTTGGGCTATCATCGCGGCTATTGTCCAACTATTCCCATAAGATTCTTGAGCTCCACCTAAAAAATTATTATTAGAAAAACTAATATTTTCTAGAGCCAATTTTTCAAGATTTGGTAGAAGAGAAGAAGAGAAAACGCCACCATTTTCTTTACTAAAATTAGAAGCCTCTGTCGATTCTAAAAATATATAAATAAGATTTTGCTTATTCTCCGGAAAACTAATTTTTATATTATTAGCATCTATATAATAATCTTCAAACAAGTTTGTTCTACGAGTATTAAAATAAAGATAATTAAAAAAACCAGAAGTATAAAATAAGAAACATATCGATATTACAATTAGAATTATATTATAAAATTTTAAATTTTTTACAGGTAAAAGCTGCTTATTTAAACTTTTTCTACCAACTTTAATATTTAATATTATCGATCTTTTAAAAGTAATAATAGGAAAACTTAAAACAGGCAATAACAATAAAGTTCCAATTGACACATAAAAAAGGCCATATGAAATAGCATTAAAACTAGTCCCCTCAGTTTTTAATAAACTAAATATTAATTGATCAAAAGAAGCATTATATACTTCCCCCATAATATATAAGGAAAGCATAATAATAACTGCAGACAATAATATAGGAAAATATTTAAGTATCTTACTTACTTTTCTCATTTTTCACTACCTCAAAAGAAATATTAATATTTTTAATTATAATATCAAATAATGGCACAACAAATAAAATTATAATAGTAGCCAACAAAGTATATTTTAAGGCAAAAAGATTGCTATTTAATATTTCTTTATTAATATTGCCATCAAATCCCCAAAATAAATATGTTAAAAACGAAGCAATAAAATTTAAAAGAAAAACAAAGATTCCATAATACATAAACATATCCCTATTAGAAATTTTCTTATTTAATGAAACAAATAATTTAATCGCTAGCAAACTAGGACCAAACAAACAAATAAATAGATTCATCGTATCACTTTTCCTTTGATAAAACTACCCTCATATAGGTCAAAGTTACTATACAACATAATAAAAGCTTTGTCAACAACTGTTTAATCCTGTTTTAACAAATATGACACTATATTCTTAAGATTAATCCCATGTGATCCTTTCAGCAAAACAATATCTCCTTCTTTTAATAATTCCTTAATAAACTCATGTGCATCTTCTTCTCTAAAAAAATGATAAACATTGTTAAAACCATTATTCTTTAAATAATCATCAACATATTTAGTTTCAGTGCCAATAGTAATGACTAAATCCAAATTACTATTATATAATTCTCTACCAACCTCTAAATGAATACTTTCACTATATTTTCCTAATTCTAAAATATCGCCTATAACAGCTATCTTTCTCTTACCATGTTCTTTCCTTAATATTTCAAGTGAAGATTTTATCGAATCTAATGAGGCATTATAAGTATCATCTATTAATAAAGCTCCATTTTTAGTTTTTTTATACTCTAACCTATTTTCTGTTAATTTAAAACTACTTATTCCTTTTTTTATATCAGAAAAACTTTCATTTAGAATAATCCCAACAGCATAACTCGCTAACGAATTATAGATAAAAGCCCTATTTCCTACTAAACACGTAATATCATTACCATTTATTTGAAAATGTTTAAAACTACTGTCAATATTATTTGCCATATAATCACTATCATTAGTAATACCAAATGTTATAACATCACATGATGTTTTAATTTTTTCCATATAATCGTGTAGTAAGTCATTATCATTATTAATAATTAAAGGTCCACTCAAAAACTTTATAAGTTCTAATTTGGCAGCTAAAATATTCTCTCTTGAACCTAAATTGCCAATATGAGCCGTGCCAATATTTGTAATTACTCCTATCGTAGGTCTAGCAATGCTTGCCAAAGTTTCTATCTCTCCTCTATTATTCATTCCCATTTCTAAAACCATTACCTCTTCATCTTTTAATCGCAAAATGGTAAGAGGAAGACCAATATGATTATTATTATTACCATTTGTTTTTAAAACTTTAAATTTTTGCTCCAAAACAGAAGCGATCATATCCTTTGTCGATGTTTTGCCAACACTACCAGTAATAGCTACGACAGGAATATCATATAGACTCCTCTTGTAACGAGCTAAATTCTGTAGACACAAAACCGTATTATCAACTTTAATTATTGTTTTTTTCTGATATTCATCTCCAATATCTTCTTCATCTATATTATCTAAAATACAGGCTTTAGCCCCTAAATCAAAAGCCTTCTTATAAAAAAGATTCCCATCAAAATGTTCTCCTTTTATTCCTATATAAATATCCCCTTCATTAATAGTACGAGTATCTTTAGAAAAATTATCACAAGAAAGATTCATATCCCCACAAAGAAGTATTCCACCGCATTTCTCAATAATATCTCTAACATATATCATTTACCATCTCTCCTTACCAAAGTTAACATTTTCTTTTTACTTTTTGATCCTCTCGAACAGTTGCATCAGCCATTTGAGCGATTTCATATAGTAGTGGCAATAAGTATTTATCATCATATGGATTAGCTACAGAATTATCGATAAAGTACATCATTTCTTGATCATTTAAATCTACCGGAAAGATATCATTAGTTTGATAATTAATTCCCTCTAAAAGCATTCCTTCTGCATCCCAAAAATAATTGCCTATTTTTAAAAATACATGAAGAGGATCCTTCGTAATATATATTTCAGCATATGGAATGACACTTTTAACACCTCGTGCAAAATAATAACACTTACCAAACATATATATTAAAGGGGCATATCCGCCCACTTTTTGAACATAATATTGATTAGTCAAATTATTCATATATTTAATTAACAAAGAAATATTACTAATATTTTCACCAGACTCATAAATATCATTCATTGCTGATCTCTCCTATTATATTATCGATATCAAATAACTTATCATCAATTTCTTTTAATGATATATTACTATTAGTATTTAAAAGTCTTTCTTTATTAGAATCCTCTTTATTACTTTTATCCGCTAAATTAGCTACTAAAAATGAATCAATAATTTTATCTTTAATAATATAAGAACCATTACTAGCCTTATCCATAATTGCAATTTCATTTATCTTTATAATCTTACTATAATTTTCAGAAACAATACCAATTAATTTCTTTGAATCTGTAACATAACTTTTAATAATTTTACTAGGATTACTCTTAATAGTCTTCATAAGCAAAGATCCTCTTTTAGCACGCGTTGTCTTTTCTAATCCTATAAGATGCATCCTTTTAGCGGTACCTTTATCCATTATAATAGTTATAAATTCTTCATTACTGTTAAAAATAATTCCCGAAACAACTTGATCATCTTTTAAGTTAATTGCTTTAACCCCCGCTGCTTTAATACCTACTATTGGAATTTCATTAACATCATACCATAGAGCATAACCATTTTTAGTAACTATCAAAACATTAGTATCATCACTGTCGGTAACATCAATGACTTCATCCTCATCTTTTAGATTCATCATCTTCATAGATTTACTATATCTTTGAACTTTAAAATCCGCTAATTTACTTCGCTTAACCATACCATCTTTTGAAAAACTTGTAATAAACTTCTCTTCACTGAAATCATCAACTGGAATAACGCCAATGAGTTTTTCTTCGGCATCGAGACTAATTACATTACTAATATGTTTTCCAAGTTCTTTCCATTTTGCTTCTGGAATATCATAAACAGGTAGATAAAGATAATTACCAAAATTAGTAAAAATTAATAAAACATCTACTGTCGTAATATTATAAAGACCAAGTATATAGTCTTTTTCTTTAAGAGATAGATCCTCTCCGTTAGAAGATAGATAACTTCTTAAAGCAACTCTTTTTATATAGCCCTCTTTTGTTACCATCACTATAACATTCTCTTTAGGTATAACTTTCGTCGTATCAAACTTAACTTCATCTAATTCTTCTCTAATTTCGGTTTTTCGAGAAATAGAATACTCTTTTTTTATTTTTCGAAGATCATCTTTTATGACTGAATTAAGTTTTTCAGAATTAATTAAAATTTCTTCATAAAGCTTAATTTTTTCCTCCAATTTTTCTTTTTCTTCATTCAAAGCTACAATATCAGTATTAGTAAGGCGATATAACTGTAAATTAACAATTGCTTCTGCTTGCTGATCAGTAAAATTATATTGGCTAACTAAATTTAAAATAGCATCAGCTCGATTCTTCGATTTTCTAATTGTAAAAATGACTTCATCTAATATCGATATTGCTTTAATAAGCCCCTCTATAATATGATAGCTTGTCTTCGCTGTCTTTAAGTCGAATGCAGTTCCCTTATAGACGATCTCCTTCTGATGGGCAATATAAGCATCCAATATGCCCATAATACCAAGCTGCATAGGCCTTCTATTGACAATAGCTATCATGTTAAAATTATATGATATTTGCAGGTCGGTATTCTTATATAAATAGTTTAAAATATCAGAAGCAGAAGCATCTTTCTTCAAGTCAATAACTATCTGTAAGCCAAACCTATCTGATTCATCCCTAACTTCAATAATTCCATCAATTTTCTTATCTAGTCTTATTTCGTCAATCTTTCTAACTAAAACAGCTTTATTGACATCATAAGGTATTTCTTTAATAATAATTTTATTTTTTTCGACACTAACCTTAGCCCTTATAAAAATCTTTCCTTTTCCTGTTTCATAGGCACTTCTAATACCACTAGAACCAAAGACAATTCCTCCTGTAGGAAAGTCAGGACCCTTAATATAATTTAGTATTGTATCAAAACGACTATTAGGATTATCGATCCTAAAAATGGTTGCATCAATTACTTCCCCCAAATTATGAGGAGGAATATTCGTTGCATATCCCGCTGAAATACCCGTCGTCCCATTAACTAATAAATTAGGAAACCTACTGGGAAGAACAGTAGGTTCTAAACGACTGTCATCATAATTAGGAGCCATAGGAACAATACCTTCTTTATCAATATCTCTAAGAAGCTCTCCCGCTATTTTTGAAAGTCTCGCTTCCGTATAACGAGAAGCCGCTGGAGGATCACCATCTATCGAACCGTTATTACCTTGCATATCAATTAATGGTGCCTGATTTTTCCAAGTCTGACTCATTCTAACAATAGCCTCATATATCGAAATATCTCCATGCGGATGATACTTCCCCATTACCATTCCGACAGCATTTGCACTTTTCTTTGTTGGTTTATCATAGGTATTTTTTTCTTTATACATAGAGTATAGTATTCTTCTTTGAACAGGTTTAAGACCGTCACGAACATCAGGAATTGCTCTATCTTGAATAATATATTTAGAATATCGTCCAAAACTTTTCCCCATTATATCTTCTAGAGAATAATCATATATCTTCTTTATAATCTCTTCCATATATACCACCAATATAATTATATAATATTTTGCCCATGTTTTCAACAAATAACGTTTTTATTATAAAAAAACTACCCAGTAATTTGGATAGTTAAAAACATACATCTTTACTAAAATTAACTGTACATACAGTATGATCAGTTACTGAAAAATCAAAATGGACAGGATTAGCAGTAGAAGAAAGATTAGTTACTATTGGCTTTTGACTGTTAGTACAAGATGTATTACAATAATTATATGTACCAGGATATTCATTAGTAATATCAACACTAACATTTTGACCTATAGCAGCAGTTACTGTTTGATAATTCTCTTTATATACTCCGCCATAATAATTGACATCAAACCGTACTAGATACGTATTAGTATAAAAATTTACAATACAGACCGTATCCTGACTAACACTATTTAAAGTAACATTGACAAGCTGGACATTACCAGTAGAAGTAGAGATATTAGTATTATAAGTTTGATTATTAGTACAGACTGTATTCAAATAAAGCGGATAAAAAGAATCACCTAAAATACTAAAAGAAGGACTATCTCCCGCAGAAACTATTTGTGAAGAAATGTCATAAATTGTATTACCAAGTTTTTTCTTGATAGTAACATTATAACTTGTAGCACTAATCTTATTAGTTATTAAAACCATATTTTCTGAAAGAACTATAGAATCTTCACTAGAGGCAATACCTACATTCACATTGGCCGGAAAAGAACTTGTATTTTTAACAACAATCGTTATTACCTTTTGAGAACTATTACCAGTAGAAACAATACCATTTCTTAAGATAGTTCCAGAAGAAGAATCTTGTGAATCATACGAAACACCTACCATTGTATCAGCATTGTCAGAAATATACCAACTTGCATAGTTTAAATCTTTATTAGTTGTATTAGCTACATATAAAGTTACAGTTTTTACTTCTCCACTTTCCAACGATATATCAATTGTATCAAAAAGTTCACTAGTAGAAGAAATCGTCGAAGTTAAAGTAATGGGATCATCTATGACAGCACTAGCTACAAACATCGCATAAGTAGATCCAGCGGCCAATAAGATTAATCCAATACTAATTACCCCTATTAAATATAGTGTTTTAGCGGATATTTTTTGTTTCATATAATATCTCCCTTCTAAACTATTTTATCAATTTATTTATAATATCAAAGATTTCTACTTTAGATATATGAATAAGAATCGCTCCCATTGCCAAAAAAGGACCAAACGGAATAAGACTGTCTTTTCTCCGTAATAATACATATATAGCAACAGGAAAAGCAATAAATGTTGCTAAAAATATATTACAAATTGCTAGAGGATAACCTATTACTAATCCAAATAGAAACATTAATTTAATATCTCCTCCTCCCATTGACTCTTTTTTAAAAATTTTATCACCTATTAACTTTATCACGTACATAGAGACAAAGGAGAGAATTGCCCAAATAATTCTAATTGCTGTATAATCAAGATCCCAGAATATCCAATTTAAGATAATAATTAATATACACGAAATAGCAATTATTTCATCTAAAATTATCATATATTCAATATCACTAACAATAATAATGATTAAGCTCGATATAAATATCAAACTAATAATAAATTCATAACTAAAACCAAAGGAATGATAAGAAACCATATACAAAATTCCTGTAACTAATTCAATTATTAAATAACTGGGAGGAATTATCGTCTTACAACATCTACTTTTTCCTTTTTGAATTATATATGAAAGAATAGGTATTAATTCGTACCATTTAAGCCTATGTTGACAATTATGGCAATGACTACGAGGCCATAAGATAGATTCATTGTTTGATAATCTAACCGCTACCACATTTAAAAAACTTCCCATTACACTGCCAAAAATAAACAGCAATATATATACATATATTTCCATTTTACCACCTATAATACTTCACTATACATACTAAACATAGGTATCAATATTGACAAAAGAATTATTCCCACAATAAGTGCTAACATTACAATCATAACTGGTTCAACTAAACTTTTAAGCCTTTGAACCAAATTTTTCTGTTCTTCTTCATAATAATTAGCCACATTTTCCATCATAGGTCCTAACCTACCTGTTTTTTCACCTGTGACAAGCATCTCATAAGCAATTCGAGGAAAAGCCCATTTATTTTCGAAAGCTCGCGATAAACCTTCACCAGCACTTAAATTAGTAACTGCTTCTTTTATTATATTCTTATATATTTCATTTCCCGTAATTTTACCCAACATTTCAATACTATCAGTTATAAAAACATCATGTTTTACTAAAGAAGAAAAGGTCTTCGTAAACATAATAACTTCCTTATAAATAATAATATCTTTAATTACTGGTATATGCATAATGAGAAATTGAACAGCAAATCGAAATCTTTTAATATTTTTATACATTGCAATTAAAATTACAATAATAGCTGCTAGAACTAAAACCACTTTAATAATATTATTTTGCAGAAAATTACTTGCAGCAATTAATGCTTTAGTAATACCTGGTAAATCAGAACCTAACTGTGAATAAATACTTTCAAATTTGGGAACAACAAAGATCAATAAAAAAGCAAGTACTACGACAGAAATAACAAGAACAACACTAGGATAAGTAAGAGCTGAAATGATCTGTTTTCTATTCGAATCGGCAGTTTTATAATAACTAGCCATATCATCTAATGATTCCGTTAAATTACCAGTAAGCTCTGAAGCCTTCAACATGTTAATTAACAATCTAGGAAAAACATTGCCCTGCCTTGCTAAAGCTTCACTAAAAGCAACACCAGTAGTAAGTTCATAGACAACTCTTTTAAATAATTCTTTTTGCTTCTTATTTTTAGTCTGATTACTTAATATTACAATCGAATCAGTAAGAGGAATACCCGACTTAATATAAGTAGATAGTTGTGTTAAAAAGAAAGTTAAATCTTTATAACGCATTTCATTTTGAAAAGTTAAAAAAGATGAAATTTTACTTATTTTAACTTCTCTTATTTCAGCAATTTTATAACCTTGTGTTGTCAAAAATGATTCTACATCAATTCTTCTAAAGGCATCAAAATATCCCTTAATTTGCTTACCATTTTTATCAAAAACCGTATATTTGTATCTTGCTTTTTTCTTGACAATAACATTATCTGCTGAAACGGTTGAAGTTGCTCGAAAAGAATTATTAATATTATGGTTAGAAATATTATTATTTTGCATATTTCCCATTTGATCACCTATTCTATACATAATTATTATAACATACATTATAAATATTTTAACATTTTTTTATCTTTTTCATATATTATTTTAGGAAGGGGTATTATAATGTATGGAAATAATTTAGGAGGTCCTTTTATGATGCCAAATATGATGAATGGACCTATGATGATGAACAATATACCATATGGATCAATGATGGGAACAATGGGAACAGGATTAGGAAGAGGGGGACTTTCTAGATTAGCAACAGGAGGACTTTTTAGAGGAAGAGGCATCCTTTCTGGCATCAAAGGTATCAATTGGTCAGGAATGTTAGGAAATGCTTCAAAAGCATTAGGAGTTGTTAACCAGGCAATACCTATTGTCAAAGAAGTCGGTCCAATGATGAATAACATGCGTTCTATGTTAAAAATAGCTTCCGTTTTTAAAGATGAAACCGATGGTAAACAACAAGAAACAAGTAAAGAAAAAATAATCTCTTCTTCACAAGCTACAGAAAAAAACACCAAAAATGAAGTCTCTAATAATAGTAGTACCATAATAAGTGATGAAAATAAACCAAATTTCTTTATATAAAGAAATTTTTTACTTAATTTGTTTTAAACCAAATTTACTAAATATTAATTTAAATATAAAATATCCCACTGTAGCATATATCAAAGTCATCAATATACTATGAATAATAATATTAAAAAGAAGCATAATATTGTAATCACCATATTCGACAATCGTCAAAATAACAAAAGAAAATATATGATAAAATACAATACAAAGAAAACTAATTAAATTATTAGTAAGAACATTACTCTGCAAAAGATTATTAAGTAATTTAACAATAAACCCTATTAAAAGAAAGATTAGCAAGTTAAGGGGAAACGTAGATGTATAAACAAAATCAAACAAAAGTCCCCAAAAACCCACTATTAAAAAATATTTTTTCTCATTCATAAAATACGGATAAATAACTACTACTGCAACTATTGTATAAATAGTTGAAAAAATACTGACATCGGACAAGGTACTAAAAAAAATATTTGACATAAATCCTTCCAATATAAAAGAAAAAAATAAATAAATAATTACCCAAAGCATTATTTAGCATCCTTTCTTTTCAAGATACTAACGTAATTAATATCCGTAAAATCTGCCGAAGGAGTAGCTTTTATTATTTTAGCTAAATCATAAGAGTCTGTCGATATTTCAGTTACAATTCCAACTAGTATTCCTGAAGGAAAAACACCACCTAATCCAGAAGTATAGACATAATCTCCTATGTTAACATCTTTTGTGTTACTAATACCCTCTATCTCTAAAAAATTACCATTGTAATCATAATTGTTGATAAGACCATACAAATCATAATCACCATTAGTTAAATGAACAGAAATCTTATTATTTGTATCACTAGTAGTAATAAGTCTTACATCCGAAGAAAAGGTTGAAACTCTAATTACTCTTCCAATAAGACCTTTAGAATTAATTACTACCATATCTTTTTCGACACCATTATAACTTCCCTTATCAATAGTTATTATATTATACCAATAACCAATGTTTCTACTAATAACAGTAGCATTCAAATATTCATAATCAGATAGCGTATACTCAATATTAAGTTCTTCTTTCATCTTTTCGAGCTGTCTTCTAAGTTCAATATTTTCAGCCTCAATAGACTCAATTCGATCTATTGATGTTTCGAGAATATCATTATCTTTAGAAACTGATTTTAATTTATTATAATCATCTATTTTATCCGCTAAATAGTTAAAAGGATATGTGACTATTTTCTCAATATATATTGTTATATCTCTAATAAACGATTCGACAGGATTAAGTTTTTTTTCATTTCTCAATGTAAATGAAAAAATAACTAATATAATTATTATTAAAATAACTATAATTATAGCTACATACTTTTTAGGTATAGCTTTTTTTTTCTTGCCAAACATTATATCACACCCTATCTTTTTTTATTATATAATATTTTACATAAAAATAAAAGATTATTTTACTATTTAATCTAAATTATTATCTTCATAAAAACTATAGTAATTATCCTTTCCAATAACTATATGATCCAGTAATGGTATTAAATGTATTTCTCCTATTTGTTTTAATTTTTTGGTAATATCAATATCATTTTTACTAGGACTAGCATTCCCCGAAGGATGATTATGAATACAAATAAAATAACTAGCAGATAACAAATAAGCCTCTTTAAATATCTCACGTGGATGAACTAATGAGAAATTAACGGTACCCATAAATAATAATTTTTTATCAATAAATTTTTTTTGATTATCTAAATATATTACATAAAAAAGTTCTTGCTTTTTATCTTTAAACAAACAATTAAAATAATTTATAATTGTGATAGGATCATTACAAGTAAACAATTCCTCTTCTCTAATCGTTTGATAAACTCTTCTTCCTAATTCAATAGCCGCTGCTACTTCTATAGCCTTTATCTTTGTCATCCCCTCAATATTCATAAGTGTTCCAACTTCTTTATCCGCAAGTTCATTAATATTATTAACAGAAGAAAGTATATTATGAGATATTTCTTTTATTGAATTTTTCTTCGTTCCTGATTTTAATATAATTTCAATAAGTTCCGAACTAGAAATATTTTCTCTACCATAATTAATAAACCTTTCACGAGGTTTCTCCGTATTAGGTAACTGTTTTAATTTCATGTATCCTCCTTTATTTTTTTATACATATTATATTTCATAGTCTTTGTTATGTCAATATAAAAATATGAAAGACCTTTTACATGAATATTAATTCTTTGAAATACTTACCCTATCATTATCTTGATCATCTAGAATCTCCATAGATATCTCTTACTTTATAGACATAAGATTAAATAAATTCAAACTGATACTAGAATTCCTAATTAATTTAGGTTATTATTAAAATAAAAAATCAACTCAATCTCTTGAATTAATTCAGTTTAATAAATTATCTAGTAAATCAAAAATTTAATTGTTTTTCACGTTCATAATTTTATCTGCAATATCAAAAATGATATAAAAGGTATTTTTTCGACTCCGAGCAAAATTTTTCTTTCATATCCATTATTTATTTTCATCTATTATCCATTTATATAAAAATATTACACTCTGCTTTAGGCACATATCAAAATGAAAAACACTTTTCATATAATCTAAACTAATAATTATTAACTTGTATTTTTTCTTCATTTTTATATGCTACTTCTTCTTTTAACATTTTAGTTTTTCAGATTCTAAATTTTGTTACTTCCTTTGAGTTAACCCTAAAACCAATTACAACTATCATATCTAGATTATAGTGTTCCCGATTCAATCATCCATTACTATCAACCATTTTAACTTCTATATTGTTTAAACCATTCTTATCTTTATATAAATATATTCCCATGACTTATTGTATTTCGTTAAAATTATTATTGTTATTCTTATTTTTTATTTCATATATTTTTATTTTATTGTTTTTTAGATCTACTAAACAATTTGTTTTTCCTTTATTTATAAGAATTTAACGTCTGTTCAATACGCACACACATTCAACATGT
>JAGHHB010000047.1 GCA_017887885.1 Bacilli bacterium | reverse complement strand
CACATTAAAGGTCACGGATATGGGAAGTATATTTCATAACTGTAGAAAGTTAATATCTTTAGATATACGAAATTTTGATTTTTCAAATGTGACTAGTTATAGTAATATGTTTTATGGTATTAGTACTACTACTATTTATGTTAAAGATAGTACTGCTAAAGAATGGATTATTAGTAAATTTAATAATCTTACCAATATTGTTATACCTTAAAAAATTACAGATTTATTAGTCTGTAATTTTATTTATTCGATAAAAATTAATTGAAGGTCTATTAAATAATCGAAAATTAATTCGTGACTCGCCAATACCACTTGATACATATAGTAGTGTACCATTGATATTATAATAATTCTCATAATATTTTTTACTTCCATATGGTAGAAATAATTCTTTTAGATAGGGAATATTTATTTGACCATTATGTGAATGACCTGATAATACTAAATCAATGTCGTATTTATCGACAAAATTATCTATATAATCGGGTTCGTGAACTAATATAATTTTATAGCTAATATCTTCGTTATTTGTAAAGTAACCCATAACTTTGTCGATATCAGCTTTATTATAACTATACGTATCGACACCACCAATAAATAACTTATCATTTTCATTCCCATAAATAATATCATATGTATTATTTAACATCTTAAAATTACTGTTTGTATATATTTCTTTTAGTAAATTTTCGTCTTTGACATAATCGTGATTTCCATTGACAGTATATTTTCCATATTTGCTATGAATATTTCCAAGACATTCGATTAAATCATCTTTATCCTGACTGTCAATGGCAAAATCTTTATCAATTAAATCACCAGTGAAAAACACAATGTCTGGATTGATTAAATTAATTTCTTTAACAATACGCTCAAGAAATTTTTTATCGACAATTCTTTTGTAATGTAAATCACTAAAATGAACGATTTTTAAGCCGTCAAAACTACTGTTAATTTTATTTGTTTCAAGCTTATATTCTTTAGTTATTAATCCACTGGTACCAATATATCTACTATAAATAATCACTATACTAATCAACAAGAAAATAATACCAACAATTTTCAAAAATTTTTTCATAATCCCGCTCCAAGAAAATATATGATTATAGCTAAAGCATTGTGAAGTGCATGCATACTGATAGTTGAAAAGATATTATCAGTCTTATAATATAGAAGCGCAAACATAATTCCAAGTGAACAGTATGGTATTAGATAAATAAAATCAGAAATATTATTTATATAGTTTATGATATGTAGACCACCAAAGACTAAGCCACTTATAATTACAAATAACCATTTGTTAGAAAATATATCTTTAAAGCTCTTTCTAAATATTAATTCTTCTGTTAAAGGAGCGTAAATAACAACATCGAATATCATAAATAGTGGGGCAACAGCTACTAGAGATCTAATTTGTTCTTCGTTTCCAGCAATTGACTTTTTTAGTATAAAGGTAATAAATATATTACTTAAAGCCATAATTCCAAAACCAATTAACCAATATTTTATTGAGGTTTCCATATTATTTCCTAAATCTTTAATAAAATTTTGAAAATCTTTTTGCAATGTTCTTCTATATATATAAACAAATATGCCAACTAATATTAAATTACTAATAAATAAATAAAAAGTATAAGAAGTTATCGATATTTTTTCTGGATCAATATTAAAGAGAGCAAAAAAGATTGAAGAAAAATATAAAAGCAATAATATAAGTATTAAACTTTTAAAACAATTTTTAATTTTTTGAAGATTCACTTTATCACATCCTGCTTATATTATACCAACAAATTGTAATTTAATCTACCTCAAAAAATAAAATTTATTGTCAATTTTTATAATAATTGTTATAATTACTGTAGGAGGAGAATATGGAGAAAATAAATAAAGAAAGAAAAGATACTTTGACATGGGATGAGTACTTCATGGCTATTGCAAAGCTTTCAGCATGCAGAAGTAAGGATCCATCTACTCAAGTAGGAGCTTGTATTGTTGCTAAAGATAATAGGATTTTATCAGTCGGATATAATGGAACACCAAATGGTTTTGATGATATCTTCTTTCCATGGGATCGTGAAGGAGAAGAGCTAACTACAAAATATCCTTATGTTGTTCATGCGGAAAGGAATGCTATCTTGAATTATCGTGGTAGTAATAAAAGTTTCGAAGGGGCTAAAATATATGTTGACTTATTTCCATGTAATGAATGCGCTAAAGAGATAATTCAAGTTGGTATTAAAACTGTATACTATCTTGAAGATAAATATGCCAATACTAATAGTGTTATTGCCTCAAAGCGACTTTTTGATGCGTGCGGTGTCAAATATATTAAATTAGAGTTTCAAAATAAAAAAGTAATAATTGATATCTAGGATGTCATAATTCGACATCTTTTTTTCTTGCTTTTACATATAATTAAAAAGAGGTGAGAGATGAAAAAGGCATATTTAGGTATCGATATAGGAAGTATTTCTACAAAAGGAGTGGTAATTGATGAGGACAATAATATTTTATCTAGTTGTTATCTATATACAGAAGGGAATCCGATAAGTGCCACAAAAAAAGTTGTTAAGAATTTAAAAGAAAAATTGAATTTAGATAAATACAAGATTGTGGGAGTAGGAACAACGGGATCGGCAAGGAAATTAATAGGTGTGATTTTAGGTGCTAATACTGTCAAAAATGAAATAACCGCTCATGCTGTTGGAACGACGAGTCTTTATCCTGATGTTCGGACTATTTTTGAAATTGGTGGGCAAGATTCTAAAATAATACTCATCAATAATAAAATTGTTACTGATTATGCAATGAATACTTTATGCGCTGCCGGAACAGGCTCATTTTTATCAAGTCAGGCTAAAAGACTTGGTATTCCAATTGAGGATTTTGGCTCGATAGCCCTAACTAGTAAAACCCCAACTAAAATAGCTGCCCGTTGTACAGTTTTTGCCGAATCTGATTTAGTTCATAAATCACAGATAGGTCACAAAAAAGAAGATATCATTGCGGGTTTATGTTTTGCCATTGTAAATAACTATTTAAACAATGTTGGAAAAGGTAAAAAGATAGTTCCTCCTATTGTTTTTCAAGGTGGTGTATCAAAAAATATTGGTGTTGTTAAAGCATTTGAAAAAATTACTGGTTATCCAATCATCGTCGATGATAATTCGCATCTTATGGGAGCACTAGGAGTAGCAATTCTTTCTAAAAATAATAAGGAAGTTGATTTTTCTTTTAATATTGAAGAAATTAGTTTTGAGACAAAAGGAATAGAATGTCATGGTTGTTCTAATAATTGTGAAATAATTAAGGTTATGAGAGATCAAGAAATTATCGATTCTTGGGGTAATAGATGTCCTAAAGGAGAATTAATTCACAAATAGGTAAAAATATCATACTATATATTGGAGGTAACAAAATGTATGATATTTATCAAATTCAAAATGGTGATACCATCGATACATTAGCTATTAAGTATAATATCGCCCCCCAAGTCTTAAGACAGTTAAATCCTAACAGTAGTTTTGGCGTCGGAACTAATATAATTGTCCCTAAAATAAATGAATTTTTTGAAATGTATACGATCCAAAAGGGTGATAGTTTATATGAAATAGCTAGGAAATATAATACAGATTATAATTTATTAGCCTTATTAAATGGTATTAATGTAAATGACTATATTTATCCTAATACTACAATCATGGTACCTAAAAAGGATGTAAAATACTATATAACAAAAGAAAATGATACTTTATTGGGAGTTAATAGATTATTAAAAAGTAATTTGAATAATTTACTAAACCAAAATAATACTATTTATTTAAAAGAGGGTCAGTTAATCGTTTATAAAGACTAAAAAGTCTTTTTTTTAATACATTTATGATAATTTAATATAGAATATAAAGAAGCTAATAAATGACTAATAACGACGAATTTTTTTACTTGCCTTTTATCTTTTTTTATTATATAATTTATATAGTAGATAAGTAAATATAAAGGGAGTCTATTTATGAAGAAAAAAATAACTGTTATATTACTCATTGTATTAATAATTACCATTACTACTGCTGTACTATATCAAACTTTTGCTATGGATACGATTATAGAGGAAAGTTATGAAGATAGTCATTTGATTAGTTTGAAATCTTTAGATACTAAAACAGTTACTGTTCCTGCTCATGATAGCAAGACAATAATATACAAAATTCATAATACTAATAATGGTAGAGTTAGATATGCCGTTGGATATAATACAAACTCTTCAGTTGCAGTTAAGATATATAATAATTCAGAAGATCTAGAAGAGGGTGTTATTAATGCTAATGAATATCGTTACGTTAAATTATATTTAGAAAACAGTAGTAGTGCTAACTATAATATAACAATATCTACTATTTTAGGATATGAAGGAGGAGGGGACTTTATTGTACCATCTGGAATAAGTTTAGTATCCGAAGTATATATTCAACCAGAAAATATGGCTAAAATGATAACAGATCTATATAATAGCGCTAGTAAAGCGGAAGTTATCAATAATAATATTACTTATAATTATGCTTCAAGTTTTAATTTAATGAATGATCGTCTAGGAGGAACAACAGAATCTTTAGATAGTGGAAATATTAGATATTATGGAGCAGATCCTAATAATTATCTATATTTTAATTGTTCTGATTATAATAATCAAACTTCTTCTACATGTGAATTGTGGCGAATAATTGGTGTTTTTGGCAATCGAGTAAAGATTATCCGAAATGATTCAATAGGAGAGTATGTCTATGATGACTATAGCGATAGCATTAATGATTGGAGTAGATCCGAAGCTATGAAGTTATTAAACGATGGTTATGAAGATGAGAATTTTGGGGGGAGTCTTTACTACAATGCTGCAAGTGGAAGCTGCTATGTTGGAAGAAATGCTGAAGTGGCAGCCTGTGATTTCACTAGTACCGGTCTAAAAAATGATCAAACTAGAAGTTTAATTGATCAGGTAACATGGAGTTTAGGAGGTATTGATTTAACTAATATAGAAATCTATTCTGATCAGGCTTATCAATATGAAAGGGGAGATATTGTATATCCAAATTCAGGAAATCCAACGACTTGGTCAGGACAAATTGCCTTCATTTATCCTTCTGATTATGGGTATGCTGCAGACTTTTCTTCTTGTTCGCAGAATTTGAGAAATTACAGTGATAGTAGTTGTCGGTATAACAATTGGTTAAATAATGGTGCCGATCAGTGGTTATTAACTCCTAATACTACATCTAGTATTTTTGTCAACCGAGTTTTTTATACTGGAGTTGTTATGAGAGCCACTTCTTATGATACCTATAATATTAGACCGACGCTTTATCTTAAATCTTCAAGTACTGTTATCTCGGGAACAGGAACTAGTTCTGATCCTTATAGATTGAAAGGAACGAACCTTTAATGATATTAAGAAGACCATATGCTATATTAATAAGATGTTTTAGGTTAATTCATCTACTCTTATTTATTTTATTAGCTTACATTACTTATAGAGCTAATAGTATCCTTTCTTTCTTAAAATATTATATTTCTACTAATGGTAACGTCGAGGTAATAGCGGCGAAATACTTAAGTACTTTTCTTTTTATATCCTTTCTTTTGGTTATTGTCTTATCAATTATTATTCTTCTTTTGATGAGATACAAGAAAAAGCCTAAACTGTTATACATCATAATAATTGTTGTAAGTTTTTTATCGCTCATTGCTTTTCTTTATTTATACTATAATTTAAAAGTATTAGAAATAAGAAATATGTCCGCTAGAGAAATAAGATTATTACGAGATATTAGTAGATTTAATTTTTGGGGACTATTTATAATTTGTCTTCCAACTTTAGTAAGAGGTTTAGGGTTTGATATTAAGAAGTTTAATTTTCGAAAAGATTTACATGAATTAAAATTAGAAAAAGAAGATAGTGAAGAAATTGAAGTTAATTTGGATATTCACTCTGATAATATAAAGAGAAGTGGCAGAAAAATATTTAGAGAGCTCAAGTATTATTATATAGAAAATAAATTTTTTATTAATATTATCTTAATTATATTAGCCTTGATTTTAGTAATTGTTTTTCCGGTTAATAGAAGAATTATAAATGGAGATTTTAAAGAAGGGGAAACGATTAAGACGGAGTTATTTAATATAAAAATAATCGAAAGTTATATTTCAGAGAGAAATAAAACAAATCCTAATAATTGTTATCTCATAATAAAATTTTCTATCAAAGCTAATCAGGAAAACTATACATTAAAATTAAATAATTTTGTTTTAGAAACTGCTGATAATGATTATATGCCAAGTTTAAAGTATTATTATTATTTTGAAGATATTGGGCGAGGATACCGCAACCAAAAATTATCTATTGCAGATTATGAAGATTATATCTTAATTTATAATATTAATCGTGAAGATCGCGAAAAAGATTTTAAACTTAATTATACTATCGATGGAAGACAAATAAAACTTGATCCTAGTATCTGGGATTAAGTTTTTTCTTTTTGATAAAAAATTCTTTCCTCTAAAATTTTAGTTAAAATAAAGATTTTATTCATCTCTTTTAAATTATCTATATACCTTAAGATAAAAAAATTTATATATTTAAAAAAAATTAGAAAATGAGTTAAAAAAGTTGTATATAAGAAGTGAAGGGAGTAAAATGAAAAAAAATCTAATTGTCTTGCAAGAAGGAAATAAAGATTGTGGTGCTGCTACTCTTTTGTCAATTATACGCTATTATGGTGGCAATATATCTATCGAAAGATTAATCGATATGACAAAAACAACTAAAGAGGGAACAAATTTTTATAATATTTCAGTGGCAGCTTCATCTTTAGGATTAGAAAGTAGAGCATATAAAATAGATGATGTTGAAAAAATAAAAGAGCTTACGGTTCCATACATAGTTCAGTTTAGAAATAAGAATTATCATCACTTTGTTGTTGTTTATAAAGTGTGGAATAATAAAGTATTACTGATGGATCCTGCTAGAGGAAAAACTATTATTGATCTTTTTGATTTTAACGAAAAATGGACAGGATATTTATTATTGTTTGAAAAGGTAAGAAATCTCATTATATATCCCAAAGAAAAAGTTTTAAATAGAATATTATTATACACATTATGTAGAAATAAAAAATTAATATTTTTTTTAATTTTATTGTCATTAATTTTTATTACTATTTCCAGTTTGGTATCTTTATATGCACAGATTGTTTTTGATCAAGTAATAGAAACTGATATAAAAAATTTAATTGTCATAACGATTATTTTTGCAGTATTTTACATAGTCAAAAATATAACTAATTATACTAGAAATCATTTAATTATTTATTTGAATCAAAAGTTAGATACTAGTATCACATTAAGTTGCTTTACTAAAATTATTTTACTTCCCTTCAGTTATTATAAAAATAGAACTACCGGAGAGGTTCTATCGAGGATTAAAGATTTATCATATATAAAAAATTTTATTTCTAAAGTTATAGTAACATTATTTTTAGATATCTTTGCTTTTATTTTATCCTTTATAATTCTCTATAATACCAATAAAAAGATAACTTTCTTAATTTTGTTTATGGAAATTGGCTATCTAATAATAATTTTTCTTTTTATACCATACATAAGAAAAGCTACATTTATAAGTCAGGAAGATAATGCTAAAATAAATAACAATATAATTGAGGCTGTAAGTTCATTTGAAACGATAAAAGGTTTAAATATAGAAGATAATACTGTTTTAAAATTTAGTAAAATATATAGCACAAGTATAAATAATAATTATCAATTTGCCAAAATAAACAATTTAATGATATTCTTCCAGGAGGCTATTGGCGATATAATTATGTTTTCTGTTAGTTTTATAAACTTGAAATATATTATGAAAGGTAACCTAACAATAGGAAGTTATACAACTATAACTTATTTGATGACTTATTTAATTTATCCTTTAAATAATTTGATAAGCATATTAAATGAATACTATTATAATAAGTCGGCATTGAAAAGGGCAAATTCTCTTTTTGAAATAGAAGATGAAAAAATTTATGAAGAAAGAAAATTAGCAGTTAATGGGAATATTAAAATACATAATTTAAATTATACATATAATAATAAAAGCTATATTCTCAAAAATTTGAATTTAAGAATAGAAGATAGAGAAAGAGTGTTAATATTAGGCCCATCTGGATGTGGAAAATCAACTATTATGAAACTATTATATAAATATTATCCTGTGGATCGAGATATGATTTTTATAAATAACTATGATATTAATGACTACAGTCTATCGGATATCCGAAGAGATTTTATTTATGTATCTCAAAATGAACTATTATATACAGATAGCATCCGCAACAATATATTATTAGATCGACAGATTAAAGAAGAACGCTATTTAGATATGTGTAAAATTTTTTATGTTGATGATATAATCAAAGGAAGTATGTTAGGTTATGATTATCTTCTCGAAGAAAATGGATGTAATATCTCCGGAGGTCAAAGGCAAAGAATTATCCTGGCCCGAAGTTTATTGAAGGAAGGAAAAATAATTATGATAGATGAAGGATTAAGTCAGATAGATATTAATTTGGAAAGGAAGATCCTAAAAAATATGTTTTATTATTTCTATGATCAAACAATAATTATTATTTCACATCGACAAGAAAATATGGATTTATATGACCGTGTAATTCATATTGAGGAAGGTAAAACAATAAATTTAATTAAAAGTGATCGATGAATAAATATATAGATAATGAAATAATTCTTCAAAGAAAAATTGAACCTTTAATCTATACTTATATAATGATAATAATTGTAACAATGCTTTCCTTAATTATAATATTTACAATATTTAATTATAAAACTTACTACAATACAAAGGGGACAATAATATCTGAAGAAGGCACATATTATTTAGAAGTATATCTTCCAATTTCTAAAATATCTTTAATAGTCAATAACCATGAAATAGTAATTGATAAGAAAAAATATAAGTATAAAATTATGAACATTGATGGTGAATATTTTACCGATAATATTGATACCTATCAAATAGTAAAACTGAAAGTATCTTTGCCTTCAAAATATAAATTAAATAATTTGGTACTTAATCTACAAATACTAAAAGAAGATAAACGAATAATCGATTATCTATTCAATATATAAGGAGGAAAATATGCAAAAAATATCAAAAGAAGAAATGCAAAAAATTAGTGGTGGAAGTGTTGATGTTATTACAATATCTATATTAATATCAGGATTATTAAGCTTTATAGCGGGGATACGTAATGGTTATGTTAATCCTCAAAAATGTAATAATTAGGGAGGGGTTAATATGAAGGAATTAGAAAAAAAAGAAATGTTAGAAATTTCTGGAGGAGCATAGCTTACAGCTTCCATGTTATCAGCAATTTATCATACTATAGAAGTACTTTATAAAATTGGCGAATCATTAGGAAGTTATATCCGTAGAAAAATATCAGGAAAAATGTGTGATGTTTAAAAATATTCAAAAAACTATATTTTTATAAATATTCTGCTTGTAAAATATGACAAATAATGTTATAATTTTTATGAAAAGCGGAAGGAGGGATAAAAATGGCGACAGGAACTAAAGTAACCGTCAGTGTAAGAAATAACGATGTTGAATTTGCACTTCGAAAATTCAAAAATCAAGTTGCACG
This sequence comes from Bacilli bacterium, assembly GCA_017887885.1. Taxonomy (GTDB): domain Bacteria; phylum Bacillota_I; class Bacilli_A; order RF39; family UBA660; genus CAG-302. The sequence goes on along the minus strand of JAGHHB010000047.1, from coordinate 798 downwards.
AAATGGTAATCTCTCTAAAGCTAAAGAAAGAGCAGAAGGATATAAAAAACCAGGAGTACGATTAAAAGAAGAAAAAAAGAAAAATACTATTAATTATAAAAAAAATAAAAGGAATAATTAAGGAGCGATAGAATGACATTATCAGAGAAAATTAATAATGATTTAAAAGAAGCAATGAAAAGTAAAGATAATTTTAAACTTGGTGTAGTGAGAATGATAAAAGGTGCAATGCAAACTTTTAAGCCTAACCCACGTGAAGAATTGACTGACGATGACATTATAAAGATTATATCTAGACAAATTAAAATGCGCAAAGAAGCTATCGTACAATTTGAAAATGCTGGTAGGGAAGATTTAGTATCGCAAAATAAAAGAGAAATTGAAATATTAAATTCTTATATGCCTGAAGAATTATCTATTGAGGAGTTAAATAAAATTATCGATAGAGTATTCGATAATTTAAAACCAACTGGCATAAAAGACTTTGGAATGGTTATGAAAGAAATATCTCCTATGGTACAAGGGAAATTTGATATGTCATTAGTAACTAAAATAATTAAAGAAAAACTTTCAATCTGATATGTTTTTTAAGACTATTGATAAAATACAATAGTCTTTTTATTGATGTCTACCAATTGGGGTTCACAACATATTATGTGGTGTTTAAGGCACTATTGGGACCTTTTGTGTGATCATGTTATATGTAGAATATTATTTAACAAATATGTAAGTAAGTGATTTACCATAGCGACAAAACAATAGTATTTTTACTTTTACTTTAAATTGAATGATTTGTTG
>JAGHHB010000046.1 GCA_017887885.1 Bacilli bacterium | reverse complement strand
TTCTTTATTACAGGCACGGAATCCACTCGTAGGATCATAAATCTTTTCTCCCGTACATATTTTAATTAAGAAAGATAGAATTTTACTTCCAAATCTTCGCATACCAGTTGATCGAAACTTACTAAGCTTTTTTATAAATCTAGAACCTATTACAAAATCGTTACCATTTTCAATGTTATTAATTAAAAGGTCAATATATTTGACATCATGTTGGCCATCACCATCAAACTGAATGGCAATATCGTAACCTTTTTTTAAAGCATATTTATATCCAGTTTGCATTCCTCCACCAATTCCTAAATTGTGAATCAAAGAGACTACATTGAAATGCTTTTGGCGGCAAATATCTAAAGTTTTATCCTTACTTCCATCATCAATAATAATATAATCAATTTGATATTTAGATTTTTGGGTATAACTAATAATATCATTAACTGTCTTTTCGATATTTAACTGCTCATTATAAGCAGGAATTATTATTAATACTTTCATTTTTTCACTCCACTATTTACTTTAATTTTTTAATATGAAATAAAAACTTTACATTAGAATTATAGAATCTTTTTAATCTACTTGGTTCCTTTAAGATTCGGTATAACCACTCTAAATTAAGACGAATAAATACTTGAGGAGCTCTTTTTTTATGGCCACTAATTACATCAAGAGACCCCCCAACACCTATAAAAATCCCTTTTTTAAATTGATTAAAATATTTGTAAATTATTTCTTCCTGTTTAGGAATCCCTAAAGCCACTAAAATAATATCAGGACTTTTTTTTATGATATCTTGAAATATTTTATCTTTATCTTTTTCATAACCATTCTTGGCACCGACTAATTTAATATTGGGATACTTATCTTTCAAGACTCTTTTCATATCATCAATAACTTCTTGTTTGGCTCCAAATAAATAAATAGTCTTTTTTAGTTCACTACCATATTCTAACAATTTAAGAGTTAAATCAATTCCAGTGATTCTTTCTTTTACCGAATAACCTAAAATTCGTGCAGCTTTTACAATTCCAATGCCATCTGGCACAACTGTGGTGTCTTTATCTAATAACATTTTTTTTAGTTCAACATTTTCTTCAGCTTTCATAAATGTTTCAGGATTAGCTGTTACGATAAACATCTTTTGATTATTACTCAAGTTTGCAAATACTTTTTCATAAAAGGAGCTACTAGTATTAATATACATCTTATCAAATAATTCTTTCATATTTCACCTACTTCAATATCTTTTTTGTAATTATTTAGTTTCTATTACTTCATGCCGTTAAAATAATTTCGTAAATTGTCATCTGTCGTATAATTAACAATAACAAAGCGTGGTAAACGAAATTTATCGCTACCAACCTTGACCAAATTGTCCCCTCTGGTACTTTCACCAACGAAAGCCATTGTAAAACCGGCTTCTTTTAGCATTTTAATCGAATAATCGTTATATTCATAAAAAGGATAGCAAAAGTAAGTTGTCTGATTTAACTTTTCACGAGAAATACGTAAATCATTTTGAATATCTTCTTCTTTCAGACACTGGATACCTCCACCTTGCCCCGTTGGACAGGCACCAACATTATGTAAATTATGACTATGTGAGTGTAGTTCAATATACTCTGTTACATAGTAACTTTGAGGATCATACCAAGAGGTCACTAAAAATATCGTAGCATACATTTTATATTCAGTTAACATATCAACGGCAATTTGAGTCCTACCACCATCATCAATAGTAATTAAAACACTCTTGGGAAGTTGGATTTTACCATCAATATACATTTCAACTTCTTTCATCTTTAATGTTAAGAGATTCATTTCACGAATCAAATCTAATTGTTCTTTAAATTGTTGTTTGGAATGGCAGATAACAGTATTGCATGCTGCTTTTTCTTCTTCGTTTGTTTCGTCATAAAAGGCATGATAATTCAAAGTAGCAATACCAGTAGTATTTGTTTGCTTGGTATTATAATTATTTACAACGGTACAGTCATCTTCTTTAATATATACTAATCGATCTCCAAACTCAACACCATATTTGTCAGTTTCTTTAACAATAATAGGAAGTGAATAGCTTTTAGCTAAACTATACATTAAATTACCTTTTTCATCATATAAATCTGTCTTATTTTGGGTGACAACATTTTCGTTAAAGACAATGTAATTTTTATAGCGATCATCTATCTTATCATTTTCTTTAACTGGTGTAATATTTTCTTTCTTTATATAATACTTAACATCTAAATTATCGACGACTAAATAATTTTTTTCTGCGTTATCTTTGATCTTAAGGGTAATATCTTTCTGTATTGAACCTATTTCTTTATATTGTTCATCATATAATGCAACTTTTTTATTTGTTATGACATATCCAGATGACGTGTCAAGTATAGTTTCATTTTCACGAACAGTTCTAATACCTACAAAATAATACACTATAGCGGCTATTATAATTAATAAGAAAATAGTAATTAATAATATTTTCCCGTGCTTTTTTTCTCTTTTTCTCATCTTTCTCCTTAATAGAATTATAACAAATTATTTTTATTTATCATAGTTATTTTTATATTTTTATAAAAATATTTTTTCTTTATTATTTAACTACTACAAAACCACATGGTATCGGTCTCGTTTCCTCTTTGTTATCCCAGTTTATTGGATGATTGATAATTTTATCATCTATTACCAAAGCACTTGAGTTTCCGCCATCCAAATTAGCAGCATTATAAGCATGATATCTAAGTAAAATATTTACTAAATCGTTCATATCGGCGCCTCTACTTTTAATACTTCTTCCATCAATAACAAGAAATAAAACTATACCGTCTTGCCGCTGGGCTATTGCACTTCTAGGATGCATTCCGTAACCACCATTACCGTTTATAAAAGCAGATTCACCATTGACAATTAGAAAAGGACCAAATTCAACAGCATCTCTTATCCCCATATTGATAGCTTCTTCGGCAGATATTTTGCCTAAATACAATTTATTATCATTAGTAAAGCCTATTATGCCTCCACCATACTGGCTATTACCATAATCACTTATTATTTTATTATTTGAAATAATTGTTCCTATAGCTTGTCCTCCTGTTCCGACGCCATTAGCATCGAGAAAACCACCACCATTAATAGCAACAATAGCATTTTCTCTTTTAGCCATATCTACTAAATACTCTCCAGAATATCCTAATTTTTGACTATAAGTTACTTTTATTTTGGAAGGGTCGTAAATGGCAACAAGAAAACCTTTGAATCCATTTTCATCTATTTCAATTAACTTATAGACATCATCTTTGTTTCTTTCTAGTATTTCTCTATCATAATCATCAAGATAACTTTTTTCTTCACCCAATATTAAATTGATATCAGTATTAGCTTCTGGTTCAATTATATTATGCCGCGAAATTATTTTTTTTATTGCTTTATCACTATAGAAAGTTGTGGCCAAATATTGATGATTCATAGTACTCATAGCTGTCGTAACAAGCCAATCTCTAAATCCCGCGAAAGGGCCATATAATAGAAAGAGAAAAATAAAAGCTAAAATATCACAAATAGATAATATTATTGTAAAGATATGAGTCTTCTTTTTACTTTGTTTTTTCTTCAACATAATCTACTACTTTCTTTATTTCCCAATCTTTTATTAAAGGAACAGTTATTCTTGTTAACCTCTTATTCTGGTCTAAATATAATCCATCGTTATTTAATGTTTTATTAACTACCCTATCTAAAAATAGATTGTATTCTCCTCGCGAGGTCAAGTAAAAGCTCATCTTCGCAATATTGTCTTTTTTAAATAAATCATAGATATTATCTTCAAGCATTGAATCAGTTGACACTATTAAATGAATATTAGCCATATTTCCTATTTCTAACAAATAATTAAGATCGTCTTTAACACTATTATCGATATTTAATATTTCATATACTTCATCTATTAATACGATTGTTCTTTCCTTAAGTCCCTTTCGTATTCTATTTGTAAATTCTTTTCGTAGAAGTTTTATTCTTTTGATTATAGCTTCTTCTTTATTGACGACTTCACAAATGGTATTATACATATTGTAGTTTATTCCCTGTGAATCCAAAATGATAATTTTCGCCTGCAGACGATTTATCAAAATATTCATGATGATGTTATGAAAAAAATTAGTTTTTCCAATTCCTGTCACTCCTGTTACTAGAAGAGCTTTTTCTTTGTCAAAATCAAAATAAACAATATTATCTTCCATATTAATTCCAAGTGCTATTTTAAAAGTATTATCCCTCTTATATTCTAGAAGAACTTCTTTTAATGTTAATGGTTCTCGCTTCATGTTTGGCACACTTATTTCTACTTTATTATCTCCTAATTTCTTTATTGTAAATTCTTCTATTCTCATTCCTAAAGATAAAGATATTTCTTTCTTCAAGGCTAGAATATCATCATAAGTTTTATCATCATGCCAAACAATTTGATAGACAGTAATGTTTCTATACACTTTGTAAGTAACTTGAGGATTAAATGTAAAGGCCTTTAATGTATTTTTTAAATTACTTACAAATATATCAGCATTTAAAATATTTCGTTCTCCATCAAAAGTGGGATTATCTAAAAGATTTAACATTTTTTTCCTTCTTTCTATTTTTTATTAAGATGTCACCAGTCATTTCACTAGGAATTTCTATTCCCATCAAATAAAGAATTGTTGGAGCTATATCGGCTAATTTACCATCCTGTAATTTTATTTTTTTATTAGTAATGATAAATGGAACTTTGTTAGTAGTGTGAGAAGTATTTATACTTCCGTCTTTATTGCGCATAACTTCACAGTTTCCATGATCTGCTGTTATAATAATGTTGTATTCATCGAGCGATATATTTTCTAATATTTTTCCTAAACATTCATCGACTGTCTCAACGGCTTTAACAGCAGCGGCGAAATCGCCAGTATGCCCCACCATATCGCCATTAGCAAAATTTAAAACTATTAAATCTTCGTGATATTCAGTTATTTCTCTGACAAGTGAAGCTGTTATCATACACGCAGACATTTTGGGCTCTAAATCGTAAGTAGCAACTTTAGGACTAGGTACTAGTATTCTTCTTTCCATTGGCAATTCTCTATCTACACCACCATCAAAAAAGTACGTTACATGAGCATATTTTTCGGTTTCGGCAATACGAAGCTGCGAATAGCCCAGTGAAGATAAATATTCGCCAAGAGAATTATTTATCTTTGGATGAGAAAAAGCATAAGGACATAAAACAGACTCGGTAACAGGTAACATTGTCACAACTTTTAAATTAGATATTTTTGAATGAGGAAAAGCTTGGTAACTTTCATTTGTAAAAATACTAGCTAATTGTTTCAATCTGTCTGGACGAAAGTTGAAAAAAATAATACCATCGTTGTCTTTAATAATCCCATCTTCGCAAGTTCTTGTTGGAGTAATAAATTCATCTGTTATTTTCTTTTTTTGACATTCTTTCCAAACTTTTTTTACATCCTCTATAGGTGTCATTTCAGTCATAACCTCGTAACTTTTCTTTATTCTATCAAAATTATTATCTCTATCCATACCATAATATCTTCCACTTATAGAGGCGATTTTTCCCATTTGTAAATTCTTTAGTTTTTTTTCTAATGCTTCAATATATTTAATACCACTACTTGGCGAAACATCCCTACCATCAGTAAAGATGTGAATGAAAACTTTTGTTATTTTTTCTTTTTTCAATAATTCTAATAATGCAAATAAATGGTTAATATGTGAATGAACACCGCCATCAGATAGCAAACCGATTAGATGTATACTAGAATCGTTTTTTTTAACATGTTTTATTATCTCAAGAAATTCCTCATTAGAAAAAAAAGTTTTATCTCTTATCTTGCTGTTTATTAACTCTAAAGCTTGGTAAACTATTCTTCCAGCTCCTATATTAGTATGTCCTACTTCAGAATTCCCCATTTGTCCTTTTGGCAAACCAACTAATTCACCAGAGGCTTCAAGAAAACTATGAGGATACTTATCCCAAAGTTTATCTAAATTTGGTGTTCGTGCAGTATAGACAGCATTATATTTTTTTTCTTTTGCTATTCCAATTCCATCCATAATACAAAGTAGTACTTTTTTCATTTTATCACCATTTTCTTATTTAATTATATAAGAATATTATTAGTTTTTCAAGATTTAAAGAAAAAAATACAATTTTTCTACTATATTTAGTAATTTGAATATACGATAAAAAAGGAACTAACAATTATATATTTTTCATTTTGAAATATTTTCTAAAATAGACAAATAAAAATGTAAACACCTTTTTGTGTCTACATTCATCTTAAACTAATATTTTAGATAGTTCATTAATTAGCACAACTTGTCACTAGAAAAGTTTATCTCCTAAAAATTTTAATTATTGACTTGGAATTATAATATATTTTTAACTATTGCTCTTTTCAAACTGCGAATTATAAAGTTTTGCATAAAAGCCATTTTGCTTAAGTAACTCTTTATGAGTTCCTTGTTCAATAATGTTACCATTATTCATAACTAATATCAAATCAGCATTTTTTATGGTAGATAGTCTATGTGCAATAATAAATGAGGTTCTATTTTCCATAAGATGATCCATTGCTTTTTGTACTAATTCTTCGGTTCTAGTATCAACATTAGAAGTCGCTTCGTCGAGAATTAAGAATGGTGAGTCTTCAATCATACCTCGAGCTATTGTCAAAAGTTGTCTTTGTCCCGCTGATACAGAATCATTATCCGAAATAACTGAATCATATCCATTAGGAAGAGTTTTGATAAAATGATCTACACCAACAATTTCACATACTTCTTTTACTCTCTTATCAGTCACATTTTTACGATTATACACAATATTTTCTCTAATAGTTCCACTAAAGAGCCATGTATCTTGAAGTACCATTGTAAAAAGACTATGAATGTTTTCTCTTGTAAGTTCTTTAGTTGATACACCATCAATTTTTATATCACCAGAATTTATCTCATAAAATTTCATCAAAAGATTAACCATTGTTGTTTTACCAGCACCAGTTGGACCTACAATAGCAATCTTTTGTCCCGGTTTGGCCGTAGCGGTAAAATCCTGAATAATAATCTTATCATCATCATAACCAAAACGGACATTTTGAAATTCAATTTTTCCTTTTACTTTTCTTCGATCTAGCTTCTTTTTTATATCTTTTTGATCGCTCATCTCTTGTTCATCCAAAAATTCAAATACTCTTTCAGATGCTGCAGCAGTTGTCTGAATTGAAGTCATTGATTGAGCAATTTGAGATAATGGATTTGTAAATAATCTTACATACATAATAAAAGCTACAATAACACCAAAACTAATTGTATTATTAGATACTAATAAAGCTCCGACAATACAGACAGAGACATAACCTAAATTTCCAACAAACGACATAATTGGTTGCATAAGCCCTGATAGAAATTGACTTTTACGATTACATTCATAAACTTTTAAATTCAGTTCATCAAATTTTTGATCGGCTTCTTCTTTTCCATTATATGTCTTAATAACATTAAGTCCCGAATACATTTCTTCAATATGACCATTTAGATTACCAAGTTCTTCTTGACGAGCTGTAAAATATTTTTGTGATTTTCCTAATATAATAAACATTAAAATAAAACCTAAAAGACTGGCTACAATAGCCGTAATAGCCATAATATAATTAGTTACAAACATCATAATTATAGAACCTAAAAATAAAGTAGTTGCTGATACTAATGAAGCAAGACTCTGGTTCAATGATTGAGCAATAGTATCTACATCATTGGTAACACGAGATAAAATATCTCCTATGGTACTATGATCAAAAAACTTTAATGGAAGTTTATTTACTTTAATAGAAATGCTATTTCTAAGTTTTTTAGCAAATCGATTAGCTACTTTTACCATAGAAATACCTTCAATATAAGTAAAGGTAGCACTTACTAGATAAATTATGATAAGAAGAAGTGTTATGTCCTTTATCTTATTCATATCGATGGATGGATTAATTAACTTTTGAATATTTTCAGGTAAACTACCAATCATACTATATATTTCGTTCACCGAAGTATCAGCATTTATTTTAGACATTGTCGATATAAAAGCCACTTTTTCTTCAGTAGTTATTTTAATATCTTTAATTTCACTATCAGGAAAAAGTATTTGGTTAATACTATCTGGTATTTCAGAAACAAAACTATAATTTTTAGTTGTTATATCTAAATTTTTTAATTGATGGATCAAAATTATTTTATCATTAACGGTAATTAAAACATCATTATATGTCGTCTCATTCAACATAAGATTCAACGTGTCATCAGATAATTCTCCTAAATATTTAAAGATATTTGAATAATCACTCTGTATTTTGGTTATTGCTTTCTGAAAAGATAACTTTTCTTCATTTGAAAGATTTGAACTATTAACCTTACCAAATAAATTTTGATCAATATGTAAGTCTAATATTTCTTTAAAAGTATCAGATAATTTTTCTTGAGACAAATTAGACGTCAAATCAGTTTTTAGATCTTCCATATTTTCTTCATTTATGCCGATTCCTTTAGATATTTCATCGGTTAATAATGAAATCTTATTAGGAGAAATTAATGATAAAATAGAACCTACTGCAGCAAGAATTAGAGATAAGAAAATAAGTGTTTTATAGTTTCCTAAACTTTTAAAGAGTCTACTGACGGCATTTTTAAAATTTTTAGGTTTTTCCATGACACGTGGTCCTGGACCATGTGGTCTAGGATTACTTTTTCTTTCATTACTCATTTTCTAATTCCTCCTTTGATAATTGTGATAGAGCTATCTCTTTGTAGATCTTGCATTTCTTCATTAACTCTTTATGGGTTCCCATTCCAACACACTGTCCTTTATCTAAAACAATAATTTTATCAGCATTCATAATAGTTCCTATTCTTTGAGCTACAATCAAGCTCGTAGCTTCTTTAGTATACTTTTTTAATTTATCACGTAAAACAGAATCAGTTTTATAATCTAAAGCACTAAATGTATCATCAAAGATATATATTTCTGGATCTCTAGCAATTGCTCTTGCAATAGATAATCTTTGTTTTTGACCTCCCGATATATTTGTTCCTCCTTGCGAAATATGAGCATTATATTTTTTATCTAACTTGTTAACAAACTCATAAGCTTGTGAGACCTCAATAGCTTTTTCAATTTTGTCTTGTTTAACTTTGCCACTTTTTGTTTTGCCAAAGGAAACATTTGAGGCGACTGTTCCGGAAAACATTACTGCTTTTTGTGGGACATATCCTATTATATTATGTAGGTATTCTGACTGATAGTCTTTAACATTAATACCATTTATTAATATTTCACCATCCGTTACATCATAAAATCTGGGAATCAAATTAATAAGTGTCGATTTTCCACTTCCTGTGGAACCAATAAAGGCAAATGTTTCTCCAGTATTTGCCGTAAAAGAAATATTTTTTAAAAGATATTCATCGGCATCAGGATATTTAAATGAGACATTCTTAAATTCGACAGTCCCTTTTAATCCTGTAGTATTTTCCTTTACAGTTCCCTCTTTAATTGAAGTTTCAGTTTCTAATATCTCGTTTATTCTTTTAGCTGAAACATCCGCTCTTGGCATCATCATAAAAATCATAGCCAACATCAAGAATGACATAATTACTTGCATAGCATATGTCGAAAATACTATCATATCACTAAAGAGCACTATCTTGTCTGTCATACCCGCATTATTAATAAGAATAGAACCGATATAATATATTGCTAATGTCAAAAAGTACATTACTAAATACATGATGGGATCTAGTAAAGTAAAAGTTTTTTGATTGAACATTTGGTTTTTAGTTAAATCATTATTAACATTATTAAATTTATCTTCTTGATATTTTTCAGCATTAAAAGCTCTTACAACTCTAATACCGGTTAAATTTTCACGCATGACAGAATTTACTTTATCAATAAGAGATTGTACTATTTTAAATCTTGGCATAACAATCGTCATAATAGTAATGATCGTCGTTAATAAAATAACAACTGCCACTGCTGTTACGGCACTCCATTCAATACTTTTTCCTAAAATTTTAGTGACAGCCCATATAGCTGTAATTGGAGCTTTTATCAATAGTTGAAGCCCCATACCAATAAACATTTGCAGTTGTGTAATGTCATTCGTCGTCCTAGTAATTAAACTACTAGTAGAAAAACGTTTTATCTCTTCCATCCCTAAATTTTCTACTTTATCAAAAATCTTTTTTCTTGTCTGCATCGAAAAGGAAGCAGCAATATTAGAAACAAAGTATCCAACAATAGCAGCCGAAGATAGACTTCCTAAAGCACAAAGAAGCATGTATCCTCCTGAAGATAGAATATCTTTCATCGCGGCGCCTTCAGTTTGGACTAGTCTAGTTATTTCTGACATATAATCAGGCATTTTAAGTTCTAACCATACTTGAAATACAATTAATACTAGACATATTAATATATAACCCCAATCTTTTTTTGTTAAATTTTTTAATAATTTTATCATTAGTCTTCCTCCTACTCTGTACGAAGTGCTTCAACAGGATCTTTACGACTAGCTCTAATTGCAGGAATCAGTCCTCCTATCAAAGTAACAATAATACTAATTATGATCATTAGTATAATATGATATGTACTCATCTGCGCTATACCTTTCAAATCGGTAATACCTTCTAAAATAATATTAATTGGAAAGATTAATAACCTTGCTATTATGATGCCAAGTACTCCTGAAGAGCATCCTATTATAACAGTTTCAGCATTAAATACTCTCGTAATATCTTTTCTTCTGGCTCCCAAACTTCGTAAGATACCAATTTCTTTAGTCCGCTCAAGTACTGAAATGTTAGTAATAATAGCAATCATTATACCTGAAACTACTAAATTAACTGCAGAAAAAGCAATCAAAACATAAGTTATTGCATCCATAATATTGGAAGAAATATCTACAATTGATGAAGCCATATCAGTATAAATTATTTGTTCAGTAAGGTTTTTATTTGCATTATATTTGTCTAAATAATTAAGAATTTCTTCTTTATTATTAAAATTATTAGGATAAATAAGTATTGAAACTGGTATATCACTACTTCCTAAATACAAGAGAAGATTATCTTTAACTTTATTATCATTTATAACTTCACCTGTTAAGACATTATAATTAGCATTTTTTTGCGACAATACAATATCAGAACTACTATTAACAGCAATTATCTTCTCTATTAACTCGTTCGTATAGAAAAGACCTCCTACACCATTTATCCCCATCATCTCTTGAATTTGAGTAAGCTTATTATCATTTTGATTTTTAATTATTCCACTTATTCTGACAGTAACTGTCTCTTTACTATTTATTATAGAAGAAGTATCAGCGTTTATAGAATAAATATTTCCATAATTTTTATAAAAATCGTTATTCATAGCTATCTTTAACTCTATTCCTAATACTTCATCATAATTAATTTCGCGATCAGTCGGCAGTGATAGAGCTTCCAAAACTGTAGTATCTATTCGATTATTACTATCTAATAGTAAGACAAGATCCGTCAATTCATGAGGATATTCTCCCGCTACTAATTCATAATTCTGCTCTAAATAATAGGCATTCTGTCCATCAAGATATTTAGGTATTGTCTGCATATTTAAAGTATCAGAGTTCAACACTTTGATACCAGAATCAGTCTCCATTAAAATATTTAACCCTGTAGCCCTCATATAAGTTATTCCTAAAAGATAAGAGGGATTAATTTGATTCAAATACTCTATATATTGATCGTCAATATTATTTTCATGAATATTAATGTTTTCTTTGACATCATAAGGAACAATTTTATTTTTAACTTCCGCATTATTTGATAAATTTTCTCTTTGTTTTCTTATAGCCTCTTCATCTATTTCCATAGAATTTGAATTTATCATAACAGGAAGTGATGATAATGTATCAGCTTCAAATATATCAATTTGTTTATCAAAGCCATTTGATAAAGCCAAAACTAATGATATTCCAATAATACCTATAGAGCAAGCAAAAGATGTCAAAATGGTCCTGCCTTTTTTAGTCTTAATATTATTTAAAGATAAAGAAAGGGCTGTGACAAATGACATGGCAGTCTTTTTGATTTGATAATTTTTATCATCTTCTATTTTATCGTTAATGGGATTAGAATCACTTACTATTTGTCCATCGGAAAGTTCAATAATTCTGGTAGCATACTCTTTAGCTAATTCAGAATTATGTGTCACCATTATAACCAATTTATCTTTGGCTATTTCTTTGATTAATGACATTATTTCTTTACTTGTTTTTGTATCTAAAGCTCCTGTTGGTTCATCAGCAAGAATTACATCAGGATTATTTACTATTGCTCTTGCAATAGCTACTCTTTGCATTTGACCACCAGATAACTGATTAGGCTTCTTATAAGCATGGCGCTTTAAGCCAACTTTATCTAGCATCTCCAGTGCCCTTTTTCTTCTTTCCTTCTTGGGCACACCACTTAAAGTAAGTCCCAATTCAACATTGTCTAATACAGATATATGATGAATTAAATTATAACTTTGAAAAATAAAGCCTATACAATTATTCCGATAAGCATCCCAATCGGCATTTTTAAATTCTTTAGTTGATTTATTATTAATAATTAGGTCGCCTTTATCATACCTATCAAGACCACTTAAAATATTTAGAAGTGTCGTTTTCCCAGAACCTGACTGCCCCAAAACGCAAACAAATTCATTTTTTCGAAATTTTAAATTAATATCTTTTAAGGCTACTTGTTTAAAGGATCCTGTTTTATAACTTTTATTTATATTTTTTAATTCTAACATAAAATATCTCCCTTTTATATTTTACTATTTTATCTTTAAATTATTTCTAATTTTAAACCTTATTAGTAATTATTATCTTCAAAAAAAACGTATTATTATAAGCCATTTAACATCCTTAATTAACTGTCTAACATTATAGCATCACGGTATTTATATGTCAACAAAAAAACATAATTTTCCATAATTCTATTCTCTTTTTTTAGAGGTCAAAAACTAATAGTTTATTGCCAGAGGAGTTTCTTTTTTAGAAGAATATGTTATAATTTTTTAGTATACTTTTGGTATATAGGTAGGAAGTAATTTATGAAAGTAGTAATAGTAGAAGATAATAAATTTTGAAACGAGAAAATCGTTTCTATAGTAGAAAAAGTATTAAAAGATAACAATGTCAACATAGATATTGTATCGGAGAATAAATATAATGAAAAGATTGAAAAAATAATTTTTGATAATACAATTAAAATATTTATTTTAGATATCAAATTGCCACAAATTTCTGGTTACGAAATTGGTAATTCAATTAGATATGAAAAAGAAGATTGGAAAAGTATTATAATTATGGTATCGTCCCACAATTATAAAGAGGAGATTATTTCAGCAAGACTATCTATTTTAACTTATATTTCAAAAGAAAAAAACTTTGTCGATAATCTAACGAAAGCATTATCTGTATCTTTAAATAGTATCTTAAGAAAAAGAGTAATAGAAATTAAAGA
>JAGHHB010000096.1 GCA_017887885.1 Bacilli bacterium | reverse complement strand
ATCGCCAAATCAAAAACTATAGAGAGACTAACTGATTAAGGATACTTCCTTTCTATAATTTTGATTTGGCTATTTCAATTATATCACACTTTTTTACTTTATCAGTCATAAAGTTGAACACAACTTTTTAATAAAAGACAAATAAGCGAAATGTATACTTATTTGTTAACATTTTGAGTAGTACAAAATTCTATGATACTTATTATTTTATAAACTAAATATATTAATATTTTATTCATATGTCATTGTAAATTTATAATCACTATTAAAATTTAAAATAACTTTTATTGCAGATTATTTACATATATTTTCTTGTACTTGTTCTGCACCTTTTTTATCAGTTTCTCTAATTGTCAAGTAAACAAATATTTTTTTATCTTTATACATTTGTTGTTTTTTCTCGTCGCTTGCTTGATTATAAAGTTCTGTTGAAAGAATTTGTTGATAAATATCGTTCATATTATTAATGCTTCCTTTTCCTTTAATTTTGTATTCAAATTCATAATATTTATTAATTTCTAATTTATTTTTTAAATTTGATGGAATAATATGAGATATTGCATTATGTGCCATATATTTATCAAGTATAACATATGATATTTCGGGAACTTCGGCTATATAACCATCTAGCAAATCTACTACATGGTATGTTTGAATAAAACTACAATCATATTCCTTTTCTACATTAGATACATTTTCATCATCGTTGTCTATATTTTCATTATTGTTACAATCAACATTCTCACTATTGTTATCCATACAAATAGTAAGTTTTTTCTGTAGAAATACTATATAAATAAATACACCAATAAGAATTAAAATTAAAAAAATAACAAATATCTTTTTTTTCATAAATATCCACCTTCTTCCCTTTAGTTTCATACCTATATTATAGCATAGTTTTAAAATAAGTAAATAAAATTTTTAAATATAAAGAAAAAATAAAAAAAACCGTGAAATAAGAAATTAAAAATATAGGATAAAAATATATTGACATTTTTGTTTTGTTTCTGTATAATGTAATTGAAGTGAAGCATTGTGCAGTGTTAACCTTATTTTTAAATGATGGTTTTTGCAATTTTACTCCTCATATATTTAAATATTAAGTCAAATATCATCAGAGAAGAAGGTGGTATTTTTATAATAGTTAAATATTAATAACTAAAATAACGAGAGGAAGTTTGGTTATAAATTTAATTTAAAGGAGGTTCATAAATGAACAAAAAAATATTTCTATTTGCACTAATGATTTTTACACTTTCATTAAATGATGTTAATGCACAATCTGTTTGCGATAGTAAATATACACCAGAAATAATTGCTTCATTGCAACAAAATATGGATCCAGCAGATTTAGATTTAAGTTGCTCTAATGGTACACCATATACTGACGAATATTTAAATAGTATTAATGAATTAAAGGAAAAATTAGATAAAATAACTATTATTCAACCAAGATATTTTGTAAATAAATTAAATGTACAAAGTTTCCAACAAGAAAATCAAAGTTATTGTGGTCCGGCAAATGTTAAACAAGTATTACATTATATAAATAATACATCTCTTTCACAATCTCAATATGCAAATGATATGACAAATTCATCCGGAAACTTTGCATATGTTTATCAAATAAGAGATACCTTAAATAAGTATCTTCCTAGCAATGATGCTTATACATATATTCCAAGAACTGAATTAACTCAGTCACAATTTTATAAAATAATTAATGCTAACATAAATAACAGAAGACCATTAATTCTTCATGCTAATACTGGATCATTATATATGTATAATGGTCACAAAACTGGACATTATATCACTATAAGTGGTCATACAATTACCGGAATTATTAATAATGATTATAGTCCTATTAACATATATTATGTGAATACAGATTATTTAAATTATGGTCGTGGAAATGTTTATGGCGAATTTATGGACAAATTTAATAATGTGTATAATGCACTAAACCCAATGTATTCTGGAGATGTTAGATATTTAATTTATAACAAAAATTCGATATAAAAAAATTAAATGTCGTATTAAAAACTTTATTTAAAAAATTAAAGAAGCGATCCTATTTAAGGTTGCTTCTTTAATTTTTTAAATAAAACTTTTCATAATCTATGATTTCTATATTATATTTATTAATTAAAAAGTCAAGTGCAACAAAAGAACAATCAAAATATCTATCGAAAACACGTTTATGCCGAGAAAACTTTTGATAAGTAAAGAAATATTTTATACCTTTTTAGAAGTTTAATTATCATT
>JAGHHB010000095.1 GCA_017887885.1 Bacilli bacterium | reverse complement strand
GCAAAGTAATATGAAGAATATCTTTAGTTTTAATATAATTATTATCTATTATTAATTTAGAATAAGATTGTGTTTTTATATTATTTAACATAAATCTTTTTTTCATTGTAAATATATAAACAAACCAATCCAAGTATTCCTGTAAGTGTCTAATTGATACACCTCTAAATTTACTAAGCCAAGTTTCAAGTTGAGAATGTACTCCATTTATCTCTGATATATTATAAATTCCGTCACTATGAAACCCAGATGGGATAGAATTCAATATCAGATTATATTGCTTGCAAAATTCTTGATAAGCACTAGCACTATCGGCAGTAATAGATTTAGCATTTTTCAACTTATTTCCAAGCGAAATTTTTAACATATCAGTTGTACATCTTCCTAAACCGGTAACTTTTAAAAGTAAATTATCATTTTCGTCAATACTAGAAACTACACACACTTTATGATGACTAATGCCTCTTATACCATTACCTTTTGATGTTCTTTTTTTTGAATATCTAGGCATATTTTGAGGTTTAGTTCCTTTTAAATTAATAGAAAAATACTTTTCATCTGATTGAATTTTACCAGATAAATTTATATTTTTTATAAATTTCTTTAAAGCAAATAAGACCTTATGCCTTATTCTAAATGAAGTATAGTTAGAAATATTGTTTTCTTCAGCAATTCTTCTTATACTAAATCCGTTTAATAAATTATCAATAATGTTTCTCCAAATTTCAAAAGATAATTTACTATGGCAAATTATGGTATTTGATGTTTCTGATAACGTTTTATTACATCCACGACATATGTACTTTTGAATACCAGTTTTAGTTTTTCCATTTTTATATAGTCTACATCCACATTTATAACAAAGTAAATTTTCATTTTTAAATTTAGAAATAATTTTTGAATTTGCATTTTTTGTAGAACATAAACTAGATAAGTTTTCTAATATATAGTTTTTAAATTCAATAATAGTAACAGGGTCTAAATCTTTAATTAATTCTTCAATATTCATATTACAAAAAATATCCTTAATCAGTTAGTCCCAATCATTCTTAATCGCCAAATCAAAAACTATAGAGAGACTAACTGATTAAGGATACTTCCTTTCTATAATTTTGATTTGGCTATTTCAATTATATCACACTTTTTTACTTTATCAGTCATAAAGTTGAACACAACTTT
>JAGHHB010000045.1 GCA_017887885.1 Bacilli bacterium | reverse complement strand
TCTTTTTTAGTGTATGATTTGTATCAGACATATGAATTTTCCTTTCTGTTTGTTGCGAATAGATATTATAGATTATTCATATGTCTTTTTCAATGCAAGTTTGTTGCACTTCAAATTTAAAATAACATTCTATATTATATTTGACTTTTAAAAGTAATATTGCATTATTTTTTCTTTCTTCTAATTCTTAATTTGAATATTTTATATAGCATCATACATTGTAAATTTTTCTATAATTACAATAGTATAAAAAGTAATTACTAAAGTTATATTTTATTTATTATAATTACAAATATCTCTTAATTTACATTTTTCGCATTTAGGAATTGCGCTACAAATATTAGACACTCTTAATAAACGAAACTGTTGAATAATAGATTCTATTTCAATTTCTTGTATATTATTTATGTTAGATAAATTTTTAATTCTTGTTAATGCCTGTCCATGAGTTGCCTTTTCATCAGAAACAATACCAAGTCTATCTGCACCAAATATTCTTTTTATTTGGTCACTATATTTACAAGTATTAATCCTAACTCTTTTTAGATAGTTATAAGTAAAAGCTCTACCAATTTGTTTTAGTTTATATTTCCCTTTATTAAAAGCATTAGCAAAAATATAAGGTTCTGTATTTAATACATAATTATCTAAATTTCCATAGTCTTTCTCTATTTTTTCAAATATTGTAATATTATGTGAAATAGATTACATCTGTTTTTTAATAGTAGGGTTAGTACAATAAATTTCTTTTAATTTAAATACTAAATCATCTGGATCTACAGCTATTAAATAATTTTTGTCAAAATTATGAAATATGGAATATATATTATTCATATTATTTCTTATATTAGAATTAGCCCAACGATGATTAGATAATTGAGCTAATATTAGAGCATACAAATGATCTGAAAAGGTAAATTTCTTTCATCAATATATTTCATAATATCATTCGTATCAGATTTATAATTATAATTTATCTTATCCATAGATTGTATTATTAAAGGAATAACTTTTTTCAGATTGTTATCATCCATAGTTTGAATTGAATCTAGTTTATATCTTTTAAAATCATACTTACATTTATTTTTTATACAGTCTTTAATTCGAGGTACAAGTTCATCATTACTTACATATTTAACTTTTACAATTAGGAACAAATAACCAGTTTTTTTTATATTTTATCAGCAGAGAGATTAAGCCATTTTTTGTAGTATTTATCAATTTTTTCATAAGAATTATCACTCCATCTATAAAATTTAGCGGGAATAACTAATAAGCAGATGTCCAGAAATCCTTATTTTATAGGACTTTATCGATTATCGATTAGGGTATCACATTTTAGGGTTCTTCCCATGGCGTCATAACTAATCTTGGCCCATTATCATCTTCGTATCCTTTAGCCGCTGGTATCACATATCCAACGCAATCTATCATACGAATATTAGCAGTAAAATCTTCAATTTGTATTTTAGCAGCGGTGGCGGGAACGAATTTTGGTTCGGTTGTCATTATTGTTTTTCCTGCTGCTGCTTGGGGTAGTTCATCTAAACATCTTTTTCTCTCGTATTCATCTTGGATATTTGGTATTACTAAATTTTCCATAAATTTTCTTATGAAAGTTGATTTTCCAGTACGAACAGCTCCTACGACACCTAGATATATATCGCCACCTGATCTTTTTCCAATATTTTTTATAACTTCTATTTTTTCCATTAACATACCTCTTTTCTTTTTTATCACTAAATATTATGTATTAAAATTATAAATATGTAAAAAAGATACAGATTGTTATTATCTACATATTAAAATTTTAATTTTAGATTGAAAGAATGTTTTATTTGTCAAAAAAAAATTAAAAAGTGTAAAGAAAGATGTTTTTTTAATAATCATAATTTATTAAATGATATAATAATTTTATAATTAGTATGATTGGTGATTTGATGGAAATTATCATGAAAGGTTGGTGTTATTTAGTGGATTTTATACGTGACGAATGGGAAGGTTTTAAAAATGGTGTTTGGACTAGAGAAGTAAACGTTCGTGACTTTATTCAAAAAAATTATAAAGAATATGATGGTAACGAACAATTTTTAAAGGGTATCACTCCTAAAACTAGAACTATATGGAAGAAATGTAGTGAACTTTTGGAAGAGGAAGTAAGAAGACATGTTTTAGATATTGATGTCGAACATATGTCTAGTATTAACGCATTTAATCCAGGTTATATTAGTACGGAAGATGATGTTATTGTAGGATTACAGACTGATGCTCCTCTTAAGAGAATTGTCAATCCTTATGGTGGCATTAGAATGGTCTATCAAGAGTTAGAGGCTTATGGTTATACTTTAGATGCCAATGTCGATAAATATTTTAATGAATTTCGGAAGACACATAATCAAGGTGTTTTTGATGCTTATACTGAACAGATAAAAAAAGCTAGACATGCTGGTCTTTTGACAGGACTTCCTGATGCTTATGGAAGAGGAAGGATTATAGGGGATTATAGGCGTGTTGCTTTGTATGGCATTAATTATCTTATAGATGAAAAGAAGAAAGATTTGCGTAATTTATTAGGACCTATGACTAATGAGTTAATTCAGCTTCGAGAAGAGGTTTCAATGCAATGTCGTGCTTTAGAGGAAATAAAGAAAATGGCTCAAAATTATGGTTTTGATATTTCTAATCCTGCACGTAATGCTAAAGAGGCTGTTCAATGGACATATTTTGGTTATCTTGCTTCGGTGAAGGAAAATAATGGTGCCGCTATGAGCTTGGGGCGTGTCGATACTTTTTTCGATATTTATTTTGAACGTGATTTTGCAAGAGGAATACTTACTGAAGAAGAAGCTCAAGAAATTATAGATCATTTTGTTATTAAATTGAGGTTAGTTAGACATTTGAGAACACCAGAATACGATGAATTATTTTCAGGTGATCCTACTTGGGTAACAGCGGCAATTGGTGGTATTTTAGAAAATGGTAAGAGCCTAGTAACAAAAACTAGTTATCGTATGTTGCATACGCTAACTAATTTGGGAACTTCACCTGAACCTAATATGACTGTTTTATGGTCGGAGTACTTGCCAGATAATTTTAAAAAATATTGTACTAAGATGAGTATTGAAACGGATGCTCTTCAGTACGAGAATGATGATATAATGCGACCAATTTATGGCGATGATTATGCTATTGCCTGCTGTGTATCGGCTATGCGTGAAGGAAAAGATATGCAATTTTTTGGAGCTCGTTGTAATTTGGCAAAAGCCTTGTTATATGCTATTAATGGCGGAGTAGATGAAATAAGTGGTGATTTGATTATTCCTGATGTCGAAAAGATAGATGATACTATTTTAGATTATAATAAAGTTAAGAAAAATTATTTTATAATGTTAGAAAAGATAGCAGCTATTTATTCTGACGCTATGAATATCATTCATTATATGCACGATAAATATGCTTATGAGGCTGGTCAAATGGCGCTACATGATACTAAAGTAAATAGATTGATGGCCTATGGAGTAGCGGGCCTTTCAGTTGCAGTTGATTCTCTTTCTGCTATTAAATATGCTAAAGTTAAACCAATTAGAAATGAGCAAGGTATTGCTATTGATTTTAAAATTGAAGGAGATTTTCCTAAATATGGAAATGATGATGACAGTGTTGATGATATTGCTAAAGAAGTATTAGAAAAAATGTATCAAGAATTGTCTAAACATAAATGTTATCGTAATGCTTATCCTACACTATCTGTTTTAACAATTACATCTAATGTTGTTTATGGAAGTAAAACAGGTGCTACTCCAGACGGAAGAAAAAGAGGGGTTGCTTTTGCACCAGGTGCCAATCCTATGCACGGAAGAGATACCAATGGTGCTATTGCCTCTTTAAATTCAGTTGCCAAAATTGATTATGGTAATTGTTGTCGTGATGGTATCTCTAATACTTTTTCAATTGTTCCTTTATCATTAGGTCATACTAAAGATGAACAAATTGAAAATTTAGTTAGTTTATTAGATGGCTATTTTATTAAAGGAGGTCATCATTTAAATGTTAATGTTTTACAAAGAGAGATGTTAGTGGATGCTATGAACAATCCTTCAAAATATCCACTACTGACTATTAGAGTTTCAGGTTATGCGGTACGTTTTAATAGACTTACAAGAATACAACAAGAGGAAGTTATCGCAAGAACATTCCATGAGAAATTATGATGAGAGCAAGTATTGATTCTGTTGAGACTTTAGGTCTTGTTGATGGACCTGGTATTAGAACAGTAGTTTTCTTCTCTGGTTGTAATTTACGATGTAAATATTGCCATAATCCTGAAATGTTTAAGTTAAAAGAATATAATTATTCTACCGAAGAATTAGTAAATAAAATATTGCAAAATAGACCATACTTTAAAAGAAATAATGGTGGCGTCACTTTTTCTGGTGGCGAACCGTTATTACAAATTGACTTTTTAATCGATATGTGTCAAAGATTGAAGGAAGAGAATGTTCATATAGCTATAGATACTGCTGGTGTTGGAATAGGAAAATATCCTGAAATTTTAAAATTAGTTGATCTTATTATCTTTGATGTCAAACATGTCTTCCCAGACGAGTATAAGACATTAACTGGTAGAAGTATCGATGAAAGTGAAAAATTTATAGAAAGTTTGAATGAAAGTGGAAAAGATGTTTGGATTAGACAAGTAATTGTTCCAGGTCTTATGGACAATGAAAACTATCTTGAAGGGTTGGCTAAATATTTGAAAAAAATAAAAAATATTAAAAAAATAGAGTTTTTACCGTTTCATCATTTGGGTTTCAATAAATATAAGAATCTTGGAATTGTGAATTATCTAGAAAATGTTCCTGAAATGGCTTCTGATAAGTGTGAAGCATTATATCAAGATTTTATAGAAAAATATGAAAATATGATTAGGTAACTTTGTTTTAATATAGTAAAAATGAATAGAGGAGTAAAAATGAAAAAATATCGTTGTACAATTTGTGGATATATATATGATGAAGCTATTGAAAAAGTAAAATTTAGTGACTTACCGGATGATTGGCAGTGTCCATTATGTGGAGCTCCCAAAAGTTTATTCGAAGAATTAAGAGATGATGAAGATGAAAAAAAGAGGATCTTATAGTAGAAGAAGAGGAAGATAAAGATTTACGTTCATTATCAAATTATGAGATATCTTTAATATGTTCTAATTTAGCTAGAGGGTGTGAAAAACAATATATGGATGAGGAACATTTACTTTTTTTAGAGTTGGCAAATTATTTTGAGAAGAAAGAGGATATGGTTTCTAAGCCAATAGAGGAAGTTAAAAAGATGATTGATGATGATATAAATAAATTTGAACAAGCGGTAGTTGTTTTTGACAAATATAATGATCGAGGAGCGAAAAGAGTTGCCACTTGGGCTAATAAAACGACAAATATTATGAAAACGCTAATTGATAATTATAAAAGTAAGGGTTTAGATTATATTAAGAATAATAAAATATGGGTATGTGATATTTGTGGATTTGTTTTTGTTGGAGATAATCCTCCTCAAGTTTGTCCTATCTGTAAGGTTCCCAATTTCAAAATATTGGAGGTAGAATAATATGGGAAAAAATTATGCTTATCGAAATTTAAAATTATGTTCGAAGGATTGTTTATGTTTATTTGTTTGTCCAACTGGTGCTACTGATAACGAAAGTGGTCAAATAGATTTTGATAAATGTATTGGATGTGGAGCCTGTGCTTTAGCTTGTCCCGCTCGGGCTATTACAATGCTTCCTCGTAAAATGCCACCTCAAATGAAAAAAGAAGAGCAAGTAGTTAGAAAGTTATTTGCTATTGCTGATAGTAAAATTGAACAATTAAAGGTATGGAATTATTTTTTAAATCACGCAAAAAGCGCTGAAGAAAAAAGATTATTTAAAGCTTTAATTCATTCTAATAAGGTAATGATTGAAGATATTATGCGTGAATCTGGCTATATGTTGCCTCAAAGTTTTAATGTAAATAAACTATTGAAGCAATTATTAGGAAGAGATGAAAAATTAAACATAACGATTAATAAGTTGCTAAATAAATTAGAGATTAATGAATAGTTGAGATTATTATATTATAGATATTTAAAAAGTTGTGTAAATTTTATTTGCACAACTTTCTTTTGGATAATTGATTATTTATATAATGAACAACTTTTCTATTTTCTCATGTTTAATTTATAATTTTAATTTTTGGAAGTTATTGTAAGCTTTTTAGTTGGTGGTTGTTGACTTGGATATTTTGCTTTCAACCTATTAACTTCACGTAAATATTCTTCGATAGATTTAAACACGATATTACAATATATCTTTTCAGCTTCTTCTCTAGTGGTAGCAGTAAGAAGACGTTTTTCTACAAGTTCCAAAATTTCATCTGAAACAAGTGGCATAGTTAGAATACTATATATATCTTTAAGAACAAATTTCTTTCTGGTTTCTAATAGTAGTGATATTCCTTTCTTGATATATTCAGTATTTTTGGCTACCACATTTTTATGTTGTAAAAATTTACATATATATCCTAATTTTTCAATAGGATCGACTAATTCTACCTCTAAATCTTCATATGCTTTCAAACTTTTCATTTTAGCATTTAAAAGCTGAAGGGAGTAATTATGTGCTTCTAATCCAATATTAACTATAAAGTTATATACTAAAGATATTATGTCATTTGCATCTTTGATTGGCATTTCTGTTATGGCTTTACTAGTTAAGATGGGGTTTAGATATATCGATGGAATGGCATTATTATCATCACAGTCAGAAAGTGATTTCTCATAAAAGTGAGAAATTACCTTTGCATACGAGCTTCCTGCCTTTACTACATTAGGATTCGTTAGCATAATAAATACTGGATTCGCAAACCAATGAGATTTATCATTATTAGTTGCAAGTACTTTTTCTATTACTATTCTAGCATAGTCAATTCCAGCAGTTATTATTGTTTTATCATGTAAAATGCCGAGAATCGTTCTTGCTTCAAACTTGTCAGTAGAATATTTTAATATTAATCTTAAACCGTTAACTATGTGTTCGATGTCGGCTTCGCCTATATTTTTATCATTTAAGAACTCAAGCATAATTTTAGCATTAAATTCACAATTAGGTAGAAATGTAAAGAACTGTTTAAACCTTTTATCATTTATCTTTAGATTAGTTTCTAATAGTTTAATTAAAAGTTCGTGTATGTATTGGATTAGAAATTCTTTTTCATTACGATATTGCATTAATATTTGTGATCCATCAATACAATAGTTAGGATCAGTTTTGGCTCTTTCTATCACTTTTTTATTAGTTAAAAACATATATACATTGTCATCGTGTATATTAATTAATAAGTTAGCAATATAATTGGTGTCGCCATATATTTTTATGATGTTAATGGTACGTTTAAGATATTGTTCATTAATTTCAGAAGCATTACTTAATACTTCGATTATAGCTTCATTTTTTTCTATTATTTGAATTAATGATTTTATTGTTTCTAGATCGGCATAATCTTTTGCTAGTTCGTCAATTAATCTATTGATAAGAGTATTTTTTTCCATAATAATCTCCTTTTAAAATTTTTATATTATTTTATCATATTTTTTCTCAAATGTCATCATAAAAAATGTGCATTTAGTTATAAAATTAATAATTTCCATAATCACGAGAATTATTTTTCCAATTTAGTATGAATATAATATAGAAAAGGAAGCTTGTTATATAGCCTCCAAGTTACAAAGCGTGATATCTTAAAATTATGGAAAGATGTTATTGACGTGATCGTTTTCGTCTTATTATTTCTTTGATGAAAAAGTTATATAGGTTTTCAGTATTATCTAAATCTTCGGGATGGAATTGAACACCTATTACAAAATGATCATTATCAACATATTCAATTCCTTCAATAGTATTATCTTCTGCGATGGCGGTTATTTCAAATGGATAGTTTACTTTTTTTAAAGCAAATAAATGTCTTGAATTTACGCTGATATTATCACCTAATGTTTTATTTAAAACACTAGTTTCTTTTGTTTTAATAAGATGTTTTTGTTTCTTGTCACAGTGATTTTTAATTGGGATAAGATCATTTTCGTCAGTACTATTGATACTATATAATCCTATGATTTGATGTCCCATACATATTCCTAATACTGGTATATTATTTTTAATAGCATAATCTAATATTTGAAAATGATAAGGATGAATGTCGTTTCCACCAGGAAAGATTATACCATCAATATTTTTTAATATATTAGTGTCTATATAGGAGTTATCATAATTTAATAATCCTACATAATTGCATTTATTATGTAAGTATTTTAAATTATTTTTAGTAATTATTTGCATATTAGTATTTTCCGCTTCTTTGTCTTTTGCTATAATACCGACAGTGATGTTACTCATTTATCTAAAAATTTATCTAAATTTTGAGGAACGTTGTCATTGAGGATAGTGTCGATGATCTTTTGTTCTTTTTCTTTAGATACCTCTCTACCTGTCATTTTAGCTAGATCATGGATAACTTCTTTAAGTGTAGTCTCATCTTTCATATTTCCTGCTTGTAATTTATTAGCTAAAGAAAGAATGGTGTCCTTATCAACATTTGTTTTCTTTTCCACTTTTTTAAAAAAACTATCAGAAAAACTCATAAAAAAACCTCCTAACATAATATATGTTAAAAGGAAAAATAGGTTAATTAATCATTTTTATTTTTGTATTTTAGTATGATTGGCGTTCCTTCAAAATTAAAATTTTCTCGTAATTTATTTTCTAGATATCTTTCATAAGAAAAATGGATTAGTTTATTGTTGTTGACAAAAAGAGTAAATTGGGGTGGTTTTGTACCTGTTTGTTTAGAAAATGTGATTTTTAGTCTTTTACCTTTATATGAAGGGGGAGATTTGAGTAAAACGGCTTCTCTTATTACTTCATTTAGTAGATTGACTTTTATCTCTCTATGCCAATTTTCGTATACTTTTTCCACTTCAGGAATAATGGTAAAAATTCGCTTTTTGGTAAGAGCGGAGACAAAGACTATTGGCGCATAAGAAAGAAATTTAAATTCTGTTCTTATCTGTTTGGTAAATGTTTTAATATCGTTTTGATTGTTTACAGTGTCCCATTTGTTGACGACAATAATGATAGGTTTTCCTTCTTCAAGTGCATGGTTGGCAATGTGTTTGTCGTGTTCGATGATGCCATCTTCTGCACTAATGACAAGTAGACAGACGTCGCTTCTTTCGATTGCTCTTATTGATCGAATTACAGAATATTTTTCGATTTTTTCATTGATTTTACTATTTTTTCTAATACCAGCAGTATCAATGGCAATATATTTTTTTTTATTGTAGGTAAATTCAGTATCAATGGCATCTCGGGTCGTTCCTGCGATAGGTGACACTATTACTTTTTCTTCATTTAACAGAGCATTTACAAGACTACTTTTTCCTACATTGGGTCTTCCTATTAAGCAAAATTTTATTTTTTCTTCTTGATCATGTTGCTTAAGAATTTTAGGTAAGTTCTTTACTATTTCATCTAAAAGATCTGTAAGTCCTAATGAGTGTTCACCACTAATTGGCAATATTGTTGTAAAACCTATTTCATAGTAATTGTATAAATTTTCTTCTCTTTTTAGATTATCTAATTTATTGACAGCAACAATAACCTTTTTACCTGTTTTTTTTAGGATATCTCTGATTATAAAATCATTTTGGTTCAATTCTTCAAGCCCATCAAGAATAAAAACTATCAAGTCAGCTTCTTTAATAGCTATGTTTGCTTGAAGAGCAATTTTGTCATTAAAGGTATCATCTTGGGTGTCAATTCCACCAGTATCGATAAGGCGAAATGTATAGTCATTATGATATACAGTTCCATAAATACGGTCTCGGGTTACACCTGGTGTATCTTCAATAATGGATACTTTTTTTCCAATAAGTTTATTAAAAACAGTTGATTTTCCAACGTTTGGTCTTCCGACGATAGCGACAGTAGGTATCTTCATCTTTTCACCTCTTCGATAAGTATTATAACAAAAAAAAAGAAAAAATACTATATTTTTACTTCAATTCCTTCATTTATGATCGTATGTGAATCTTCATATATGGCTTCAGATAATTCTAAAATTTTTAAATATTCTTTACTGTCAATTTCATTTTTAATCGCTATATAGAAGTTCTCGTGATAATAGTAAATATTTTTAATATTAGAGTTATTATTTTGAATATCAAAATAATCCATTTTATAAAGGAATGGGGTATCGATATGGATTGTTATTTTTACTTCAACTTCGTTATTGCTATTTAGATCATTATTATTGTTATTGTTATTTAAATAGATGATTATGCCGTAATGTTCATCATAGTAGAATTCTAATTTTATATGATTACTCAATTTGTTTTTTTTGTTTATTTTGCCAAATATTTTTTTGGTTGTTTCTTCTAATTCTTGAGGATCATAGATGTCTATATTTTGGTGAATTATTTTTATTAAATAATTATTTGTATTTTCAATCTGGCTTATAATCATATTTCACTTCCATATTAATGTATGTGAAAAGAAAAAAAAGGAAACGTTAATTTAGATATTTTTCAATTTCCTCGTATACTTCAGTTTTTCCCATTTTAGTTATAGTAGAAAATAAAATGATATTAGTATCGTCTTTTATCTTTAATTCTTTAAGAAGAATGTTTTTATTTCTTTGATGATTACTTTTTTTTACTTTATCAACTTTAGTACAAATAATAGTCACGGGTATATTATAATACTTTAAGTAATTATACATAAGAAGATCATCTTCAGTTGGTTTGTGTCTAAAATCGATAAGGAGAAAGACTCTCTGTAAGTTTTCTCTAGATTTTAAATAATTTTCTATGATGAGACCAAATTTCTTTTTTAAAGTTTTTCTAACTTTAGCAAATCCATATCCTGGAGCATCAACTAGATAAAAGGTATCGTTTACTTTATAAAAGTTTAAGGTTTGTGTTTTTCCAGGTGTTGCTGATGTTCTTGCAAAACTTTTGCGATTAATTATTGTATTGATAAAACTGCTTTTTCCAACATTACTTCTGCCAATTAATAGAAATTCTTTTTTATTATCAGTTGGATATTGGCTTTCCCTAATTGCTGATATAACTAATTCTATGGCATTAATTTTCATAAATTTCACCTGTTTAAATTGTATCATATGATGCAAGAAAAAGCAAATTTTAGTTGTTTATTACTCGTTATTATCATTAGTAGGAAGTAAATCTTCGAGGTTATCACTGTTGTTTTCTTCGTTATTGTTCTTTTTATCATCGTCTTCGTCTTCAATTTCTGGTAATAAATCATCTAAAGGATTGTTATTATCGTTATTTTCTTTTACCTCTTCTTGAATACTTTCGTTATCATTAGAGCTGGATTCGGTATTTTCAGTCTCTGGTTCGGGAAGAGGGGCCGGGTTTACTTGACTTGGAACTTTGATATCGTTAGGGTTATTATCATAGCTACTTTCTAATTTATCTCCTTTAATTATGGATTTTATCATGCTTAAAGCATTACTTATACTATTTTGATCAGGAATTAATACATATAATTTTTGGCTACTATAGGAGTAGGTATAATTATATTCGGCACTTCCTTTTAAACTAATACTTGTAATATTCCAACCGCCAATGTTTTCTAGTTCTTTTTTTATCATTCTAGTAATATCAGTATCTGATAGATTTGTTTGAAAGGTTCCTTTTAAGGTGTTTAATATTTTGGTATATTTATATATTATATCGCTACTTGTGACTTTTCTTATAATGGCTTCAATGACGGCTTCTTGATTTTTTCCTCTATCGATATCACCATTTGGCAGGCTTTTTCTTTCTCTTGAAAAAGCTAGAGCTTGTTTACCATTCATATGATTATATCCTTGATAGAATTTATAATTATCTATGTAAGAAATAAAGGAATATGTGGAATATACATCGACACCATCTAAAGCATCAATTAATTTTTCTAATGTCGAAAAATTGACTCTTATATAATAATTGATGTTGATATCAAGTAGGTCTTCAATTGTTTCGATGGACATATTTATTCCGTAGTTTCCAGCATGAGTTAGTTTGTCTTTGTATCCTGTAGTTCCTGATAGCTGTACATAGTAATCTCTAGGAATTGATGTCAATAATACTTGTTTAGTTAAGGGATTGATGGTCATTAAAATATTGACATCGCTGCGGGAGACAGTTTCAATATTGCCATAAGTATCAATACCACTTATGTATATGGTAAATGGATCTTTGGTAATATCGACAGATTTGGTTGAATCATTTTTTGTTATTGTTCGGACTTTAATGACATCAAGAATTTTATAGTTTGTTACTTCCTCTTCTTCTTTTTTTATGTTATAATAGCTTTCTTCAATAAAAATAGATTCTAGTATTTGATTATCTAGATCGTTAAATAAGGTGATATAATCATTATGTTCGATGGTTTCGATACTTATTTTTTGACCCAATTTATTTAAAGCTTTGTCTAGTGTTTCTTCGTTATTGGTAATGTAACCGACATTCTTGTTGTTTAAGTCTTCAATTTTATTATATCTGTCATCATTTAAGACAATTACTAGGTAGTTTTTTTCAGCATAGTGAATATCAGTAAATGATGAGAAAAAGTTCATTGTTATTCCTAAATAATAAGTTATTATTAGATAAATAATAATCATAAAAATTGATAGAAGATAGCCAATTTTCTTTTTCTTTTTTAAAAACAAGTAAATGAAGAGAAATAAAACGATTAAAAAGATGAGTATAATAATAAAATATAGATTTGGTATGATATCGGCTATTTTAAGAAAGATAAGAAAAATTAATGTTAGTAAAGCAAAAAATAGGATATATATTTTACGAAATTTTAATTTATTTGGTTTTTTTCTTTTCATAATAACTCCTTTTAAATTAAATATTAACACAATAATCTTGTTAAGTAAATTAAAGTTTGTAGTTTTACATAGTAGTTTACAAAAAAAGAGATCTTTAACGATCATCTCTTGAAGTAAATATTAGAAGATAACGGAGTATTTCTAATAGTGTACTAAGGAGGGCTGCAACATAAGTGAAGGCTGCCGCTGTAAGCATTTTTTTAGTGTATTTTTTATCTTCTTTATCAATGAGATTGAGTTTTTCTAGTTGTTTAAGAGCTCTTCTTGAGGCATTTATCTCAACAGGTAAGGTAACTAGCTGAAATAGTAGCATAGCAAGTAGTAAAATAATTCCTACTTGAATTAATGTATATGAAAATATAACTCCTAATACAATAGCGAAATAGCCGATTCTTGTACATATATTTACATAAGGTACAAGGCTACTTCTTATACGCATTGGTAGATAATTTTCTTGATCTTGAATAGCATGACCGCATTCGTGGGCAGCAACAGCTAAAGAGGCAATACTTGAACCATTATAAATATCTCCCGATAATTTGACGACTTTCTTTTGAGGATCATAATGATCTGTTAAGTTCCCTTTTGTTTCTAAAATGAGAATGTTATCCAAATGATTCATACTTAAAACTTTTTTAGCAGTTTCATAGCCGGTTAGGTCTTTACTACCAAGTATTTTTTTATATTTATTGTAAGCCGATGATACCCAGATTTGTGCCATTATTGTAATAAGTGTAGCTAAAGTAATTAATCCGTAGTTTATTAAATAATAGTTTTCCATAGTTTTCCATAGTGTTCCTTTCTTATAAAATATTTTCTTTAATTAATTCTTGACGATAGTAATCAGCTTTTTCATAATTTTTCTTTGCTCTTTCTTCGGTCCATTTGTTATATATTTCTCTTTGATGCTCTGTCAGTTGTGGCATATTGTATGTCAATCCTAAAATATTTGTAATAGTTAGTATTTTGCTCGTTAATAGTAAAATATTTTTTCCTTGCGTTCTTATTTCTTGGTTTAATTCTTTAACAAGAGTTAAAAGCAGAGTTATGACGTTAGGAGTATTAAAGTCATCATTCATATATTCTTCAAATAATGCGTCTTTTACACTCGTTTTAGTGTATTTTAAATGGTTAATATTGAGGTGTAAATTAGCTTTTTTTAATACGGCTATTATTTTATTGTTTATATTTTGGGCTTCTTCGAAAATTTTAGTTGTTAAATTTAGCGGCTGACGATAGTGGGTATTTAGAAAGGCGATCTTAATCTCGTTGGCATTATGTTCTTTGATAAAATCTTTGGCGAAAATAAAATTACCAATACTTTTACTCATCTTTTCATTGTTAATATTAATATGTCCATTATGCATCCAATAATTAGCAATATAGTTATTATTAAGGGCAATGCTTTGGGCGATTTCATTTTCATGGTGGGGAAATTTTAAATCTACTCCTCCCGCATGAATATCAATTTTAGGACCAAAGATTTTATTTATCATGACGACGCATTCAGTGTGCCATCCTGGAATTCCTTTTCCCCATGGACTATCAAATTGTTCTCCTTCGTCTGTTTTTCTCCATAGTGCAAAGTCTAAAGGATTTTCCTTCTTCTCATTAATTTCAATGCGAGATCCAGAAATTAAATCTTCTATATCTTGTTTGGATAAAATGCCATAATCTTTTATTTTAGAGACTCTAAAATAAACACTTTCATCTATGACATAAGCAAAATCTTTCGCGATTAATGTTTCAATAAATTTAAAAATATCATCCAAGCTTTCAATTACTCTTGGTCTTTTGTCGATAATATTACAATTGTAATTTTTTAAATCATCTAAATAGGCCTTAATAAAACGAGCAGCGACTTCTCTTTCATTGATGTTTAATTCTTGAGCAGCTTTAGTAATTTTCGGATTAATATCAGTAAAATTAGAGGCATACGTAACTTGATATCCTAAATATTTAAAGTAGTTGTAAACCATATCAAAAGTTATTACTGGCCGCATGTTACCAATGTGGACGTAATTATAGACGGTAGGTCCACATACATACATGGTTATTTTTCCTTCTTCGATTGGCCGAAATTCTTCCAATTTCTTTGATAATGAGTTGTAAATCTTCATAAATCCTCCTCTTGAAATTATATTATATTTAATAAATATGGTCTAAATATGTGAAAAAAATATTTCTAATTTATTATATCATT
The DNA here is from genome assembly GCA_017887885.1 of Bacilli bacterium. Classification (GTDB taxonomy): domain Bacteria; phylum Bacillota_I; class Bacilli_A; order RF39; family UBA660; genus CAG-302. Next base: position 2,381 of record JAGHHB010000045.1, on the reverse strand, counting down.
ATTTTAAAATATTAGAAATAAATATATAAAAAAAATTATTTGAAAATATTGAACGGATATCTTTCGGGTTTATTCAAAGTAAAGGTTAACCTTTCTTTGGTTATAGGATGGTTGAATGACAAGGATGAAGCAAATAGGGCAATGTTGATATTATTGGGATTAGATCCGTATTTAGAGTCTCCGATTAATGGGTGTTTTCTACTAGCAAACTGTAGTCTAATTTGATGTGATCGTCCTGTTAGTAAATGAATTTTGACTAGGGACATATTATTTTTAGTATCTAGTACTTCATATTTTAGTTTAGAGAATTTGCCATTTTTGGAATTGGTTATATAGCTTATGTTTTTATGTTTATCTTTTATCAGATAATCTTCAAGTTCTCCCGCTGAAGATATACTACCTTTGATAACTGCTAGATAAATTTTTTGGAAGGTATTTTTACGTATTTGATCACTTAAACGTGAGGCGGCTTTGGAAGTTTTAGCGAAGACCATAACTCCACCGACAGGACGATCAAGGCGATGAATGAGACCAATAAAGGCTTGTCCAGACTTATTTTCCTTCTCTTTACGATATTTTTTTAGAATTGTAATCATATCAATATCTTTACTAGCATCAGCTTGGACGGGAATGTTTATAGGTTTTTCTACAACTAGAAGATGATTATCTTCGTAGATAATATTAATTTTGGGTGATTCTGGCATAGATACCACATGGAAGGAGAAGATCATTCTCGGTGATAGGAAGGACGTTTTCACCGGTTTCAATTCTTTGACTGGCAAATTCTAATTTTAAAATATTTTTTAAAGATAGGTGACTTATTCCTGTCGTATAACTACTGATTAGAAGAAAGGAAAAATCTTTGTCTAAAATATTTTTAACTTTTTTTATTAAAGTTGAAAAATCATTTTCAAATTTCCACACTTCTTTATTTGGACCTCTTCCATAACTAGGAGGATCCATAATAATTGCTTGATAGGTTTTTCCTCTTCTTTGTTCTCTTTCGATAAATTTGATAACATCGTCAGTTATGAATCTAATTTTATGGTTTTCAAGATGACATAATGCCATATTTTCTTTAGCCCATTCGTTTATACCTTTAGAGGCATCAACATGAACTACTTCGGTAGCTCCTGCCATTGCTGCTGTCATAGTAGCACATCCTGTATAGGCAAATAGATTTAGAACACGCATTTCATTATGATTTTTCAAATATTCATTTATTTGATGTTCGATAAAATCCCAGTTTGATGCTTGCTCTGGAAAGATACCAGTATGTTTAAAATTAGTCGGTGATACTTTAAATGTTAGGTTTTTATATTTTATTGTCCAAGCTTGAGGAAGTTTCTTTTTAAATTCCCATTTTCCACCACCTGAATGACTTCGGTGATAGATTGCATCATAATTATTCCATTCTTTTTCATTTTGTTTATTCCAGATTATTTGTGGATCAGGTCTATTTAAAATATATTTTCCCCAGCGTTCTAGTTTTTGTCCGTCTCCACTTTTTAGACATTCATATTCTAGCCAATTATTTGTCATCGCTTCCACCTCTTTTTTATAAATTATATCATATAAAAAAAATATCAACAAGATTTGTTAATATTTATTAGTTTTACTTTTAAATTTTTAAAATGAAGTTGATATATTAGAATATTTGTTTTTTTACTTTATTTTATCTCGATACTTTGAATATCCTTCTTTAATGTCTCTTCTTTAGGAAAAGATATCATTAGCATACCATTTTCAAAGTTGGCTTTAATGTCACTTTCCTTTTTTTCTCCGATATAAAAGCTTCTTTTAATCTCACCATAAAATCGTTCTCTTCTTACGTATACTTCTGGTTTTAGTTCATTATTTTTTACGGCTCTGATAGTTAAGTATCCATTTTCATAATTGATAGTGATATCTTCTTTTTTAAGTCCAGGAAGATCTATTTCCATAATATATTTATTTTGATATTCTCTGATATCGGTCTTCATAAATTCTCTTTCTTTAGAAAAAGGAGAATCCAGTAATGTAAAATAGTCATTCAAGTAGTATCTTGGTAACATGTCATCATTCCTTTCTTTTTATATTATGGTGTTTTTTTATGTTTCTTATACTTAATTTTCGATTATTAAGTTACTATTTCCTAATGGTAGATAGAAAATACTACCTATTAGAATAAAGAAAGTTGCCACTACTAGAAGTTCACTTTGTTTTTTTTCTTTTTCAGTTGTTGCATTTTGGTAACTGTAATATGCGTTAATAAAAAAGTAAAGGCAGATGATAAAATTTAGTCTTCGGTTATAATAATAAATTTTATTAGCGGTGTTGTTATCTATGGATCTTATATGTAAAATACTTTTCTTTTTCTCTGTAATAATATAGAAAGATAC
>JAGHHB010000044.1 GCA_017887885.1 Bacilli bacterium | reverse complement strand
CTGCGCTGGCCTTGACTAAAATTTCATTTGAAATCATAGTATAAATAACAAAATAAGAAGTTCTTTGACAATTTGCAACTTTATATAGAAATAATAGACAACTTACACACTTTTATTGACAAACCCTGTCTAAGTAGTGATAGATAAGACTTCCTTGTTCCCTTCTTTACTAATCCATAGAACAATATAAGCAGCTTTCTTTACTACACTTCCATTATTTCGAACACTAAAGTGAGTGGCATCAATAAATACAATAGGGTAAACTCTATCTAATCTTCTTTTTTGCCATTCTAATATCTCTGGCATAATTTTATCTGTAATATCACTGATCATATCATCACTTAAGTTACAACCAAATAGTTCATAGATTTGATCTTTTATTTCATTGGTTGTCATTCCTAATGCATACATCGATATAATTTTATCTTCAAATCCATTAATACTTTTTGCATAAGGCGGTAACAAATTCTGCATCTAATATTTTCTGCAATGCTGGTCCAAATAGATTCCTCATCATTTCTTGCATATCGTCCATATTTTTGATTGTATGAGTTTTTATATACTCATCCATATAGTCATTTACTTCTTTTGGTAATTCATTTTTCTTCATATTAAAAACCTTCCTTTTCTTATTTTATCATATCGGAAGGTTTTCTTCTATTTACACAACTTTTTCTATACTCTCGTATTTACTAATCTTTCTTTTTTATACTTATTTAATTATAATTAGGCGATTATTAATTAATATTAAAAGTCTTAATCTCCTTGTTTTCTATTTCTTTTAAAGCAATCTTTTCATTACTAAATTCCCAATCAATTTGATAATCAGGTAGCAATTTTGTTTTTATAGGATATATTCTAGGAATTATGATAATTGCTTCAAAATTATTAAGTAGTTTTAAATCTTCTATTGAAATTAGTGGCTCAAATCCTTTTTCGGTTTGTTGATTTCCGCATAGTTTTGATATATCCTCTAATGTTTCAGTATCATTTGCTAATAAGTATATTATGTTTCCAAATACCATTTTCAGTATTTCGGTTCCTTCTGCACCATAAGTGTTTCTTAACTCTAATAAACTTCTTATAAATATACTAAATTTGATATTATGACCTCTTGCAAGTGTCAACATACTATTGAAATCTTTAATTGGAATTAAATTTTCAAAATCATCTATGACAACATTTAGTCTACGAGTTTTATCATTCGTAGATGTTGCAGCATAATAACATTCTTCAATTATTAATGGTATTAATCTTCTAGAAGTAGATTTATTATTGCTAACAATAAATAATGCAGTTTTATCCTTTTGAATATTTTTCATATCAAAATTGGATGAAGATAACATTTTTAATAATGTTTCTCTTGATACAAATAATCTCATGTTTTGAAGGAGTACTGATAGAATGCCACCTTTTGTTTCATTTGGTGCTAATACAATGTTAGATAAATTAATGTATGTTGGAGAAGTTTTATCATATTTCTTAATTTGTTCTGATAGTTTATCAAAGTCTGATACTAGATTTAATATACTACTAATATTAACTTCTTCTTTCTTTGCATTGTCAAATAGATATAGTGCACTACCTACAAATAATAATGTAGCAGAATTGTTCCAAAATGGATCAATGCTAGCATTAAATGTTTCATTACAGCAGAAATAATAACCAACATTTTCTAATAATTCTATTGCTTTATCCTTTTGTCCATTCTTATATAATTCATATGGTAAACTTAATGGATTGAAATTATCACCTACTGTAGGATTATCTAGATTGATTACAATAGTATTGTAATTTTGCTTTTTCAATTCTCCTGATAGAATATCATAAATTTCACCTTTTACATCATGAACTATAAATGATTCTTGTGCTTTAATTGCAAGTCTTAATTGCGGTAACATTGTTGACTGAGTTTTACCACTTCCTGTTGAGCCAATTACTAAAGTGTGAGATTCATCATCTTTAATATAAAGATTGTTATCATCATACATCATTGGTATTCCTGATTTTTTAATTTCAGAATCATAACTGATTGGGGTTAGTTTAGATTTTAGTTCTTCAACTGTTGCCCATCTAGAATATGCCATGCATATCACTTCCTTTCAATAACATTATAACACCAACATTTTTTTACATTTAAACAAAAGTGGCTTTTTAATAAAAGACATGATATAATATCAAATATATAGGTGATATTATGTTTTCAAATAATTTAGTATGCAATATTATTGAATACTTAAATAGCAACATAAATAAAGAAATTACTAGTGATGAATTGAGTTTGTTATTCTATTTTAATAAAACATATATAATAAAAAAATTTAAACAGGAACTAAATATATCGATACGTGAATATATCAACGTAATGAGAATATATAATAGTTTGCCATATTTTAAAGATGATAATTATATATTAAGTATTGCTTTCAAAAATGGTTTCAATTCATTAGAATACTTTTCAGAAACGTTTAAAAAAATTATGGGGGTGTGTCCAAGCGTCTATAAAAAATATTTAAATCATAAAGATATTACCGATGAAGAACAAGAAAAAATTTTATATAATATATCTAGAATCAGTAATATCAAATCTAATGCTCTAAATTATTTAAATCATAGAAAACCTGTTGCTAGTAGCTATGTTAAAAAATTAGAGTTTAAATAAATTATCGTTATTATTTATCTTACCGTTTTTCACATCATTTAACATTTCTTGATATGCAGGCCTTTTATCATTTTTAGCACTTATTCCTGCATCTATATATACTTTATGAATAGTATATCTTTTAAACTCACAAAATTCCTTTAATCGTTCTTGTTGTTCACCTAAACTAAATCCTTCACGACTTTGTTCTTCGGTTGATACACTACAATAAATACCAGCAATTTTTACATTTTCGTTCATTTTTTCATCTCTCCTTTTCTTATTTTTAGAGAGATTAAAAGCACAAAAAGACCGATACTTTTAACCTCAAGTATTGTACTTCCTTTTTGCACGCCTAGTTTTAAAACAAAGATTAGTTTGTTTTAATAAAATTTTGTAATTTCTTCAACTTAATACTTCTGGAATAATCATTTATAAATATCGTATCACTATCATTGAAGAATAAATAATTATTACCTTTAATTGTCATAATATGAGGGCTTATATAAGCAATATTACTTCCTTTAATATTGATAATATTTCCATTTTTAATACTTGGCTTTACACTAGTAAACCTACATATCATTTCAATTCTTTTTAAAACTTCCTTATTTACTTCTAATTCTTTAACTTCATTTTTTAACAAAACTCATCACTTCCATTCTTAAATAACAAAAAAACTAGACGGTACTTCTAGTTAATATTTATTACTCTCGAATAAAAAGTTCGAGTTTCCTATCAATCTGGTGCCTGAAAGAAAGAAGTACAACAACTTCTAAATCACACGTTTTAAGGTTTTCTGTTTTATTTCATAAATTGGTAATTGACTGTTATTTACTTTCATTAAAACATCCATATATGTTGGATTAGATATATCAAATTTCTTTGCCCATAAGTTTTGTAATATATTTGCAAGAACGTCTTTTAAATCTTTACCATATTGACTACGCTGTGTTCTAATTGCAGATTGCACCCATCTATCTGGATTTTCATATTCTTCTAAAATATCCCATAATTGTTCATAACTAGTCTTTATATCTTTAATCGTTTCTTGTGGTAAGGTTATATTAAAATATCTTTGCATACATCCTATCCAATGATTAAGATAACTCTTAGTATAACAAGAAAGATCATCTGGTAAGCAATTTACTTGGCTAATAGGTAATGTAGATAAATGTTCTGGGAGAATAATTCCCTCAAATTTTGAATTTGGTATTGAATTAAAACAAAATAATTCATCATCAAAAAAAGTTTCTCTTTCTCCATGTTCAGTTATATTAATATCTTTATTAACCAACAAAGATAAACTTGTTAATGTATGAAGCGGAAATGACTCAAACATAGTATTAAATTCGCAACCATCTGTATATTGAGTCAAAGATACATAAGTGTTTCCATTCTTAAAATCAAAATTGTTAGCGTCATGAGTATAAAGACTAGGTAAATTTTTTTGCTGAATTGGTTGTTTAGAAAGTAACCCATTTTTTATAATTGAATCTAATTTTGCTAAATTTAAATCAATTAATGAATGGTAATAATATGATTTAAAAAAATCTTCATTTCCTTTCACAGTAGCTATATATTTATTTATATCTCTTATTTTATCCATAAAATACTCCTTCAAATAATCATTTAGTCGTATATTGACATTGTCAATATACAAGTGTGTTTTACTAAATTGACATCATCAATCAAATTTATACAAATATTATATCAAAATTTTGAGTATATTAAAACTCTAACCGAAGAAGTTAGAGTTTCCTATCGATCTGGTGCCAAATGTAAGAATCGAACTTACCTCTAAGCATTACGAGGGCCTTGTTTTACCACTAAACTAATTTGGCATAATTTCCTCTACTAATATAACATAAAGTAGAAGAAAATTCAACTAAATTCTTTCCAGTTTTTTATCTATTATTGAATATAAATATAATCGAACTTCTTTTTTAAAAACTTTTTTAATGTATTCCTTGTATCCATATAATTGTTTAAAATAACTTTCATCATTAATATTTTTTAGTTTATAATCAATAATATTAATATAATTTTCATATTCAATCATTAAATCAATAATTCCATGATGACAGATACCTTCTTCAAAATATACAAACTCATATTCTTTATAAATATTTTTACTATTTTCAATATTAATATTGTCTAAAAAGTCACTTATAATTTCTTTTTCTTTACCATTCAGAATATCATCATTAATATTCTTAAAATCTGTAAATTCAAGTACTTTATGAATCATTAAACCATAGTGGAGTTTCTCTTCATCTTCTTTTGTAATTAATTTATTTTGTTGTTTTGCAAAGGATACAGTTCTTTCATTAACTGTTTTTACATTAAGTTCAGTAACCTTTATTTTCGTATCAATAATATTAATTTTTCTTTTGTAATTACTGTCTTTAATCAGATTATATTCTCTAGTAAGACCAATTTCTGACAAATCAATATCTTTATAATATTTTCTTGACTCTAAATTAAGTGAATAGAGAATACTGGCTAAAGAATTATATTTCTTTCTAATATCTATATCAACTAGATTACCACTATATGTAGTATTGTCATTTTTCTTTTGCGGTAGAAGAAAGATCATTTTTTCTTTAGCTCTAGTTACAGCCACATAAAATAACCTTATACGCTCTCCAATATTTTCTTTGACATAATTTCTAAAGCTTAAATTATGATATATCGTATTATAGAAAAAATCGTCTTTATAAGGAAGAATAATACCATACATATCATCATAAGAAAACTTGCTCGTCGCTTCTTTAATATTAAAGCGATTATGTAGGCAAGCATAATAGCACAAATTAAATTCTAATCCTTTAGAAGCATGAATAGTCATAATTTTGACAGCATTTTCATCTGTATCATTGTTTTGATATTCTATCTTGACATTGTTATCTATAATGTCATTTAAATACTCCGCATAGTCGTATATAGAATATCCTAGATCACTCACACAATGCGTAATTTCTTTAAGTTTATCAATCTTAAGAACATTCAAATTATAATTACCTATTAAAATAAGTTTATCATAAAAAGCAAATCTATCTAAAATAAGATCAATAAGATTATCTAAAGATAGACTATTAATTTCTTTACTAATATCTTTAGTCATTTGATAGATCTCACTATCACAAAAATTGCCATTTATAAAATAATCAAACAAGACTTCATCATGAATATTAAATAGAAAGCTTCTTCCTAACGAAATAAATATTTTCTTAAATTCCATATCCAAAACATTATCACTAACTTTTATAAGAAGACAAATAATATTTTTAATAACTAATATAACTTCACCATCGGTAAGATTACTATTTTTCATAATAGCCGTTGGTATACCATGATACTCCAATATCTTTTTAAATAGTTCAAAATATTTACTATTGTCCATTAATACAACAAAATCACGATATTCTACTTTACTATTTTCTTTCTTATTTTGATCAAATACTAAATATTCTTGCTCTATTTTCTTCTTAATATCTGAAGCAATAATGAAAGCTTCAATTTCTTCTTTTCGATAATTACAATCATCTTCATAGGTGTATATTTCACAGTTATGGTCTTGACTACTATAACCTTCTTCTTGATACATTAAATTCCCAAAAATCATTTGATGAGAGTCTTTATAGCGGGCTCCTCCTAACTCATCATCCATAATCTGATTAAAAATAGCATTAATATTTGCTATTACTTCCCTTCGACTACGAAAATTCTTATTTAAATCAATTTTAATACCAGTATCATTTTGACTATATTTATCATATTTATTTTTAAAAATATACGGATTTGCATTTCTAAATCGATAAATAGACTGTTTAATATCACCTACCATATAGACATTATTATTAGAAATACAAGCAATAAATTCTTCTTGAATATCGCTAGTATCTTGATATTCATCAATTAATATTTCCACAAGATTATTTTTTATCTCTTCTCTTACATCAGTATTTTCCTTTACTAGTTTGATTGCCAATTTGGCAATATCATTATATTCATAATAATCATTTTTAATTTTATATTCTTCTACTTTCGAATCTAATTTTAAAATAATATCAATAATAGTTTTGACAAACCTTTTATTTTCAATAATACTTTTCTTTATTTCATTAGTATCTTTATATATAGTAAGCTTTCTAATATCATCGAGAAGCCTGGAAATCTTATTTTTAGCATCTCTTGTTATTTCAGAAACATTAACTGCTCTCGGAAGAATAAAATTAAGATTATCTTTTATTGCATTATAATCATGGCTATTAAAAAGGGGACTAAGTACTAATAAAAGCTTATCTAAATAAGTTGCATCATCTATTAAAGACACATAATCTCTAATAGTATCAATTTGCTTTATGATCTCTTCAGTATAATCTAAAATATCCTTTTCTATTTTCTCTTCGCTAAACATCTGATCTAAATATTTATTTAAATACTTCTTTTTATCAATTTTTAAATCCAATTTACTATTGACATTGAGAATAAAATCAAATAGTTCCACATCATCTTTTAATGAATAAGTTTTGACCAGCAATAAAAAAGATTCATCTCTTTCTCGATATAAATCATCAAAAATATTTCTTAATATCTTTTTTTTATACAAAAAAATAATTGAAGCATCAATAATCCCAATATCCCTTGAAACATTCAGATAATAATGATATTTTCTAACTGTCGATAAAGCATAAGAATCAAAAGTAGTTATATCTGCTGTATCTACTAGTTTCAATTCTTCAATTAACCCTTCTTTAACCAGTTTATCTTTAATTCGCGTACGCATCTCTTTAGCAGCCATTCTTGTAAAAGTTAATATTAATAAATTTGCTATGGAAACACCATTTTTAATTTTTTCTAAAACGCGTTCAGTTAAAACTGCGGTTTTCCCGGATCCCGCTCCCGCTGATACAATTATATTAGTACCACTTTTATATATTGCCTGCTCTTGTTCCTTTGTCCATTTAGTCATTTTATCATACTCCTCTATAATTATTTTCTATTGTTTTCTGGTCTTGTTAACCTGACAAGATGATTCTGTAAATAATCTCAATGAATGTGGATCAACATATAATGTATCAATAGTATTAGAGCGACTATAAGGAAAAGCATTTTTACGAATTCTCTCCTTAAAATCTTTTATTTTTTCAGGATCTAACCTTTCACTTTCCAGTTTTAGGGCCGATTCCAAAGGAAAAACTATTATAAAATCCCAAAAAATATCATAGCATGAATCATACATTAAAAGAACATCTTTTTTTATTAATATATCTTTATCTTCTTTCTTTTTCATAATATTACCAAAATATAAACCATCAACATATTCTCTCATGATCATAGTCTCCTTAAAATATTAATATACTAAAACAAGTTCATACTACTCTTTATTATCAATATAAACAATATCTTTACTTTTCATATAACAAATATCACTATATGGACAGTATTCACAAGAAATATTTTTATTATTAATAACTTTAGGATCAATTGTAAAATCACTACACAAAACACCATCAATTGTTCGGTCAATAACTCCATCTACTCTAGTAATTAAATCTTTTATTTCAGCCTCACTAACAACTTTACTATAACTATAAAAACCATCTTTCTTTGTTTTCATAGATTTAATAAGCTTTGAATCATTATAAGTAGTATCAAATTTAGATAAAATATGTTCATTATCAATTGAATAGCCATCTAATTTCAAATTACTTTCCCATGTTGTAAAATAATCCTTATCATTACTTAAACTACTACTTAATAATTTTTGTAAATAGAAGCCCACTATTTTAATGTTTTTCAATTCCAATTTTGACGATAAATATAAATATATAGGTAACTGAAGATCTATACCAGTATCTATGTTCTTAAGATTAATATTAGCGCTTCCTGTCTTATAATCAATAATAACTAGATACGTAATATCATCTTCTTCTTTATACAAAATTTTATCAATTATACCAGTAAAAACAACTTTAATGTTACGCATCTTGTTTACATATACTCGTTTTTCGTATATTTTCTGATCAAAAGTAGTATAACTTTGTTGCTTCTTTATTACTTCTATTACAAATGCCATATCATCCTTAATATTTTCGAGAAAAAACAACTCTTTGTCAGAAAGTTCATTTTCAGATACTAAAAACTTATTATAATATAACTCAATTTCAAAGTCTTCATTGTCCATATTAGCAAGAAGATAATGGCACAGATTGCCCATAACTATAGCAAAACTATTCTTCGTGACATTTAAAGATAATATATATTGTAAATAATATCTAAATTTACATTTATTATAACTATCCATCGCCGTATAAGATAGACTCAATTTATTATTCAAATGTTTATAAAGTTTATTTGAATCTATTTTTTGATAAGTATTATCATATTCCAAAAAAGAAATATCCTGATAATTACTATATAATAAATCTAGATCTTTATTTTTAACATTATATTTTACAAGATCATCTAACATTCCTACCAATAGTAACCTATTTAATATATTAGAGTTGCTGTAATCATTATTTTCTATTTTTAAATCGTTAATTTCTTTGAATAAACTACATCTTGTATAAATATTACTACTATCAAAAAGTTTATAAGTAATAGTTAAGTTTTTAATACCTAGAATATTTAAAATTGTACTCTCTTCTTCTAGAGCATTTATTTCTTTGCTTGTATTCATACCAATAATCACTTTTTCTTTGTCAGAAAAAAAATCATCATCTTTTAATCTTTTAGGATAATTCTCCTGATTAAAACCTAACAAAAAAACATAATCATCTTCTTCGATATAGTCATTTAAACCAATAACATTACATGTATTAATATTTAAATATGTATTTTTAAAATCATTAATAAGAAGCTCTCTTACTTCTAATTTATTATCTATGAAAGCATATTTATTAAGAATATCAATAATACAATTATAAATATCTCTATTTTTAATATCTTCTACCTTTTCAGTAATATTATCTAAATTATTTAAGATCATTTTACAATCATAGGTAGAATAAATACTAATCTTATTTATATCGATAGGTATATTATATAGTTTAAAAAATCTCGCCAAAACAATATCATATTCACCGCTATAAATAAGCTTAATCTTTCTTATATTAATATTATTTTTTAATAACAAGCTTATCCTATTACACACAAAAATAACTTCTTCGGAAATACTATTTGCCCCAAAAATATTCTTTACTTCATATTTATTTTTTTTAATATTAACTATCTTATAATCAAATTTCTTCAAAATATTTAAATAAAATTTATCAATATAATTATAACCATAAATATATATCATTTTATCCAAGACATAATTTTGAAAAAAATAATCATAAACTAATAAATTATTATCGTCTAAATACTGTTTTATTTCTTTCAGCTTTTTCATTTTATGATTATTTAAGTTATCATTAATATAAAATAAATTATTTAAGTATCTTTTAGCAACATCATATTTAAAATGATACTTCTTCATTAAACAATATATTGTCTTATCATCATAATCAAAAAGTATTTTCTTTATAAAATCTTCAAGAGACATAAATTTTATCTGAACATTATAATATTTTTTTCTCGCCTCTTCTATAACTTTTTTTTTAATATTATCAGGTATTAATAATATTATTTCTTGCATATTACCACCTACATATATTGATTACTCATAAAGATAACAAAAACATTTTTTCTATTTTTATCGTCCTCTTCTTCCTGAATTTCTTTCTTGATTATCACTAAACATACTCATAAATAATTCCTCATATTTATTATTTCTCATAATATACATTTTCTTATGATATTCATCAATAACTAATTGTAATTTTTTAAGTATTAAATTAACATAATCTTTGCCCAAATATTTAATATAATTATTAATAATATTCCATTTTAGTCTTTCTGCTTCTTCTAGACAGTTTCTGACCTTTCCTCCTTGATCACCTTCATCATCACTTTCCTTCAAATCTAACAATAATTTTTTCAACTTATATTCGATCTTTTTCTTGATAATTTTTTCAGAAAAACTAGAAGACACAAAAACAATTTTATTAACTTCAATAGCTCCCGCTTTTTTTACTTTTGGCATAACCTCATAGACTTTATTTAAATCATACTCTAAAAAAATAACTTCTCCATTTTTTTTGTCTTTACAAATATAATAATTACTCATCTCTATCTCCTAACAAATCAGGCCTATTCTCTTTTGTCAATCTAATTCTTTCATCTTCACGAAACTTCTCTATATTTTTATGGTGTCCACTTAAAAGAACGTCAGGAACCTTAAGACCACGATATTCCGCTGGTTTAGTATAATTAGGATAATCTAGTAAATTATTATTAAAACTTTCTGATGTCAAACTATTACTATTGATAACACCATCCACTAATCTTATCACTGCATCCATAACTACCATTGAGGGTATTTCGCCACCAGTAAGCACATAATCTCCAATTGATAGCTCTATATCTACTAGTGATTTTATTCGCTCATCAAATCCTTCATAATGCCCGCATAAAATAATAAGATGCTCATATTTTGACAAATCATAAGCTATTTTCTGCTTAAAAACCTTTCCTGAAGGACTCATCATTACAATAATACTATTATCCTCTCTCAACGAATCAATTGCACGAAAGATAGGATCACACATAAGAACCATACCACTACCACCACCATAAGGATAATCATCTACTTGTCTATTGTTATATATAGAGTAATCCCTTATATTATGAATTCTCACAATTACTCTCTTACTATCAATCGCCCTTTTAATAATTGATTCTGTTAAAAATCTTTCATACATACTAGGAAACAATGTAAGTACATCTATTCTCATACCTTACCACCCATAATCCCTTTAATTAATTATAATATATCCAAGAGAAAAAGTAAACTATTAAATATCTATCGCTATGCAATATAAATAATTCTTAATAATAAAATTACAGACTAATAAATCTGTAATTTTTTAAGGTATAACAATATTGGTAAGATTATTAAATTTACTAACAAGCCATTCTTTAGCAGTACTATCTTTAACATAAATAGTAGGAGTACTAATACCATAAAACATATTACTATAACTAGTCACATTTGAAAAATCAAAATTTCGTATATCTAAAGATATTAACTTTCTACAGTTATGAAATATACTTCCCATATCCGTGACCTTTAATGTG
>JAGHHB010000043.1 GCA_017887885.1 Bacilli bacterium | reverse complement strand
GAGTGTGTCCTAAATTCTGTGTAAATGGAAACTTTCCATGATGAGGAACTTATGAATATAGGTTCCTTTTGTTATTTAAATAATAACATATATTTTAAAATTGTCAAGGAACTTAAATTCTACCATCAAGCATTATAGATAATTCTGATAATATTGGCCCCCAATTTCTGTAAGGTGCAGTCCATTTTTTAGATATGTTTTTAACTGATAAATATAAACATTTTAATAGTGACATATCTGTTGGAAATACTGTTTTAGTTTTGGTATATTTTCTAAATTGTCTATTCAAAGATTCTATGGTATTTGTTGTATACATTATTTTTCTTATTTTTTCTGAAAACTGGAAGAATGGACAAATGGCATCCCAATTTTCTTCCCATGTTTTAAATGCTGATAAATACTTATCTTTCCATTTTTCTTTTACCCTTTGAAGTTGTTCATATCCTTCTTTTTCGTTTTTAGATGTATAAATAGTTTTTAAATCATTACAGAAATTTTTTAAATCTTTATAAGATATAAATTTAACTGAATTCCTTATCATATGAACTATACATCTTTGCTGGATGGTTTTAGGATATGCCGCTTCTATTGCTTGTTTAATACCTGTGAGATTATCACTACACATAATTAATATATCTTCTACCCCTCGATCCTTTAATTCATTTAATACACCTAGCCAAAACTTAGAAGACTCATTTTCTCCAATCCATATTCCTAGTATTTCTTTATATCCCCCCTTATTAATTCCTAATACTATATATGCTGCTTTCTTAACAACTCTGTTTTCCTCTCTAACACTAAAATGTACTGCATCTATAAAAACTATTGGATAAACATTATCTAATGGTCTATCTTGCCATTCTTTTATTTCTGGTATGATTTTATCTGTTATATTACTTACCATAGTGGCAGATATTTCTATTCCATATAAATCTTGTATCTGTTCATTTATTTCTCTAGTCGTTAGACCTCTAGCATAGAGAGATATTATTTTATCTTCTATACCAGATACATCTCTCACATTTTTAGGCACTATTTTAGGTTCAAATTCTCCGTTACGATCTCTAGGTGTTTCAAATTCAAACTCTCCAAATTCACTCTTTAAATTCTTTTTTGTTGAACCATTTCTATAATTGGTTTTTTCACTAGTTTTATCATATTTAGAGTATCCCATTGATGAATCAAATTCTGCATTCATCATTTCTTGTAGGGCATCCTTAAACATATTCTTTAATGCACTAGATAAATCCTGTGCTGTATTTAATTCATAGTTTTCTTGTAATATTCTTAATATTTCTTTTCCATTATTATTTTTTTCCTTCATATAAAAATCTCTCCATTTCTTTTATTATATCATGGAAAGATTTTTTAGTCATTTACACAGATTTTTTTACAGACTCTATAAAAGGAAGTAGTAAAGTCTGTTTTATGACTTTCATCATATTTTAATAATTCAGAGGCAGTTATATTCAATTTTGAATCAATATTCCTATTGATTCCATCTGCTATTTTATCTAACATATCTGTAGTTGGTTTTCTTTTGCAATTTTCTAACTGATTAATATAAACTAAATTACTACCTACTTTTTCAGTAAATTTTTCTTGAGATAAGTTATATTGTTGTCTATAATATTTTAAATTCATTGCAAGAATTTTTTTACTATTCATATTAATCTCTTACCTCCATTTCTAAAAGGTATTTTATACAAGTGTAAAGTGAATGTCTTTTGCACAATTGTTTAAGAAAAAGCGTTGATTTTTATAGGAAAATAGTTTATGTTTGTTATAATGTAGTACTTTAAAAAAATATATAAAATTGGAGGGCTTAAAAAATGGATAATAATTTTGTCTTGGAAGATACGAGACAAATACTAAAAATGAAAAAGCATTTGTTATTATATAGATATTCGTAATAAAGAAATCGATCGAATAGAAAGCAAAATTTTGGAATGTAAAAAAGAATTGGGTATAAAATTATTTGATAAATAAATCAATAATCATGGTATAATATTAAATGAGGTTTGATTTATGGAAGAAATTTTTGTTGATGAAAATGGTTATAATCAATTTTTAGAAGAATTAGAAAAGTTGAAACAACAAAGTTTGTTAGTTTCATCAACTGGTAGTAAAGCATATCAAGATGCAATTGGAGATGGTTGGCATGATAATTTTGCTTTTGAAGAATCTATGCGTCAAGGTCGCAGTATTGCTACAAGAATTGAAAACATGTTAAAAACAAAACAATGTTTAAAAATAATAGAAAATAAAACCCAAAATAATAATTTAATAAATATTGGTGATGTTTTAAAAGTTAAAGTATATTATTCAGAAGATGATATTGAAGAAACAACAATAAGATTAACTGGTAATTTTATACCTATTATAGAAAACGAAAATGATATTCAAGAAATCACACTTAATAGTCCGCTAGGAAAAGCATTATATTTAAAAAATATTATAGATGATAATATCAACTATGATGTGAATAACAATAAAATAAAAGTTGTTATTATTGAAAAGATAAATAATTAGGAGTGATAGCAATGATTAATGATATAAATCTTAACTTGTATAGAGTTTTTTATATTTGTTCTAAATGTAATTCATTTGTTGAAGCATCAAAAAAGTTGTGTGTTTCTCAACCAGCAATTAGTAAACAAATTAAAAATTTAGAAGATATATTAGGAACAAAGTTATTCTATAGAGATAGCAACGGATTGGTATTAACTGATGATGGAAAGCAATTATATCATTATATTGATAAGTCTTATAATTATTTAATGGCAGGAGAAAAAATTATTAAAGAAAATAATAATATGAATATTGGAACTATAGTAATTGGAGCACCTGCTCATATTGCTTCATTTTATTTATTAGAATATATTGAAGAATATAGAAAAAAACATCCAAATGTATTTTTTAGAATTATTAATGGTACTACTACAGAACTATTAAAAGGATTAGAAGAACATAGAATTGATTTTGTTATAGACAGTTCGCCAATTAATATTGTTAATAACAATTTAAAAGTGACTCTTTTAACTTCTTTTGATACATGTTTTATTACAACAAAAAGTAATAAAGAAAATGATATTGAAAAACAAAAATATATAATGCCATATGAAAGAAGTTCAATTAGAAAAAATTTAGAAAAAGAATTAGAGAAACACAATGTTAAATTAAATGTAGTTTTGGAAGTAGAAACTACAGATTTGATCATTTCTTCTGTGAAAAGTGGTATCGGAACTGGTTATGTAGTTAAGAAAGCAGTAAAAAAAGAATTAGAAACTAATGAACTGTTAGAATTACAAACACCATATAATTTACCTAAACTAGAATTAAATTTAATTTGTATTGAAGATTATTTAACTAACTTAGCAAGTTATTTTATAAAGAATCATATTAAAAAGTGATTCTTTTTTTTGCACTTTGTTATAACCCAAAGTTATAGACACATAAAAAAGATATAATTAATATTTATTATCACAAGTGTTATAATTAAATCGTATGGAGGTGGTTTATCATAGATAAAATATCATTAATTGCTTTAGATATTGGTGGAACACTTCTCTGTGATAATAACACAATATCAAATAAAAATTTAGAAGCAATAAGATTAGCAAAACAAAAAGGAATACTTATAGCATTAGCAACAGCAAGAGAATATTCATCAACTAGATATATTAGTAAGCAAATAAATTGTGATTATGGTGTTTTTGGTAATGGAAGCCACCTATTAGATTTAAATGAGTTAAAAAGTTTAAAATATTCAATATTACAAAAAGAAGCAGTTTTAGAAATATATAAATACTGCAAACAAAATAATTTATATATTCATTTAAATCAAAACTTATGTGAAGTATCCGATCAAATGGATTATTTTAATTTGAAACATAGTCTATTAAATGAAACATATCCAGATGATTGTAAAAGTTTTTGTTATTTGATAAATGATTTGGAAACTCATATTAAAGAACATGATATAACAAAAATAATTATAGTGTCAGATCATGAACTTGACTCTACAATTAAAGAACTACATAACATATTAAAAAAATATCATTTGCATATAACAGAATACAATAAAAATTTATTTGAACATATTTTAAATAAAGAAATAAATTATATAGAAATTGGTGCTACTAACGATACGAAAGCATCTGGACTAGTTGAACTAACTAAACTATTAGGAATACCTATTGAAGAAGTGTTGGTTTTTGGCGATGGTGATAATGATTTAGATATGTTATCTATTTTTCCTAATTCTGTGTGTATGAATAATGGAAGTGATAAAGCAAAAAAGATATCAAAATATATTACTAAATATGATAATAATAATTCTGGAGTTGCGGAAGGTATTGAATATTTTATTGATGGAGGTGGTAAAAAATGCTAATAGCAGTTGAAGGAATGGATGGAGTTGGTAAAACAGAAGTATCAAAATATATTTGTGAAAAATATAATTTTACATTTATTGAAAAACCATTACATTATTTCTACAATGATGGAGCAGAAAAAAAATATGCTGATTTAATGAAAGTTGCAAATAGAATGTATGAAATAAACGATGATGTATTAAAATCATGGTATATCGCATTAGGAAATATATATGTTGCAAGGATGTTTCAAAATGAAAATATTGTAATTGATAGACATTTAGTTTCTAATTACTATTGGAATGGCTCAATTGATAGTGATCCAGTATTTAAAGCGTTAATTGAAACATGTGGAACACCAGATTTGACTATTTTATTATATGCTACACCAAAGACAAGAATGGAAAGATTAAGAAAAAGAGATAAAAATGATCCAGATTTGGACGATCCAGAAAAAAAAGATGATGGATTTAAAAAAATGATTTATTTTTTAGAAAGTTTTAATTTACCATATATTGTCATTGATACAGAAAACAAAACACTAGAAGAAGTAGAACAAGTTGTAGATGAAGAAATTTTAAAATTAAAAAGTCAACAAAGGGCGTTGGTAAAGAAAAAAAATTTACTTGATGAATATAAATGAAGTCCTAAAAAAAGATGATTTATTAAAAAAGGTTTTAATATTCCAAATATAGAAAGAAGGTAAAAAAATATGAAAGAAAAATTTAAATTAAATAAACAAGGATATGAAGCATATCAAAAAGAAATAGAAAGAAAAGAAAAAGAATTAGCAGATTTAAGAATATATAAAGGAACAGATGCTATTTTTCAAGGTGATAACTGGCATGACAACCCTACATTATACCAAGCAGAAGCACAAGAAAGAACTTTAATGATAGAAATAGCAGAAATGAAGCAAAAATTACTAACAGCAGAAATAGTAGAAAATTTAGGAGATGAATCATTAATTGATATTGGTGATATTGTTAAAATTGATATGATTTTTTCTGAAAGTGATAGAGAGGAAGAAATTTTTAAATTAGTTGCAACTAATCCATCTTTTGGTTTAGATACTGGTATTAGTGAAGTCTCTATTAATAGTCCTATTGGTAAAGCAATGTATCACAAGAGAATTGGCGAGACAGCACAATATAAAGTTAATGATAGAACATTTACTATACAAATTAAAGAAAAAGTTTTATTAGATTTAGAAGAAGAAAAAACTCTTACAAAAAAAAGATAATTTAAATATAAAAAAATAGCATTTAAAGGAGATGGTTTTATGGAAATTTTAAGCCCATCTAGTAATATGAAACATATTGAAGTTGCAATAGATGGTAAAGCCAATGCAGTTTATGGTGGTTTAAAAAAGTGGAATGCAAGAAATAAAGCAATAAATTTTACTACTGAAGAATATAACCATTTAATAAAAGAATTGCACAAAAATAATATAAAATTCTTTTTGACACTTAATATATTAATGTTGGATGAAGAAATTAAAGAAGTAATAGCGTTTTTAAAAAATAACACTTTACCAGATGCATTTATTATCACTGATATTGGACTTATGACAGAATTACATAAAGAATTTCCTGATGTTCCCCTACATTTTTCAACTCAATTTGGAGCTCACAATATAGATGATGTAAATTTTATAAAGTCGTTAAATGGCGAGAGAGCAATTTTATCTAGAGAATTAACTCTAAATGAAATAAATAATATTAAAGAAAATACGGATATTGAATTAGAATGTTTTATTTGGGGATCACAATGTTTAAGTTTTTCTGGATTATGCTTTTTTGGAACTCTAATTAATGGTGGAGGTGGAAATCGTGGCAAGTGTATTATTACTTGTAGAGATATTTATTCAATAAATAATGAAAAGGGACACTATTTATATATTCCAGATATGGATTGTATAAATTTAATAAGTAAATTAGATGGAATTGACTGCTTAAAATTAGAAGGAAGAAGAAGAAATCCAGAAGAAATAAAAACAATATTAAATAATATTTCTTCAAAAAAAACTAGCGACAAAACTACTGGATATATGTTAGGAACACATATTAAAGAAAATGGTTTGTATGAGAAAATAAATACCAGAACTAAACCATTTATGAAAGCATCTCTTTTAGAAAATATTAATGATCAAGATATTTGTATTAAATATATTGATAATAAACCAATAGAATTTTCTAAAGATTATTTAGATGAAAATGTAATGTATATTTATACAGAAATAAAAAAACCATACAATATTAATAAAAAGAATTTAGCATTTGATTTAACTATAAAAAATAATACTATTACTGAAATTTTATATATGAATTATAAAGGTGATGGTCATACATTTTTTGGAAATAATCAAGATTTAATAGATTTAAATTTAAATGATTTTATCAAAAATATAGAGCAAAGAGATAGTAATATAAATATATATAAAATAAAATATCAAAGAGAAAATAATAATATATTAAAAATTAATAAGTTTGTATATAATGATATGGTTAATTATATATTGTTAGATTGTTTATTAAAAGATAAATCTACTTTTATACCATCAACTGAAATAAGATTAAAAGAATTATATTTAGAAACCAATGATATTAATGTAATTGAAAGATTTATAAATGATAAATTTTTAAAGATTATTTATGATATAGGAACAATTAATAATTTAAAAAATATTGAAAACCTAATAAAAAAATTTGGAAATAAAATAATCTATAAATTACCAATATTTAATTGGAAAAGTGAAAATATAAATGAATATTTAAAATTACTTGAAAATAAAGAAATAATGTTTACTAGATTTACTCAAATTTATTTATGTAAAAATATTAAATTTAAAAAAAGATATGTCGATTATACAATTTATGTATGGAATAAAAAAACTCTAAACTATTTAATTGAAAATGATATTGAAATATTTACTGCATCCCCAGAGTTATCTTATAAAACAAATAAAAAAATCTTTGAATCTAATTCCATGCAAGTTATTATTGGAGGTAAAATGCCTTTAGTATATACGAGAAATTGTTTTAATCATTTATTTGGTTGTTTAAATTGTAAAAATAATCAATGCAACAAAAAAAATATAAAAAATGTTGATAAAGAATTAGATTTTGAAATCCTTTGTAATGATGACTACAGATATATACTTAATAAAGAGCCAATGTTAAATGATTATAGAAAAGTAAATATTGATAATAATATTACATTTAGATATTGTTCGTTAGGTCAAAATATAGAAGATATTGAAAAAAGTATAGAATGTTTTAAAAAGACAAATTATTATACTGAATTAAAAAAACTAGATGTTTGGAAAGAGTCTTATGAATGTAATTTATTGGAAGGAAAAGATTAAAATGGAAAATAATTATTTATATAATTCAGCAGTTGTTCCTAATACAATAAATATTAATGAAAGTATTATTGGTGGAAAAGAAAAAGTAGTCATTGCGGGCCCTTGCACTTTTTCCAGTTATAAAGAACTTTACAATATAGCACATGAGTTAAAAAAACTAGGGATAAAATTTCTTCGAGGTGGAGCATATAAAGGAAGGACTAATCCCTATTCTTTTCAAGGATTACAAGATGAAGGAATAGAAATATTATTAAGAATAAAAAAAGAATTAGATATGTATATCGTTACAGAATTAATGACAATAGAACAAGTAATAAAATATAGTAATGGTATTGATATAATTCAAGTTGGTAGTAGGAATATGTATAATTATGAATTGCTAAAAGAATTAGGCAAAACCCAAAAACCAATATTATTAAAAAGGGGATTTTCTGCTACATATAAAGAATGGCTTTTAGCATGTGAATACATATTAAAAGAAGGAAATTATAATGTTATGTTATGTGAACGAGGTATTAGAGGATTTGATTCAAATGAAACAAGAAATGTATTAGATATTCAATCTATACCTTATATAAAAAAACATTGTAGATTACCTATATTTATTGATCCATCTCATGCTAGTGGGAAAGATTATATTGTAGCACCTATGAGTAAAGCAGCATTGATTGCAGGAGCTGATGGTTTAATAATCGAAGTTCACACAAATCCTAAACAAAGTTTATGTGATAGTGAACAAACAATAGATATTAATAAATTAAAAGAAATATTAGAATTTAAAGAAAGGATGTTAAAATATGAAAACTAAAAGTATTTGGGGAAATCCACCAACAAGATTATATAAATTGTTAAATTTAGCAAAAAATGATTGGGGAAAGAATTTTACTGCTTGTATTGTTGGCTGTTCTGATGGTAAATTTTTAATGCCACTTGCAAGAGAAAAAATAAAAATTACTGGTTATGACATTGATGATATAGCATTATATGGTGGATATAAAGATTTTCCAATAGTAAAAGAAAAACAAAAACATGAATATTCTGTTAATTTTAAATCTAAAGATTTTGAATTAGAAAGAAAAAGAGTTTTAGGAATAACTGAAAGATTAAGTATAGAAAAATTAGAACAATTTGCAACAATTGAAAAAAGAGATTTTTATAGAACAAATTCTACTGAAAAATTTAATGTGGTATTTACTAGTTGTTCTCTACACTATTCTGCTAACAAAGATTTTACTTTGGAAGAGAAAACAAAAAAACTACAAGAAATTGTATTACCAAAAGGATATTTATATATTGATTATATGATGGCTATTGATGAGAATGATTATGAAAATTATCCATCAAATAAATTTTATAGAAAAGATGAAATTAAAAAATATTTCAATACGGATGAATGGGAAATTTTATCTTATAGAGAAAATAACAATCCATCTTTTGAAGGAGCACATGTAGATTGTGTAAGAGATCATTTCCATAGATTCGGTTATATTTTGGCAAGGAGAATCAAATGAAAGAATTAGAAATTTGTTGGAATATTACTGCCCGTTGTAATCAAAATTGTAAATATTGTCATCGTTTTTTAAATCTACAAGACTTGTCTTTTGATGAAAATTTACAAATATTAAATAATTTATATGATTCAGGGATTAATAGTATTACATGGACTGGTGGAGAAGCATTGCTATTATCTGGAATTGATGAGTTACTTAAAATTTCTTATGAAAAAGGGATTAAAAACAAAATAATAACAAACGGTAAATTATTAACACCAGAACGAATTAACAAAATATATAAATATTTAGATAGTATTACTTTATCAATAGACTCAACAAGTGATGATATAAATGAAAGTTTAGGAAGAGGAAGATATCATTATACAGAAATTAAAGAAATACTAGATTATATTAAAGAAAAAGAATATGAAGTTAAAATTAGAATTAATAGTGTTGTATGTAAAAACAATTTAAGTAACTTTAATGACTTAATAGATTTTTTAAATAATTATAATATTTATAGTTGGAGAATATTTAAATTTATGCCTTTAAGAGAAAAAGCGGTTATAAATAAGGAATCGTTTGATATTTCGATGAGAGAATATTCAAAAGTTGTTGAAAATATTAAGAAAGAAAGTAAGATCAAAAATATTGATACTAGAATTGAAGAAGATATGGAAAAAAAATATGTTTTAATACTTGCCAATGGTGATATAGTAATTACAAATAATGGAAAAGATGAAAAAGTTGGTAATGCTTTAACTGATTATATGGAGAACTATATATGATTGAATATACTGGGAAACAAGTTACAATTATGTCTTGTTCAAATTGTAATGCCAATTGTGAGCACTGTTATATATCATATACTGGTAATTTGTCTGGTGAAGAATTATTAAAAATGTGTAAATCATTAAAGGGTAAATATAAAATAATTATAAATGGAACAGAACCACTATTACATAATAATTATTTTGAAGCATTGAAATTATCAGATCAAAGTAGAATTTTAACAAATGGATTGATAATCCATAGGGATGCTAGTATTTTAGAAAAAATTAAAAAAGTCGGAATAAAGAATATAGCAATGTCTTATCACTTTGGAACAGAAATATCTACTGTGCCACAAAAAATTGTTGAAGATGCTATAGTGAAAATTAAGGATCAAAATCTCAATCCAGAATTGATGTGTACAATAACAACAGAAAATTTTGATAAATTAGATGATATTTGCAAAAAAACGATTGACTTAGGTGTTGGTACAATAAGATTATTTAATTGTGTTAATACTGGTAAATGTGAGTCTAATTGTTCTAACTTGTGTCTTAATGAAGAACAAACTAAACAATTTTTTAATCAATTAATTGAAATGAGAAAAAAATATAGCAAAGATATTTTGAAGATTAAAAGAAATGGTTTATTTGGTAAAGATAATGACAATCCTAATTGCAATTTCAAATGTATTGCTGGTGTAGATGAAGTTGTAATTACCTCAGATGGAAATGTATATCCATGCATTTTCATGACAAAACCAGGATATGAAATTGGTCGATATGAAAATGGTAAAATTTTGCTTGATTATCAATTAGATAATAATGGTAATAGTTGTATAGCACATGATATTTTTAATAAAAATGAGTATTCTTTTTCAGAAAAACTTGTAAGAGTGATTTTATGGGATGGTATGAAGTATATTTAAAAGATATATCAAAAAAAGGAAATCTTGAAAATTATGTAGATGACAAAATTAAAAACAAAAGAATTTTAATTAATTTAATCAAAAAATATGCAAAAGATCAAAAAATAATTGAATCTGGATCTGGTACTGGTATTTTATCAACATATATGGCATCTTTAGGATATGATGTGATTGGTATCGATATAGATAAAGATATTTTGAATTTATCAAAGAGAATCGCAAAGAGTTACAATTCAAAAAATAAACCTGCATTTAAAAATAAATCTATTTTTGAATTAGACTATAAAGAAAATTATTTTGATGTATCTTTTAGTAATGGAGTTCTTGAACATTTTAATGATGATCAAATTATAGATACATTAAGACAACAAATGAAAATCGCAAAAATCGTGATATTTGGGATACCTACAAAATATTTTAATCAAGAAGAAGCAATGTATGGTGATGAAAGATATAAGAATAATAAATTCTGGCGAAATTTAATTAAGATTTCTGGTGGAATAATCTTAGAAGAAAAATCGATGCATTATATGTCTAGGATGAAACGACTTTTAAACTTTAAAAAATATTTTAGACCATATCCATATAGAATATTTGTGATAAAATCAAAAAAATAATATTTAATTTGTGCTATAATGTTATTATAAGAGGAGTTGATAAAATGTCAAAGTTTGAAAAAGAAATTAAAGTACTAGATATTAATGTTGATAACATTAAAGAAAAATTAGAAAAACTTGGAGCAGAAAATAAAGGAAAAAAAGATCAAAAAATATATGTATATGATATACCTACATTATACTATAGGTATTTAGAAATTAGAGAATTATTAAAGGTTGATAGTCCTATTCTTGTAAATACTAATATTAAAAAATTAGAAGTTTTGATTCGAGAGTTTAAAGATTTAGTTAATAGTGAAGATTTAGAAGATTTAAATAAAAAATATGAATTAAATAGTTTAGAAGAAATATTAAATAAATCGATACAAGAAATAACAAAATTTTTAGATGATAAAGATACTGAAAGTTTATTTACTAAATTAAAAATTAATCCAAATAAATGGGTACGATTGAGGCAAAGTAATAATAAATCTGTTTTAACAAGTAAACATATATTAGAAAAAAATACATCTAACTTTCAAAATGTTATTGAAACAGAATTTGAAGTTTCAGATTTAGAAGAAGCAAATTTATTTCTAGAAAGCATAGGTATTGCAAGGAGAAGTTATCAAGAAAAAATAAGATATAGTTATATCTATAAAAGTGCTGAAATTGAAATTGATATATGGCCTTTAATTAAGCCATATATGGAAATTGAATGTGATGATGAAAATATAATAAATGAAATAATAGAAAAATTAGAATTAAATAACTATGAAATAGTATCATTAAATACTGAGCAATTATACAAAAGAATTGGTATTGATGTTCATTCTATGAGTGAATTAAAATTCTGATTATAGATAAGAGGGTTTATGGTTAGAAGCAAGAAGAAAAAAACATTTGAATTAATTTCAAGTGATCCAAATGTAATAACATTAATTGAGAATTTAAAGATAAATCAATCTTTATACAAAAAAATTATTAATACATTATTAAGTTTAGGAACTTTTGATAAGACAATAAATTGTAATATTTATGAAATAAACAATAATGAAGAGCAATATAATATAAAATTGTGGTGCGAAGATATGGATGGTAATATATATATATTATTTGTCCTAAATCAAATATTAAACAAGATTTAAATATAGTTCAAAAAATAAGTAATGATAGTGAAAAAAATACGATATAACTTTATCTAAAAAAATTGATATAACAAATACTAATGTTGAATTAATGAGAACAGAATCCATTGAGATGGTTATGGTAATTTTAGAAATATAACTAATAGAGATATAAACTCTGTAATTGATGACATGGTTACTGGTTTGAAAAAATCAAAGGAGGACTATGCCTTATAATAATAGATTAACGAGGGATAGAATATGACACTATCCCTAGTTTTTTTATTGTTAATTTTAATTGTATTTATTATCTTCTTTATTTATATAGAACCTATAGTTTTAGAATATGAAAAATACATTGAATATAATAAAAAAGCGAATGAAACTTCTAATGAAAACGAAAAATTAAATTATAGTAATTTATCTATATCTCATTATGCAGAAACTAATAGATTAATTACTTCTATTGCATCGATGATTACTTATGAAAAGTCGCAAGGTAAAGATCCTTTTTGGAACAATAGTGCTAAAAATTTACTTGAGGGTTTAATTGGTTTTTTCCTAGAAGAATATAAAGATGGAAAAATTAAACGAGAACAAATTACTATGACTAGTATTAGAAAATTCCAAAATTCTACTATGGAAGAAAAAAATGCTAAAAAATTTAAAATGTATGTAGAACAAAAGAAATATGGTAGTAAATCTAAAGATAGTTTAATTCCTATTCTTTCTTCTAGTGAGAACATTTATAAATCAATTACTAGTGTATTTAGTGAAAAAATGGCAATATTTGATGATGTCAATGTTGCTAATGTTACTTCTAAATCAGATTTTGATTTTGATATTTTAGGAAAAGAAAAATCTGCATTATTTGTAATAGTTCCAGATGAAGATAAAACTTATTATCCATTGGTTACAATGATAGTTGGTCTTTTATATAAGGAATTAGTAAAACTTGCTAATTCTAATAAAGATAAAAAAGTACCTATACAAATTGACTGGTTATTAGATGAGTTTGCAAATTGTCCCCCATTAATAGAACCTAGTATTGAGTCAATAGTAAGTGTGGCAAGAAGTCGTGGTTTAAGATATCATTTTTTTATACAAAGTTTATCTCAATTAGATAATGTATATGGTAAAGAAGTAGCACAAATTATACTTGATAATTCTGGTCTTGCTTATTTAAAAACTAATACGATGGATACTGCAGAAGCAGTTTCTAAAAGACTTGGCAAAAAAACAATAGAATCTAACTCAATTAGTCAGTCTATTAGTTTTACTAACTATAATGGTAATAAATCTACTTCATTAATTGCTAGAGATTTACTTACTCCAGATGAAGTTAAGAATTTACATTATAAAACAATTATTTTCCCTAATATTGGTTATCCAATATTTAGAGATACAATAATATATAAAAAATTATCTTGTTATTCTAGTGGCGAGTTAGAAAGAAAAATAACTCCACTAGTAGATTTATCACATACTTATTTCACAGTAGAAAATATAGTTACAAAATATGATAGATTACACAGATTAAGAAATGAAAATATTATTCAAAGAGAAGATCTTTCTTCACAAGAAAAATTTAAGTTAGTTGAAATGAAGAAATTAGAAAATATTGTAAATATAGTACAAGATATATTAAAAGAAAAAATTAATCTTTTTGAATATAAAGAAAATAATAATAGAACTTTTGCAAGTTTTGAAATAAAAGAAAAACTAACTCCCAAAGAAAAAGCATATATTAAAGGAAAAATTAATAATGATGTATATCATTTGAATATTGATAATGGAGATGATACAAAAACAATTATTGAAATACATTTGAAACATCCTTTAGAACAAGACTTATCTTTAGAGAGAAAGGAATCTAACGATGTCTAGTTCTTATTCAAAGTCTAATGCAATAGACTTTAATAAAGGTGATCTGATGAATAAGAATATAGAAATATATAATTATGATTCTAAAGGTAATAAAATTGATCCCAATTTAATGGTTATAAAAATAAAAGTAATATATGATTTAGTAAAAAAGTATATTAAGGAACAAAATACCTAAAATGATTTTACATTTTAAGAAAATTATGCTAGGATGGATTCGTAAGTTTATAGTTCCTATAAAAAAGACCTTTATATTGATAAAGGAGGAATTATTATAAAGGCGGGACTATATGCTAGAGTTTCTACTGACATGCAATTAGAGGGTTATTCAATAGAAGCACAAAAAGAATTCCTTTTAAGTTATGCCAAGAGTAAAGAGTTTACAGAATATGAATATTATATCGATGGTGGTTATAGTGGGAAAGATTTAAATAGACCTGCCATTCAAAGATTAATTCAAGATGTCAAAGATGGTAAAATTGATGCTGTTATTGTATTTAAATTAGACAGAATCTCAAGAAGTCAAAAAGATACTTTATATTTAATTGAAGAAGTATTTAATAAATATGGTGTTGGTTTTATCTCAATGAAAGAAAATTTTGATACAACTAGTCCTTTTGGTAAAGCAATGATTGGTGTATTATCAGTATTTGCACAATTAGAAAGAGAAACTATCCTAGAGAGAACAAGAATTGGGATCAAAAAACGAGCAGAAGATGGTTATTGGCGAGGTGGTGGAAAAATACCTTTTCCTTATAGATATGATAAAGAACAAGGTATTTTGATACCTATACCAGAACAAGTTGATATATTAAATAAAATGATTTCTATGTATTTAAGTGGGAAGAGTTTTAATAATATTGGCGAAATCGTAGATATGGATGAAAGAATGGTTGAAAGAAGATTGTTATCTATAACTAATACTGGTGTTGTACCATACAAAGGTCAAGTTTATGAGGGGAAACACGAAGCAGTAGTTTCAAAAGAATTGTACGAAGAAATTTTAAGGGTAAATAAATTGAGAAGTAGAGAAAAATACGACAAACATTACTTATTAACTGGAAAGGTAATTTGCGGTCATTGTGGAGCAAGATATCGTTATCAAAAATGGGGAAAAAGATTAATTATGTATTGTAATTCCCAACAATCAAGTAGAAAGAGATATATAAAAAATCCTAATTGTAAAAATAAGCGTTGGGATACATTTGAAATTGAAGATATTGTATTAGAACAATTATTTTCAATGAGTTTGGATGAAAATTTATTTAAATCTACTTTTGATATAGCAACTGTCAATGTGCTTAATGGATTAAAAGAAAGAAAAGAAAAAATAAACAAGCAAGTTGAAAACCTAATTAATTTTATTTCTAATGGTATTGCAGTAGAAGAAACTAGTAAAAAAATAAGAGATTTAGAAAAAGAAAGAGAAAATATAGAAGAAAAAATAAGAAATAGCGAAGAAAGAGAAAAAGCAAACAAAGTTGCTTTTGAAATGGTAAGAAGTCTAAAATCCACATGGAAGTTTATGACTTTTGAAGAACAACGAAGCATTATAGAACATTTAATAGATCGTGTAGTTATTGATAATAACAAGGTGAACATCTATTATAAAATATTTTAATCTTTTTTGAAGTCTTTTTCTCGCACCCTGTCATTAATCCCGATTAATGACATACTAATATTAATTTTCAGGCTACTTATAATTGTTGGATAACTACTGGGAAGAATAACCATTCTAAAAATTTGATATTTAGTAGCAGAAAATGATTTAAGTAAATTAATTCTATTTTGATCTGTTGAAATAAAACCATTATAAACTGTAATAACCGTTACGATGACTGATATTAGAAGAGCCATAATAATAATAGAATTAATATTGGCCCCAAAGTATATAATAAGTATAGGTCCCATTGCTACTTTAGGAAGGCTATTAATAATAGTAAGATAAGGATCAATAACTTTATAGATAAAATTATTCCACCAAAGAATTATCGCAATGATAATACCGATTATTGTTCCTAAACCAAAGCTAATAATCGTTTCGTAAACAGTAGTCCAAATATGATTAAATAAATTACTATCTTTATATAACTGTATAATAGTATCGAATACTCTACTTGGTGATGAAGAGATGAAAGTATTAATAACTTCATATTTAGCAAGTAATTCCCATATAATAATGAGTCCTAAAAGAAGTATTACTTGACAAAAGATAATTAGTACTTTTCTTTTTTTTCTTCTTTTCAAAAACTCTTTATGTTCATCACTATACATGAATATCAATATCCTTCCATATCATATCATAGTATTTCCTAAATTCCGGCTGATTTCTATTATTAATAGGACTACTTTTATTTTGCATTTCAATATTATATATACATTTAACTTTGGAAGGTCTTCCCGTTAAAACAACAACACGATCTGCCATAGATATAGCTTCAGCAATATCATGTGTTATCATAATAGTTGTTTTCTTTTCTTTTTTTATTATTTGCCATACATCATCAGATACAATTAATCTAGTTTGATAATCGAGAGCAGAAAACGCCTCATCTAATAATAATATGTCGGGATTAGTTGCAAGAGTTCTAATTAGAGCAACTCTCTGTCTCATTCCTCCTGATAAGTTATTAGGATTTTTTTTGATAAAGTCTTTTAGTCCATAAGTTTCTAATAGGTTTAATACTTTATCAGTATTTTTTTTATTGATCATTTTTTTTACTTTAAGGCCTAATAAACTGTTGTCTAAAATATTAAGCCAAGGAAATAAAGTGTCATTTTGTAACATATACCCCATAGTTAATTCTTTTTCAGGAAAAATAATATCTCCACCTGATTTTTTTTCTAATCCACATAAAATTGAAAGTAGAGTTGTCTTTCCACAACCAGATGGTCCAACAATTGCGACAAATTCTCCATCTTTAATAGTTAAATTTAAGTCGTCGATGGCAAGGATCTCACTATCATTAGTATGATATATTTTAGTTAGGTCTTTAATAATTAAGATATCATTAGAATTCGCTGAAGTGTTCATCATAAACCAAATCTTCATATGGAACATATTCTTCAAGTTCGCCAGAAGCGATCATAATGTCTTGAATATGTTTCCATTCTTCTTCGTTAATAGCAATAGTTTCTCTCCAAGCATCATTATCTTTATATCTATTAATAATCGTGATTAAATCATTTCTTGACGTATCAGGAAAGAAACTTGTTATACTGTCCGCTATTACATCAGCTTCGTTCTCTTTAACAAATTTAAGTCCTTTATCGATAGCTCTCGAGAAGCCTTCGATTAGCTCTTTATTATTTTCAATATAGTTTTTTCTTGCATTATAGGCAGTATATGGAACTTCACCACCATATGTACCAACATAAGCTACAACATAGCCTAGTCCTTGACTTTCGACAGCTGTGGCATTTGGTTCAAATAGAGTAACAAAATCGCCATTACCTCCAATAAAAGCACCTTGCATTGCCGCAAAATCGACAGAAGTATCAATATACAAATCATTTTTTGGATCGATACCATTTTCTTTTAAGGCCCATTCGAATGTCATTTCTGGCATACCACCTTTTCGGCTATTAAAGTTATAATACTAGTTAGATTGCTTTGTAATTATGATGGAAAATAGTCATGAATTTAAATTATGTTAGTGAATTATCTAAAAAAATATGTTAAAATGTATGTAGAAAGATAACTTCATAAGTATTTTAACGTAAGGATAAATATAAGGTGGTAAAAAATGAAAGTAATTGGCAGTAAAATTAAAAGTACTAGCTTACTTGTTACAATAATTATCGTTTTAATTGTAGTAATTTTAAGAATAGCATTTTCTTTAGAAAGTACAGATAAATCCATATCTTCTTATAGTTTAAATAATATTCCTGAATATAATGAACATTCATATGTTTATTTATATGACAATGTTCCTAATTTTACGGATAGTGATTACCAAAGAACATCGTTTGAATATTACAGCAATTTAGACTCTTTAGGAAGAGTGGGAGTAGCATTTGCTAATATTAGCAAGGATACCATGCCTACAGAGGAAAGAGAAAGTATAAGTAGTATTTATCCAACCGGTTGGCAGCAAAAAAAATACGATATCATTAGTGGTAAATATTTGTATAATCGCTGTCATTTAATAGGATATCAATTAACAGGTGAAAATGCCAATGAAAAAAATTTAATGACTTGTACTAGAAGTATGAACGTTGAAGGTATGCTACCATATGAAAATAAAGTTGCCAATTATATAGATGAGACAAATAATCATGTACTATATCGAGTAACGCCAATATTTGATGGTGACAACTTATTAGCTAGTGGCGTGCAAATTGAAGCTAGTTCAGTTGAAGATAAATGTGGCGAAATATGTTTTAACGTTTATATTTATAATAATCAGGAAGGAATAGAAATAAATTATCATGATGGAACTAGTAAAGTTTCTTCTCATTAAGATTATAAATTTTAATTGTGCCTTTTTTCATAATAAATACTATCATAAGACTAAAAAATAAAAGAAACTAAAATATTCTAACAATTATTTAAATGAATAAAATAAAGTTATACTATAATATAAGAATATTGCTACTAATACTAGAAGGCATATATTTTTTAAACTAGAAATGATTAAATGCTTAAAAAAGTTGCAATAATTTTTTTAATTTAAGTGTTTAACTAGTGTGAAATACATAAGATTAACTAGGTGATACAAATTGCAAATAATTAATATTTTTGATGAAAAGGGAAAGACATTACAACAATTAATCGAAAAGTTTTTAATAGACTATTGTTTGGAAAATGGAGCTTTTAAAAGTAGTTAATATATGGATAAAAAAATAAATAATAAAATATATAATGCGGCATTATATATAAGATTATCACGTGAAGATGGTGATAATTTAGAGAGTGAAAGTATTACTAATCAAAGAGAATTGTTGCAAATATATCTAGAAAAGAAAAAAGAAGAATTGCTACTTATCGATGAATATGTTGATGATGGATTTACTGGTTCAAATTTTCATAGACCTGCTTGGCAAAAACTAATTAAAGATATAGAAAATAAAAAAGTTGATACAATTATAACTAAAGATTTATCACGCATGGGAAGAGATTATATTAAAATGGGCGAGTATATTGAAAAAGTATTTCCTGAACGAAATATAAGATATATTGCAGTTAATGACGATATAGATACTTTATATGAAACACCAGGATTAGAATTCTTGCAATTTAAACTTGTGTTTAATGATTATTACTTAAAAGATACTTCAAAAAAAATCAAAAAAGTATTAAAGACAAAGAAAGAAAAAGGGGAGTTTCTGGGCTGGAAAGCTGTCTATGGATATATTAAGGATCCAAATGATAAACATAAGTTACTTGTTGATGAAAACATAAGACACATTATTGAAAGAATATTTAATTTAGCGATTGAAGGAAAAAGCCCTAGACAAATAGCAAATATCTTTTCTATGGAAAGAATACCAACTCCCAGTGTTTATGCAGGTTTAAATAGAAGAATAGTATGTCAATTGTGGTGTCCTCGAACAATTGAAGAAATTTTGACAAATGAAACTTATATTGGCAATCTAACTCAAGGTCGTAGAAAAAAATTAAACTATAAATCAAAAAAAGAAATTAGAACTAAAAAAGAAGATTGGATAATTATTCCTGATACACATGAAGCAATTATTGATAAAAAAGTTTTCGATACCGTTCAATTACTACTAGAAAAAAATAAACATAAAACAAATAATAAAAATTTATATTTATTATCAGGATTTATGTATTGTAAGGAATGTGGTCATGCAATAGGAATTAACAAAAGCAGTGATGGTAAAAGAAAATATTGTATTTGTACATATTACATTTCACATAGCAAATTTGGTCTGTGTACTCCGCATTCCAATAATTATGATAAGTTAGAACAAAAAGTTTTACACCATCTTAAAAAAATGTGTGAGAGATATGTAAATAGTTTTCTTTTTAAAGATAAAGTAGAACAGGCTTGCCAAAAAAACAATTTGAAAGTTAAAATACAAAAAGAAATTAACTCATTAGATTTAAAAATTGATAGTAATCTCTCCTTTATTGATAAAGTGTATGAAGACAAGTTAAAAGGAAATATTGATATTGAAATGTTTAGTCGTTTGACTATTAAGTATAAACAAGAAATAGAAGCGTGGAAGAATAGTAAAATAGCATTAGAATTGGAATTAATTAAAATCAAAAAAAAAGATGAGGATATGAATAGAGAAGAAATACTGAAGAAGATAGATGAATACCTATCTTTTGAAAAACCAAATAGAAATTTATTAGTTAATTTTATTGATAAAATACTTATTAGTGAAGATAAAACCGTAGAAATATATTATAAGTTTAAGTTGACATAAATATTATAGATTTAATAACTAACGAACTTTTCGATGTCAAAACGATTTATTTTTTTAAACTGTTTATTATAAGTTTAGTAGTCGATCTCCCTTTCTGCCTCCTAATACAGTCTTTCCCTTAAGATCATTTAGGGTAAAATTGTCAATTTTCTTTCTGGAAACAAGAAATGCTCCATCTCTTTTAGTTAGAGCTGCAAAAGTTACTGGGTAATTTTCTTCTCCTCCATTATAAACGTAGATTGTAGCTTCTGTTCCTGAAAAACCAATATCGACATCGCCAGATAGAACTGCTGCCATAACAGCATCGGCACCTGGTGTAAGAACTACTTCAAGATCAATGCCTTCTTCTTCAAAAAAACCTTCACTAATAGCGGCATATTGTGGCGCGTAGAAAACACTATGAGCAACTTCTGCTAATGTTACTTTAGTAAGACCCGTTTTTTCTTCTTTATTTCTTAAAATACCAAATATAACTAAAGCAATGACAATTAGAAACAAAATAGTACTAACTAATATTCTTTTCATTTAAAACCTCCTTCAATTCATAAATAGTATATTCTTAAATATAATTAGAGTTCTAGGCATTCTCCTATAATCAATATAGAGATTAAATCAGATGTGTAATATAATATTGTATCAAAAAATAGAATTGAAGATATTATATATTATTTTTAACATTTAAAACACAGATTTTCTATTTTTTATTGCCTAAATTTGTATATTCATTGTTAATTTTATGATATAATAATTTTATTAAATAGTTAGAGAGGTTATTCGTATGTTGAACATATACAAAAGAGTTGAAAAAAGTCTAGATAATTTAAGTGGAATTGTTGAAATACAAAGGGTAGAAGAATTAGAAAGGCCATTTTTACTATGCCTTTCCGCCCAAGATAATTATGATAAATCTATTTATGGAATTATTAAAAAAGGAGCGCAGGCGGCACGAGTTTATACTAGTGAGGAAGCAGCAGCGGGATTTAAAATCGATAATATGCCCGCTGATTTTTTAGGATTGCGTTTTAGAAGTGATAATGTATATACGAATAATTATGAAGAAATTGTAAATAAATTGATATATCCATTTTTAATAAGATATGGACTATCTCAAATTGAGAAAATAAAATGGCAGGCTAGAAAAATTAATTTGATGACTTATTGTGATGGAACTTTAACGTATAAGAAGATTGAAGAGGAACTTGAAAAAAAATTTAAAAATGATGCTTTATCACAAGATGTTATCGATAGCATTTTATCACAAATATCACTAGTTGCGATTGGAACTATGATAGATATAAGTGATTTTAAGGCTACTACTGCTTTTGTAGATGTAAATGATACCGAGATTTCTACTGATATGACGAATAGATATAAAAAAATGTTACAAGATAAAGGGTGCCAAAGTATTTATGGAACTTTGAAAAAAAACGTTTTGTACATTTATAACGGTACTGGCAATCATAGTTTAAAAGAATATTTCTTAAGTGATAGAATTGTTAAACCAGCCCTCTGTAGCGTTTTATCCCATTTTTTAGAAATATCAATTGAAAGTCAAAGGCAAGGATCATTAATTGGAATTTCTGCTAGTAATTCTTTAAGTCAATTAGCTAAATATACTAAAAAGATGGCTTCTCGTGAATTATTAACACTTTTAGATCGTAATGTAAATTATGCTTCGCCTAAATATAATACTGAAGAAGCATCTATGAGACATGAATTAGATCTTTTATGTAAAAGGGTTCGAGAACAAGAAACACAATTGCGTACGTTTCAAGAAAGAGAAGAAAACATGCAACAGCAAATTGCTAAAATTATAGAAGGCCTAAAAGAATATAGTAGTCAAGAGACAATGAGTCAAATACTTACATTTTCCGGCCTGTATCAGCCTTCTTTAAAAGCGAATCCTTTTCAAGAATTAAGTGATAAGTCGGTTAGAGAACTATATAATTCGTATCATCAAGTGAAAGGAAGTAGGCCTAAATCTTAATATATTGATTCAAAAATAAATAGGTCGAATATAGATTCGTCTTCTTTAGTTAGAACTATTAATATCTATTTAGCCAAAAACATAAATATTTTCAGCTTTAATAAAAATAATAGTAATAAAATATATTATAAAAAATTGATGACCATCAATTTATAAGAAATATTGTTAGTGGATTGATATTATTTGGAAATGTTATTCCATTCATAGATTTAATAATAAAACTAAACTGTAATTTAAAGGCTATCAATTTATTAAATTATATCTAAGCTTACTTCAGATGTTGTTGGCCACGCATTTATTACATGAGCTGACGTATTGTACATATAATATAAAGTTAAATAATATTTATATATGGTTCGTAGTTAGCTCGATATTTGGTAAGCAAACAAGTGTTTATTCAGCATAAACTACTAACTTTACGAAACTTGTCAACTTAATTAGTGATAAAGAACTAATTAAAAGTGTTTTTTATTCTGCTTAAGAATTCTTTAAAAGATATTTTGAAATTTTCCCAAAGGTGATTATGAATATTTTTTGTAAGATATAAAATTTTTAAACGGATTTTCAAAATTCTCGTTTAGATGGACATGGAAATAATGAATAACTTTTTAATCGGCAATATTTTATCATTATCTAATACTTAAATAAAAATAAAATTTTAACAGAAAAAAAGATAATCAATTTTTACTTAACTTAATAATAGAAATTAAAAGCTAGTAAGTATCTAAAAAACTATATGTCATTTAATAATTTTTTTATAAAACATATTGCCTTATAAGTTTGTACTTAATTTATTATAAATATAATTGATCCGTCAGTCCTTTCATTTTAAATGCGATATAAATTTGACAAAGTCCATAAAAGGTAGTAGTATATTTATCAATTTGAAAGGAGGATTATTTAGATGCGAAATGATTATTTTTGCCTTCAAGTATATGGTAATGGATGGCAAGAAATAGCGGAGAGAAGTAACTTGGTTTTCCGTAATAAGGGTGGCATAATTAAATCCGGTGAATGTTTAACTTTTTTAGTATTTGCTTTTGTTGCAAATTATAATTTGTCTGATTTGGAACTATTTTTTGAGCTAGCTGGATTTGAATGTTATCCAATAGAAGAAAATCCTGATCCTAGTCATACTCTTAATATCATATTGCCAAATATGAATAATGCTCACTTTGGCCTGTTTGGTGGATATGATACTAAAGTAGATGCACTAGCTTTTATTAAAGAAAAATTTGGAAATAATATAATTGAAATATACGAAAATTATAAAAAACTTCACAAAATAGTAAAGTCTCTCCATAAATAAAAAGCCTTTGAAAATAAAAAAAAATATAATATGGCTTATCGAAAAAGATGATGGCTAACTAAAATAAGGTGAATGTTCACAGCTAGAGGATATTCTTTTAAGTATTTCTAACTTCATAACATTATGTACATAATTACTACTGATTTTTAAATTTTAATAATTTGATAATACTATCGATATTAATTTTTACTTTTCACTAATAAGTTAAAATATAACTTAAGGATTAAGTTATATTTACTTTTTTGATAACTTTACCATCTTCAAATATTTCATCTGAAAAGATAAATTCTAAATTAGTATGAATTTTATTGTCAATATAAAATTTTTCAAAAGGGTAATATTTATCAAATATTAAAATTAGATAAAATAAAAACAAAGACTTCATTTATAAGACTTTGTAAAATACTTAAATGGTGCGCCCAGTAGGAGTCGAACCCACAGCCTTTTGGTCCGTAGCCAAACGCTCTATCCAATTGAGCTATGGGCGCATAAATAAAAAATACATTTAAATTATATATCAAAAACAATAAAATTTCAATAAAAAAAACAAAAAAAGTAAAAAAAATAAAAAAATAGTTGTCAAATAATAAAAAATGTTATATAATTAATTAGTCAGCAAATTATGCCTGAGTGGCGGAATAGGTAGACGCACAGGACTTAAAATCCTGCGAGATTTAAACCTCGTGTCGGTTCAAGTCCGACCTTAGGCACCATTTGTGTGGAGGAATACCCAAGTCTGGCTGAAGGGACCGGTCTTGAAAACCGGGAGGTCGCGAAAGTGGCGCAGGGGTTCGAATCCCTTTTCCTCCGCCAATAGTTATTATAAAGTATTATCGCGGGATGGAGCAGCTCGGTAGCTCGTTGGGCTCATAACCCAAAGGTCGTTGGTTCAAATCCAGCTCCCGCAACCATGGTTCCGTGGTGTAGGGGTCTATCACGTCTGCCTGTCACGCAGAAGATCGCGGGTTCAAATCCCGTCGGAACCGCCATATGGCTTCATAGCTCAGTCGGTAGAGCAGAGGACTGAAAATCCTTGTGTCGCTGGTTCAATTCCCGCTGGAGCCACCATAGGGAAATTAGTCGAACTAATCGACTTTGAATATAAAAAAGGTTAATTTCGGTTAACCTTTTTTATATGCCTGAAAGGAGTTGATTAGTTATGCAAATAATAAAGGAAAAATTAGATATTGAAGAAACACTACATAAAAGGATTAAGAATATGTTAAAGTTTCTAAATATCAAAGCAAAAGTTATTAAAGGTAATATTATAAGTATTAGTAAAACGAACCTTGCTTATATAGAACCACATAAGTTAGAGATAAATGACATAACTTATCTATTTTTTAATGAATGTGAAAATGTTTATATCAATAATTTAGAGGAATATATACCTTTTAATGAACTAGAAAATTATATTAAAACGCATAAGAACTAATACCTATTCCACGAACTGGGAATTGACAAACAAAAAATAAGTGATAGAATAAATAACCAATAAAAGCAAGCAGTATCTAGTCTTTTATTAGAAAGAGAGGTACTTCTATGATTAAACGAGAAACACATAGAATTTATAATTGTTATTTAAGGAGTCAAAGGTATTAGTTTGGTGCTAGTGCTTTTGACTCCCTTTTTTATGGAAAAAGGAGTTGATGAAATATGAAAAAGAATGCAGCAATATATTGTCGTGTAAGTACTGAAGACCAAGCACGAGAGGGTTATTCACTAGGAGAACAATTAGAAAAATTAAAAGATTTATGTAAATTTAGAGATTATAATATTTATGATGTTTATGAAGATGCAGGAATTAGTGCTAAAGATATGGAACATAGACCAGAGTTTAAAAAAATGTTAGAAGATGTTAAAAAACATAATGTAAATGTAATAGTTGCTTATAAACTTGATAGATTAACAAGAAGTGTTAGAGATTTAGAAGTTTTAATTACTGAACTTGAAAAGCATGGTTGTAGTTTAGAATGTGCTATGGACGATATAAACACATCAACTGCAAATGGTAGATTCTTTGTTAGAATGTTAACTGTCTTATCACAATTAGAAATAGAAAGAGTATCAGAAAGAACAAAGTTTGGTATGGTTGGAGCAATAAAAGATGGCCACATTCCAGTAAGAAAGACTTTAGGATTTATGAGAGATAATAAGAAACTAATCATAAATCCTGCTGAAAGTGAAATAGTTGAGAGAATCTTTGATTTATATTTAAAAGGAAATAGTTATCAAAAAATTGCTAATATAATGAATGAAGAAAATGTCTTAAATAAAAAATGGTATGATTCTACAATTTTAAAAATATTATCTAATCCACTTTATAAAGGAGATTTCATAAGTGGTGGTAGAAATGGAACACCTATTCTTTATGAAAATGTAGTTGAACCTATCATTAGTAAGAAGTTATGGGAAGAATGCCAAGAACAATCGAGAAAAAATACTAGAAATTATACGAGAAGAAATGATTATATCTTCTTCCAAAAAATTATATGCCCACATTGTAAAAGAGTTATGGCTTGTAAAGCACCTGGTGGAAAGAAAAAGAAGTATATTTACTATCAATGTAATGAATGTAAAACTTATATTAAAGAAGATAAACTAATAGAACTTTTAATAGAACAAATTACAATGATTATTGAATATGACATAACAGTTAGACAATTCTTTGCTCCACTTTTAAAACATAAAGTAGAAAATACAAATGAACTTCTAATAAAAGAAATCAATACTTTAAAAGATAAAATTACTAGATTAAAAGATGCTTACCTTAATAAAATAATTGATATGGAAGAATATAAGCAAGATAAAGAATATTTAGAAACGAGAATTAAAGACATAGAGAAAAAACAACAAGAAGAACAAGAACTAGAACAATATAACTTTACCTTTGAAGATATAATGTTAAAACGAGATTTAGAAAGTATTAAATGTTTAATAAATCCACTTTATCAAAGTAGTTTTGAAATTAAATGGAATGAGTTATCTATAACTGAAAAACAAGAACTGATTATGAGTTATATTGAATCTATTGAAGTAATTAAAAAAGACAATGAACTAGAAATTAAAACTATTAATTTTAGAAAAACATTTATTGAAGAATATGCTAATTTGTTTAATAAAGGAGCAATAAATCGTTTTCAAGATATTAGTGTTAATGGAGAAACTATGCAAGTTGAAGTATGTGCTCCTATGACTAGAAAAGAAGTTGAAAATCACATTAAAAGATTACAAGTTAATTATCCAATAGACTATCAAGAAATAAGGAAAGAAAAATATAACGACCATCAGTTTTGTTTAAAATATACGAGAGAAAATATGTTTAATGAGCCTCTAAAACTAATACCTTTAATCAATAAAAAAGGATTAAATAAAGTTACTCATTATGGAATTATTGAAGTGCCAGTTCCACCTATAACTTATATTTATACAGATAAGATTGAGGTGCAAGAATGAGTTATGCAATATTTAGAGTTGAACCTATCAATAAATTAAAAGATTTAGGGCAAATTGGTGCTCATAATACAAGAACTAAAGAAGCATATAGATCTAATCCAGATATTGATAAAAGTAAATCTCATAATAATATAAATCTAGTTCCTATTACTCATAAAGACTATTACAATTCTTATATGAATTTAGTTAAAGATTATAAAAAGCAACATGTTGAAAAGCAAAAAACTGAACGTGAAAATAGAAAGAAAACTTTTAATCAAATGTTAGATGATTCTAATAGTGTTGTTGCTGATGAATTATTATTTACAAGTGATAAAGAGTTCTTTAAAGATATGACAAGAGAAGAAATCGTTAACTGGGCACATTGTTGTATGGACTTTGTTTATGAAGATATTGGTTATGAGAAATGGCAAGTATTAAATGCAACAATTCATTTAGATGAAAAAACACCACACTTGCATTGTGTAGTAGTTCCTTTAATTAAGAAGTATGATAAAAGAAGTAATAAAGATAAATGGACTATTTCCAAAAAACACTATATGAAAGATAAGAATTATTTATCTACATTACAAGATAAATATCACGAACGAATGATAAATAATGGTTATGATTTGGATCGTGGAATTAAAAACTCTGATAATGAACACATTGATATTAAGCAGTATAAAAAGATTACTAGAAAATTAAATATAGAATTAACTTCTAAAAACGAAAAGTTAAATAAGTCTATGGAAGAACTAGAAACTAAAATGACTTCTAATAAGGAAACTATTTTTGATAAAGAATATGTAAAAATAAAAAAAGATACTTTTAACTCTATGAATAAGGTTATCGAGCAAACTAAAAAAGTTATGGAAATACAACCTAAAATACAAAAAGTTTATAATGAAGTTGATGAATATTCTAAATCATATAAATATCTTGAAAAAGAAAATGAGAATATCCAAAAGGAAGTTAAATATTTGAAAATTAAGAATCAGAAGTTAGAACAGGAAAACAACAACCTTGTTTCCTACATAAAAGCCATTTTAAAGGCAATAAAGAGCTTTTTCAGAGAACTACTACAAATTGGTAATGATAAAGTAAAAGAAGCCACAACAAACGAAATAAAAGACTATTATGACAATGAAGATTTTGATAAAGATGATGTTTACGATATAGCAATAGATACCGACAAAGAAGATGAGTTGTTTGATTATGCAGATATTGATAAATATTACTCTAAAGATGATTTAGAATTGTAGAAAATATGGTAAAATATATACAAGGAAGTGATAAAAATGAATCAAAAAAGTTTTTCAATAAAATGTTATAACTTGAACATAGATGAAGTTATTATACTTGATAATAACAAACAACAGTTATTATGGTTATTACAAGATACTACTCCTATGGATTATTATTGCGATGATTGCGATAAAAGTAAAACCTTTATGCAAAATAGTTCAAAGTCAGTTGCTACTACTTCAAAGTATAATGGATTAGAATCATTAAATATGTTCAAACTTACAATGGAGGAAGATAAAATAAAATATTCTGATAATTTATATTCTTCAACTACTTCGAATGAATTATACTTGTTTTCGGATATGAATTTATATATATTCAAAGAGTTCAAATGTCCAAGTTGCGAAAAAAGAATTGTTATGTTATTTGATTATGATGGAAAAAGTATTAAAAAAATTTATCAATCATTTCAGAATAATTTAATAAACGAAGATGAGATGAAGAGATTCAAAAAATTAAAACTATTAGATGAAAATGATATTTTAGAATTATCAAAAGCAAATAAGTGCAAAACTTTGGGAATGAGTATTGCAT
>JAGHHB010000042.1 GCA_017887885.1 Bacilli bacterium | reverse complement strand
ATTTATTCACAATAATTCACCTCACATAAAAAAACTATAGGAAAAACAAAGTTTACTTCTAAACTTCTTTCTATAGTTTATTATCTCCAATATTATACATTAAATAAGTAATATAGTTAGACCCCCCACCTAGTTAACAAAATGTTAATTATCTTAATCATTTGGGGTAACTTCCTTTACTCTTTTTATATTTTTATTATACTAAATATTAACTTATATTGCAACTGCTATTTTCAAGATCGCATTCTTAAATTATCCAACAAGATATCTGTCTAGGTCAGTTATGGCTGAATCTAGAATAATTGATTATGACGAAACTTATGTAACATTTTGGTACCAAAGACATGAAGACGACAAAATTGTAATAGAAAAAGTTCATGCTTATGAATTTATATCTAGATTAATAATTCATATACCATAAGAAAACTTTAAATACATTAGATTCTATGGTGCTTATTGTAATACAGCAAAATGTCATAAATCATTTTTAAAACTATTTAATGAAAAAGTTATAGAATTTAAAGAAAAAGCAAATAAATGGAGACTAAAAATAATAACAAATTTTCACATTGACCCACTTTCTTGTCCAATATGTAAAAATACTATTAGTATACTTAAAGAGTGAATATTTTTAAGGAAAGTTTTACATATGAAAAAGAAAAGAGAACTAGTAGATAACATATTAGACCCAAATTTTATATATGATGAATTTGGAAAGAAAAAATTTCATAAAGAATTAAGAAAGAGAGTCATAACATTAAATTGCCAAAGATGTGATACAGAAAAATTTATATCAAAAAAATATTTTAAAGACTAATTCTTTAAGATAATTTTTATAGTGCTTTGATACAGTTCGGGACACTATTTTTTATTTTATGTATTAA
Organism: Bacilli bacterium; assembly: GCA_017887885.1. Classification (GTDB taxonomy): domain Bacteria; phylum Bacillota_I; class Bacilli_A; order RF39; family UBA660; genus CAG-302. Next base: position 33,497 of record JAGHHB010000042.1, on the reverse strand, counting down.
AAAGCACTTTCCTTATAAAATGAAAAAAATAGTCGAAAGACTATTTTAAAAATGTTTCAAGATCATCTTTTGACATGAAGCCAATATTTCTCTTTACCTCTTTACCATTCTCAAACAAAATAACTGTTGGAATCGTCATAACTCCATATTCTTTAGCTATATCAGCATTTTGATCAACATTAACTTTAACAAAATTAAAATGATATTTAGTCGATAACTCCTCAAAAACAGGTGAAAACATTTTGCAAGGTCCACACCATTCAGCATAAAAATCTACTACTGCCTTCTTTTCTATCAAAGAAGTAAAATCGTTATCATAATGTATTAAACTCATAATTTCTCCTCTCATTCAATAATCGATTTATCATTAATATGAACTTTATTTTTTTCAACTAATTTTCTAGCAGAATCTTTAGTAATAACTTCTTTATCAATTAAAAGCTCAAGAATTTCCTCATTCAATTCTTCATTAGATTTATCATCTTTATCATCGATAATTTTATAGACCTTACCATAAATATCGATCATTTCTTCTGAAATTTTAGAAAGAACAGGTGTATTATTTAACATAAAATTAGCAACTTTAGAATCCTTGATATAAGGGATCTTAAATATTGGTAGAGTTATAATAACAAGAACAATAAATGTGTATACATATGCTTCCACTATTCCAACCACTATTCCGAGTAATTTTGATGGAATACTAAGAATTACCGTAGCTTTGAGAACTTTCTCTATAAGACCAGTAATCATAAGAATAACTTTTAATATAAATAATAAGGCAATAAAAACAATAATAAAAGCAATTATTTCATATAATAAAATATTTAAAGTATCGATTCCTTTAATAAAACCACCAAAATTAAAAAATGGCAAATTTTCATACATAATAGTTGATAAATAATTCTTTAGATAAAAAGCTAAAATAAGAATTAAAAAAGTACCAATAAAATCAGCAGTCTTTTTTATTACCCCAGCTTTAAATCCACCTACAGCACCTAAAGCTAAAAAGATAAATATTACTATATCCACTACATTCATAAATTTCTCCTCCTATAATAATTATATACCATATAATAAAAAAAATAAAGAGAAAGCTATAGCATATTTTATAAATTTAAAGATTTTAAAAAAACAACTGGATCCCCATAATTCGATGTTTATCCAGTTCAAAAATGATCATTTCTTTTCTTATATTTACATTATGCTCCTTGACTTTGGGTTGAATCTTCATTTATAACGCTAAATATTAAAGTATCTTCATCATCCCAAGAACTATCTGAAAACTGAATCTCAAAGTCTTTCCATGTTGTATCAATTTCAAAGGCAACATAGCCACTTGCCTTCTTTCCTGGACTCAAATCTAATCCCAAAGATTCTATGCCATTAATGTCATTCATAAGGTATTTCACTGATACAGCATTATCGTCAACATAACCATCAAAATTATAAGTAGAAATATATTCACTTTCATCAGAGATATTTTCGATATTAAAGAAAAATACTAAATACTCTTTACCATCTGCCGGCATGTCTGTATAATATGAACCTTCAATACTCGAATACATTATCGCATCCGTAAGGGTAATTTTAAAATCATCAGACTTCAAAGTATCGCCTATTGTTCCCGCAAGAATTTTATTATTATCAATATGATCTTTAGTATCCATATCACTAAAAATATTATATCCCACAATACTTATTACTATAATTAAGATAAGTGGTAATAAAATAACAGAACCTACGACTATCAAAACAATAGCCCAAGTCGGTAATCCTTTCTTTTTCTTTTTATCATCTTTTTTGTTGCCATTATCAACTAATTTACCACAATTAACGCACATTGCGGCATTTTCTTCTAACTCCTTACCACAGTTAGTACAAAATTTTGCCATTTTTTCACCCTCTTTCTATATTATTATATAATAAACTATAAAAAAAAGAAAGCACTTTTTAATTTTATTATATCAGTTATTTAAAAAAACTGTCTCAAAATACAAATCTTTCAAAACAGTTTTTTAAAATTAGATATTTTCTTCTCTTATTTGTTCCAAAATATTATGTTTTTTTATTTTATTTGATGAATACAACATAGTAAGAAGAACAATCATAAATACCATAATAATTGCCAAAATAACATTATTCCAAGGCACCATAATACCGCCACTACTAATTACACCAGAAAGAGACATATGTATCAAAACAATAATTATAAAAGACATTGGTAAAGCATACAATAAAGACTTAAGTCCAAAGAAAAGGCTTTCAAAAAACAATATCTTATTAAATCCCTTTTTGGTAAGACCAATACTTCTTAAAATTGCAAACTCTTTCTTTCTTAAAGCCATACTTGTTGAAATTGTATTAAATACCGATGTAACACCAATCAAAGTAATTAAAGCAATAAAGCCATACATTAAAATTTCAATAGCCAAAACCAAATTTCTCTCCATTTTACTATCCTCTTCAATATTAGAATAATAAACGTTTTCTTGCTTACTTAATTCTTCACCCATTTTGTCAATATTAACATAATTATCACTAGCTATATTAACAATATGCGTTACCATTTCATTATTATCGATAATGGCCTTAAATATTTTTTCATTAACAACTAGTTTATAAGAATCATAACTAGCTAATTCAGGTGCTAGATAATAACTTTTATCTGTAATAAAGATATTATTAATATTTTTATTACAATAATTATCACTATTTTCTTTGATTTCATCATCATTTACTTCAGCAAAATTACAAATAGTAAGATTTAAATTCCCTTTTTTAACAACAGGAATATCATAATTAACCCTCGCATCATTACTATAAGTAACACCTTTATAATTATTAAGAAGAATTATTTTATCTTCATTTAATCCTATTTTCTCCTTATAAGTATCATAGCTATTGTCGTCTAACACAATAACAGATATATAATCAAACTTATTTTTGGCAAAAAGTTCATCATAATCATCCATAAATCTATTCTTTGCATAATTCTTATATTCTTCCGTGTAATTATTTATTCTCTTTATTGGAACTTCGACAACTTTATACTTAACATAATCATCAACTTCCGGACTATTGACTATTTGATCAATTTTTTGTTTTATGGTATCACTTTCATCATAATAAACAATAGTAATATCATAAGGATATTCTCCCACCACATTATTAACAGTATTTAAAGTATAATTCATATAAGCTGAAAAAGATATAAACAAAACAATACTAATAAATAAACTAACTATAGTAATTCGATATTTCTTTTTATTTCGCTTAATATTCTTAAGAGCAATTTCACCTTCAATACCAAATAATTTATTAATAAATTTGCTAGTTTTAATTTTTTTTCTATTAATTTTAATATCGTCATTTTGTCTAATAGCCTCAATTGGCGATACTTTACTAGCTCTTCTCGATGGGACAATTGCTGAAATAAGTATCACTAAAGCCATAAAAATAACTGGTATTATAATAAACATCATATTAGTAACTAAATGAAGTTTGTATTCTAATAGATCGCCAATCAAATTATTAATAATAGCCACAACAACACCAATACCAATGTAAGCTCCAACAATTCCAAGAATAACTCCAATTAAACCAACTATTAAAGCTTCAAAAAAGACCATATAAGAAAGTTGTTTGCGCGTACTTCCAATACTTGAAAGAAGTCCAAATTCTTTTTTTCTTTCCATAACTGATATAGCAAAAGAATTATAAATAACAATAATACATCCTATAGAAACAAGACTAAGCATAATTACTAGCATCTTTACCATAGAAGAGCTTACATTTGAATAACCACTTTCACCATATAAAGCAAGTAAAGAAGCATTATAAATAATTGCATTCTCATCATAATTAAGTTCTTTAGCTAATTCTTTAGCTTGATTAATGATTTTATTTTTTTGATTAAAAACAGTATAAAGATTTATATTTCCATCAAGATTCTCATTTAAAGTAAACACACTATAACCAGAGGCCGAATAATCTTCATAATTACTTCTACTTACTATACCAACAATAGTATATTCACGGGAATCAGTAATTACTAGATTCTCTCCTTCAATATAACCATCATTATTATAGTTTTTTTCACCTTCAAAAACTCGATATCCATAATCTAACGTTATACTCTCGCCAACGGCATAATCTTTAGAACCGTTACTACTAATATGTGAAGAAATAACAAGTTCATTATCATTTTCAGGAAATCTTCCCTCAATTAATTTAAGTTCATTAAAATAATTTTTATTAACTTCCATTATATAAAGATATGGTTTATATTCATTGTCTGTATCAATTTTACTAAAACCAATTCCCTTTTCATAAAAAGTAGTAAACTCACTTTCCCCATTAATATTTTTTAAACTATCAGCCGAAAGACCACTATATAGGGCATGATAACTTCCACTATAACTTGTAACTTCTTCGATCATATAGTCTTGAAAAGTCGAAAACAGAAGCCCAATTCCAACCATCAAGGATGTCGATAAAATAATTCCGATAATCGTTACTATTGTTCTTTTTTTATTTAATTTCAGATTTTTTATCGTAAGTTCATTTAGAATTTTCATTTTATTTCCTCATCTTTAACTATCTTTCCGTCTTCAAGAGTAATTATTCTATTTGCATTTTTTGCTAAATTCATATCGTGTGTGATCATAATAATCGTTTGATGATATTTTTGGTTAGACAGTTTAAGTAATTCCATAATTTCTTTACTTGCTTTAGAATCTAAATTACCTGTTGGCTCATCCGCTAGAATAATATCCGGTCTTGCTATTAAAGCTCTACCGATAGATACCCTTTGCTGTTGACCGCCAGACAACTCATTTGGTAAATGATTTATCCTCTTTTCTAAACCTAAAGTATTAATGAGCTCTTTTAAATAATTTTTATCGACTTTCTTACCATCTAGCATTAATGGAAGAATCATATTCTCCTCAACATTAAGAATTGGTATTAAATTATAAAATTGATAAATAAGACCTACCTTGCGCCTTCTAAATACCGCTAATGCATCCTCTTTCTGTTTAAAAACATCCACTCCACCTATAATGACCTTTCCACTAGTAGGTTTATCAACAGCTCCAAGTATATGTAGTAGTGTCGATTTCCCACTTCCAGATGAACCAACAATTGCAACAAAATCTCCTTCATTAACTGAAAAGGAAATATTATCAATAGCTTTTACTAAAGTTGTTCCTTTTCCATAATTTTTACACAAATTATTAACTTCTAATATTTTCATTTTTTGATCCTTTCTATTACTTCTTCTCTACTAATGCCCATTTTTGTAAGCTCACCTATTCTAGATTTAATATCATTAATCTCTCGATCAATTTTTTCTCTCGTCGCCGCTTTAGTATCATCTGAAATAAATGTTCCCTTCGTACTAATTGTCATAATAATCCCCTTTCTTTCTAATATATCATACGCCTTCTTAACAGTATTAGGATTAACACCTAAACTAGCGGCCATCTCTCTAATGGAAAGAATTTGCATTTTTTCTTTCAAAATTCCAACAGCTACATACTTCTCAATACTATTTACTATTTGTTCATATATAGGAACCCTACTTTGATAATCAAGATTAATCAGTGATTCATTCATAAGTATCACCCTTTTTATTCCATATAAGTATTTTCATCACTACCACCTATTCTTTCGATTAGATCATCAAATTCTTCTACCATGTTAGTAACAAATGTATACATGTCTCCATTACTATAAAAGTCAACATATCTAAATTCTTTATTAATATCAAAGGGATCATCAATATGATCAAGTATAAAATTATCTAATTCAGTATAATTAGGACTACTAAAATATATTCTTTCAGTTAAATTTCCTACGAAATAGGCATCAATACAATCATCATCTTTCATATTACCTAGAAATTTTTTAGTTCTTGAATTATAAAATGTAATCATTTCCTTTATAAGTTCATTATCATTAAAGTAAACAGTATGAATATTATAATTATCATAAATATATAATTTGATATTAGATAAAGAAGAATTATCTCTATCTAAAACGCCTTTACTATTTTCATATTTATTGATAATAGCCTTATATAAAGTGCTACTTTTCTCTATGTATATATCACCTTCTCCAAGACTAATCGCAAAAACATCATCACCACTTTCAATAAATTTAGCTGTCTTTAAATAGTCTTTATCCGAATTAAGTTTATCGGTAATATACTTATACTGCTCATCATTTACTGTAATATTAAAACTATATGTTTCATTAGTTTTTGTTTTAACTTCTATGTGAAACGAACTTTTTGCTTCTCCCTCTAACATACTATCTAAAAATATCGACATAGTATAATTAATTAACTCCTTATCTTTTGTATAACCTAAGTTAGAAACTAAATTGCTATTATCGAAGGTCATGGTTTCTATATCTTTAATTTTTAAGACGTTTTCTTCTTGTTTGGTAGCGGTAGCCTCACCAATAAGAACAACCAGTATTACAACGATAATTAAAGAAGCTAATGTCTTCATAAAATTGGTAATCTTTTTTCTTGTAATAAGATCATAAATGATAAGATAAGTAATAAGTAAAACCAAAAGAAATAATATTGTTAAAAAGTTCAAGATTCCACTTCCCATATCAACAATGACAACGTAGCAAATACAAATAATTGGAACGATAGTCAAACTTCTAACCCAAATATGGGTTCGTTCATTTTTAAAAGAAGTATCGACAACCTCAAATTTCTTTCTTTTAAATAACATGAGTCCAATTATAATATACAAAACACTAAGTAGTGTCATCTTAATTAAGGAACTATTAAGATTATTTTCAGAACTAATACCAAATAAAAACCTATTAATAGCGGCATAAGGAAGGGTATATGGCGTATTATTTAAACTACTTAAATCAGTAATATATATGCCTTCTTTTCTATTAGCTTCACAAGCAATATTATAACAATCGAAATTTTGAGGTTGACAAGAATCTTCCTCACACAAAACTAATGTTTTATAATTATAATCGCCTCTAAAATGTTCAGAAGTTAGAAAAGTATGTATAAAAGGAATCAAAAATAATACAAGCAGAGTGACAATGACTGTCGTAATTTTATTAGAAGCTAAACTAACTGCTATATTAGTAGCTGTAAATACAAAAATGTAAGCTATACTATAAATAAGTAAAATATCGACAAGCATCGAATAATCAAGAAAAACATTATTAAATAATAAACTAATAATTGATAAAAAGATAAAATTAACTAATTGCATAGAAAATAACACTAAAATTCCACCAACAGTATTTGTAAGAAAGATTTGTTTTTTCGATATTGGCATAGCTGCTATAAAATCACAACTCTTTCTTTTATATACAAAACTAAATAATGTAATAGAAAGTATTACCGGTATCAAGTACATCGAAAAAAGTAATAGTCCAGACAAATCATTAATCGTGGGCATAAAAGCAGAATTATTAACAACTCTCATAAGATAGACAATACCATTAATAATTGGCACTAAAAATATACAAAGTAGAACTATTGCTCGAGACTTCTTCAAATTTTCTTTTAAGTAACTAAAACTAAACAAACTTGTTAAATTCATAACCTAATGCCTCCATCTCATAAATAAATACTTCTTCAAGGGTAAGAGTCAAATAATCTAATATAATTGGATTCATCTTTTCTAATTTTTCTTTCCCTTTTCCATCTAAATCTTTAATAATGATAGTAGCTACACTACCCTGTTTTCTAAAATTAAGAATATTAAAATCTTTAAAATCACTCTCCGAAAATTCTCTATCTAATGATATTTGCACCTTAAACATATTTGTCTTAATTGTATCAATTTCACTTTCAAATAAAATACCACCCTTGTATAAAAGTCCTAAATTATCACAAATATCTTCAAGTTCTCTAAGATTATGACTAGTCATAACTATAGTAGTATTTTTTTTATTCATTTGTTTAATAAGCGCCTTTTTCATCGTATTCCTAATAACCGGATCAAGACCATCAAAAGTTTCATCAAAAAACATATAATCGGCATTAGTAGCAATTGCACATATAAGTGCACATTGCCTTTTCATTCCTTTTGAAAAAGTACTTATTTTTTTATTTAAGTCAAGATTCAATAAAGATGCCAATTCTTTTAAATAAGCCATATCAAAATTTTTATACATTGACGCATAATATTTAGCAGTATCCAATAAAGTATAACCTGGATAAAAAAATAAATCATCTGGAATAAAAACCATTTTCTGCTTCATAACTTCATTATCATAAACTAATTCGTCATCGACCAAAATGTTTCCTTTGTCAGGTTCATAAATACCCATAATTATTCGAAGAAGAGTACTTTTTCCCGATCCATTAGCTCCCACTAAACCATAAATAGAATTATCTTTGATACTACAATTAAGATCATTTAAAACATAATCTTTATCATATCTTTTAGATAATTTATCAATTCTTATCATATTCTATCTCCTTTCACAATAGTATATGTCTGTACTATTTGCACTAGTACAATTAAATAATACTACATAAATATTCTTTTGTCAAGAAAAAAAGTGAAGTAATCTTTTCACCTTTCTAAATCAACAAACTTATTAAATATAAATTTACTATCATCTAGGAATTTACCCATACACATTTTCATCAATAACATAACCTATTTTAGGAGGGAAAAAGAAAATGAATAATTACAATGATTATTATAACTATCTAAACAATAGCTATAATGATATGAACTTCATGACTAATCCAAATAGCATGATCAATGATATGAACTATCAAGCAGCTTTTCCAAATAATTTTATTCAAGGTAAACCCAATAATAATATAGCCGACCCATTTACGGGTTTTAAAAGAGGAAATATGTTTGATAATCTTTATGACGAATATAAAAACTATAAGCCTCAAGAATTAAAAGCCAATAGTGAGAGGGAAGATCTAATTATGCAAATCGATGAACAAAGATTTGCCATAATCGATTTAGGATTATATTTAGATCTTTATCCTAATGATCAAAATGCTCTAAATTTATTTAACAATTATTTAAATAAAGAAAAAGAACTTTGTATGATGTTTGAAAAAAAATATGGACCATTAACTCTAGATAGTCCTGTGCAAACAAAAAATTGGCTCTGGAAGAATGCCCCATGGCCTTGGGAGGTGCAAAAATAATGTGGAAATATGTTAAATCTTTAGAATATCCAATTAACATTAAAAAGAAAGATTTAAGAATGGCCAAATATTTAGTAACACAATATGGTGGATCTAATGGAGAATTAGCCGCTGCATTTCGCTATTTAAATCAACGTTATACAATGCCAACTGACAAAGGCAAAGCTCTACTTACAGATATTGGAACAGAAGAATTAGCACATGTAGAAATGATATCGACGATGATCTATCAACTAATGAAAGATGCTAGTATGAAAGAAATTAGAGAAGCTGGATTAGACTCCCACTATGCCGAACATGGTAAAGGATTATACCCAACTGATGCTAATGGAGTTCCTTTTACTGTTGCCTATTTTGCCACAACTGGTGATCCATTGGCCGATCTATCAGAAGATATGGCCGCCGAACAAAAAGCTAGAGCCGTATACGAAAACTTGATAAATTTAACAGATGATCCCGATGTTATCGGTCCATTACTATTCTTAAGACAAAGAGAGATCGTCCATTTCACAAGATTTAAAGAACTATATGATGAATATAAAAAAATGAATTTAGAATAATACCCAAAAGTATTATTCTATTTTTTTATTAAATAGCAATCAAAGTTATTTCTGTCGGATACACACAAGTACTTTTATATCTCAAATAAAATTTGTAACTAGAATCCATCTCATAAATCATACGTGGTATCTTCCATAGATCATCGTTACTATGATAAACAGAAATTAAAAGTTTAGGATGATCATTAACAATATGCTTTTGTGCACCTTTTATTGCCCTTACTTCTCCACCCTCAATATCTGCTTTTATTAAAGTAATAGCTTCCTTTATATCTTCATCTAGAGTAGTGACGACAATATCACCATCATCACCATTAACAACCGTATTAGCACTAGCACTCTCCCTATTATTTACAAGCTTCATCATACCAGAAAAATCACTAACCCCTTTAAATCTCAAATCTATATTATTATAGTTCTTTAAATTTTCTCTTAAAAGATCAAAACTACTAGCGGTTACTTCATAGCAGTAAATCTTTTTATAAGCTTCTTGACCATAGTTTTTAATATATGACAAAATAGTATCCCCTATATATGCTCCCAAATCCACAATAACCTCATTACTATCACCTTTAACTAAATCTAAATCAAAATAATCATCATACATATATTCTATGGTCGAAGCCGATAAAGCAAAATCATAATTATACCAATTATTTAAAATCGAATATAAAGTCTTCTTTGATCGATAATCCGCTAAATTATTATAAAACCAAACAAAATCATCAATATGATCATATAGACATTTTTCTTTATTTTCAATTTCTTCATATATATCATTATCTATATCTAATTTTCCCCAATAGTCAAAAGTACTAAAAAATTTTTCTAAACTTTTTTTTGTTTCTTCAGGAATCGTTTCAAACTTTCTCCTCATATGATAATATATCTCTTTTTCATTTTTACTCTTTATTTCCCGAACAAATTCCTTGAAATCTCTATCAATTATATTCAAAAATATCACCCTAATTTAGTATATTAAAATAAAAAGAAAAAAGAAGTTATTTCTTGGCATCAAACTTCTTTCTTGATTCTGTATTTAAAATAAATTTTCTAAGTCTAATATTTAGTGGAGTAACTTCAACTAGTTCATCACTATTTATATAATCCAAACAATATTCAAGCGATAAAAGTCTAGGTCTTTTAAGAACTACTGTATGATCAGATCCTGCAGCTCTTGTATTAGTAAGTTGTTTCCCTTTGACCACATTGACCGCTAAATCATTTTCTCTATTACATTCCCCTACAATCATACCTTCATAAACTTCTACTCCAGGTTCAATAAACATAGTTCCTCTATCTTCAAGTTGGCCTAACGCATAAGCCGTCGCTTTTCCAGTTTCTGTTGAAACCAATACGCCTACTTTTCTATCAGTTGAATTAATATTTTCTACCGGTAAATATTCTTTAAAAGTATGATTAAGAATACCATATCCCTTTGTCAAAGTCATAAAATTAGTATTAAAACCAATTAATCCTCTCGAAGGAATAGTATAATTAAGTCTAATCAAGTTGTTCACATTAGTCATATTATCCATTTTTCCACCACGAAGACCTAAAGCTTCGATAACATTTCCTACAAATTCATCACTAACTTCAATCTGTACATCCTCATATGGTTCGCATTTTACTCCATCAATTTCCTTAATAATAACTTCTGGTTTTGATACCTGAAGTTCGTAACCTTCTCTTCGTAAATTTTCAATTAATATTGACAAATGTAGTTCTCCTCTTCCCGCTACTATCCAAGATTCATTACCTGATTCTTCAACCTTCAAGCTCACATCACGTTGTGTTTCTTTAAATAATCTTTCTCCAATTTTTCTAGCAGTTACAATCTTCCCTTCTCTACCAACAAAAGGACTATTATTAGTCATAAAAGTCATCTTTAACGTTGGTTCGTCTATCCTAAGAATCGGTAAAGCCTTTTCCTTGCCAATATCACATATTGTTTCTCCAACTGAAATATCCATAAGTCCCGCTACTGCGACAATATCACCTGCTTCAGCTTCAGTTATTTCAATACGCTTTAGACCATCAAAGCCAAATAATTTTTGTATTCTAAACTGTTTAATACTACCATCTAGCCTAACACAACTTACCATTTCATTTACTTTAATACGGCCACTATGAATCTTCCCAATCCCTATTCTGCCAACATACTCATTATAATCTAAAAGTGCTGGTTGAAATTGTAAATTTTCCCAATTATCGACATTAGGTTCTGGAATTTCATCAATAATTAATTTAAAAATATCATCATAACTTTCAGACTGGGTACTAATATCGGGATTTAAACTAGCAGTTCCATTGAGAGCTGAAACATATGCAACCTTAAAATCAAGCTGTTCATCACTAGCACCAAGTTCAATAAACAAATCAATTACTTCATCAAGGACTTTTTCTATTCTAGCAGTTGGTTTATCTACTTTATTGATCACTATTATAGGTTTAATACCAGCCTCTAAAGCTTTTTTTAAAACAAATCTCGTTTGAGGCATTGTTCCTTCATAAGCATCAACTAAAAGCATAACACCATCAACCATATTCATAATTCTCTCCACTTCGCCACCAAAATCAGCATGGCCAGGAGTATCAAGAATATTAATTTTATAACCATCATAATGAATGGATGTCGTCTTTGCCAATATTGTTATTCCTCTTTCCTTTTCAATATCATTTGAATCCATCACACGTGTAGAAACTTGTTCATTATCTCTAAAAGTTCCAGATTTTTTTAGCAATTGATCGACAAATGTTGTTTTACCATGATCGACATGAGCAATAATAGCAATATTCCTTATTTTCATGAAACACACCCTCTTTTTTCACAAGTTATAATTATATCATAAATTATTTATTTTGCAACTATTTTATTAGATAATATTTTTTATTACCAAAATAAAAGAACATTTTTTGATAAACGTTCACTTTTATATTTTAAAATAATGCTTTTTATAATCAATAAAATCTAAAATAAACATAACCAAAATATAAAAACCTGTTATCTTAAAGAATATATAGATAATATCTCTAGGAATGAACATCAATAAAACTGCTAGTACTAAAGATATAATTGTTATAATTAAATTTCCCTTATTTCGAAAATCAAAATATTTAGTTAAGCTACTAATCGCCATTAACGATAAAATTAATGATAACAAAATAGGTAACATTTCTAAAAACAAAAAATTACCATATTGAAATATAAATAGAGCTAACCAAATACAAACTATAGACCTTGAAATATAAGTATAATTTTTTCTTTCATACTCCTTATTCATTATAAAATTAATAAGTTGTATAACCGCAACAATCGCAAAAATAACCACGAATAAATAATTTATTGTAGACAAAAATTCTTCCGTAGCAAATATAAGAACTAATGCTAAAACAATCCCCAATAAATAATAAAATTCTTCTGATATATTATTTTTTCTCTTTTCTATCTTTATAACTTCTTCATTATCATCTAATTTTTTTCTCTTTGACATTTTTACACCTCTAACATCTCTCTTCATCCTCACTACAATAATTCAAATCAATAACCTTCATTATAGCTTCTTTATATATATTTACTAATTCATTATTTTCTTCTTCTGTTAATTCAACATAAGGATCTATTTGCGTCGCAACAGTATCAGCATGATAAGAAACAATATCTCCATTCTTAACAAAGATTACAATAGGAACATATATTCTTTTCTTTCCAGTATTAATCGTTTCACCACTAGTTGAGGTTAAAATATAATCATCTAATATGGCTGAAAGAGCCTCTACTAAATCATAATACCCTTCTTTCTCTTCCACTTCGACTACAACATTACCATCACTATCTAAAGACAGTCTATCTCTAATATCACGCATATTTAAATAATAGATTGTTTCAAGAGCCGTCGAATCAGCTGCTTCAAGAAGTGGTTCAACAACATTCCGGCACCAAGGACACTCTGGATACCCTAAATAAATAACTCCGGTTCCATCTTGAACAATTGCTATTATTTCATCCACCATACTATACTTAATAACATTATTTTTATTAATATCTACTGTTAAGTATTCCTCTCCACTAGCGGCAATCTCACCATTTAATTTTTCGTACTCTCTTTTGAATTTTTCACCATCAGTTTCTTTCCCACAACCAGTAGCAACAAGTAAAGTTATAAATAATACTAATAATTTTTTCATACTATCATCTCTATAAAAATTATACAACAAATAAAGCTCTTTTTCAACAAAAAAAGAAGGAAACTATTTTTTCTTTCCTTCTCTTGCATAAGAATTGAGTTTAATATAACTAATATTTTGTGACATCTCATCTAAAATATCTTCCACTAATACATAGCCTAGCATTAGTATCATCCTCCTTTAATATAAGGATAACATAAAACCTTAAGCTTTGCATTAATTTCGACAAATCATGTCATTATTCGATACTAGCTTTTCGTTATTCTAACCTTTATTGTTGTCGTCTTAGGGCTATAAGTAGCCTTTACTTCATCCCCAACGACATTTACCCGAACAGTATGCTCACCTTCTCCTAAACCAGACAAATCAACAGTAGCTTTTATATTAGCGGCATCAATAGCATCCAATACCTCTTTAGTTCCCTTGATAATAACCGCTGTTTTCGAAGAATTTTCCCCTATAGCTCCAGCTTTCAAATTAGGTCCTAAATTAATAGCATCTATCTTAATGTCATCTACTTCAATACTTGTTTCTTCCCCTAAAGAAATACTAACAGAAATAGTCTTTTCAGACACTTCTCTTATGCCATCAGGTTTTGGAACAACAACCGTATATGTTTTGTTTTCTGATAAACCAGTAACATCAACTTCAATAGGAATATAAGATTGAGAATAATTACTAACCACTTCCTCGTCACCATAGATATTTATGCTATCAACTGATGTAGTTATTGAACTTATAGCCTTTCCAAAGGCCACATTTCCCGTTGGAATTATTTTAATTTTAGCATTAGCACTATAAGATTCGATATTCAAAGTAGCCGTTACCTTATCAGGAACCATTTCGACATCCACTACATTACCAGCGCTATCGTAAGCAACTAACTTAACATCTTCTAAAGTCATGACCCCAGCTGTAGGATCGACAATATTTTCAACATCAACCAAAGCTTTAACCGTAGCAACTTTTTCAAGAGTATGCTCAGCACCTTTAACAATAACTTCCTCTTTATCAATTGAAACAGACTGAATAGATAACTTACTATCTAACTTATCTTTATTTATAACATCCACAGTGATCGTTTTAGTCGCAGATACTTTAGGATAAATTATAACTGTAATTGATGAAGGATCTAATTTATAATTAACTGAATTTATTTGACTTTCATAATTTAAATCGACCTTATGAGTTCCCTCTTTTAAATTCGATAAATCAACAGTAACTTTTCCCGTCGACAACTGTTTGGCCAAATACAAATCGACAGTTCTTCCAATTAAAGTAACATCTGCCGTTTCAGGAAGTCCCTCTACCACATAAGCTTCTGCATTGTATCTAGCTTCAACTTTTTGATTTCTAAGCACTTCGGCAGCTGAATCGATCACTGTTCCAGCATGAGAGTCGACATAGAAGAAAATCAACAAAGATACTAAAAGTGATATAAATACTAAAGTATTTCGTCTATTTAGCCATCTTTCAAACTTGCCCGTTTGCCGATCAGTTCTTTCTCCAATAAATAAAGCAAACTTTGTTATCGGAGTTACAATATATTTATCGACAAAACTTGCAATAAAACGAAAAAAGTTTCTAATAGCTTTAACAATTTTTTTAAGCGTTTTCACTATTATCTTCCTCCTTATCGTCATCATTAAATTCATCATCTAGTAAGATCTCTTTTTTAGGTTTTAATTCTTCAACTAAAATCATTCTTGCATCATCAAGAGAAAGATTATAATTTAAATTGCCATCAATAGCTATCGATATTTTACCAGTCTCTTCACTTACAACAATAGCAATAGCATCAGACTCTTCACTAATACCAATGGCAGCACGATGTCTTGTTCCAAGCTTTTTGCTTATCTTGCTATTAATACTTATCGGAAAAACCGCTCCCGCTGAAGTTATTTTATTTCCCTGAATAATAACCCCTCCATCATGAAGAGGATTTCTAGGAAAAAAAATAGAAATTAATAGTTCTGAAGAAATATCACCATAAATTGGTTTACTTCTTGCAATATATTCATTTAAGCTAATATCCCTTTCGACAACAATAAGGGCCCCTACACGCGATTTTCTTAAATAATCAACAGCGGACATAACTTCATAAATCAATTTTTCTCGTTCATCAAGTGTCAAAATCTTATGTCTTCCAAGTAATTGTTTTCTACCAATATGTTCTAAAATACTTCTAATTTCCGGTTGAAATATTATAATAAGTGCCAGTGGTCCCCACATAATAACATACTCGAGTAAAAGACCAATTGTAGTCAAATTAAGGGTATCACTAAGTATCTTAACTATAAGCACTACCAAAACACCCTTAAAAAGTAAAATTAATTTAACATTATTCTTAACACTTTTTAAAACAAAATAAATAACCATCCATACCAATGAAATATCAATTATCTTTTGTAATATTACTAATATACTATTTAATGACATATATAAAATCCTTTCTATTTAACCAAATAAATGGCCCCTTCCACACAAACAAAGCACAGTAAAATAATACCAAAAAAGAGAAGTAATAAATTACTAACATAACCATTATTGGAGAAAATAAGTTCTCTTTCCCCATTGCCTGATCTATTTTCTTTTTCAGCATTGAAATTAGTAAGAAAATTCTTTTTTGTCATAAACCCATAACATCTATAATTACTTTTATTTTTTTTATTTGGATATAGCATACAAAGCCTATGTACATCATAATAAGCAAAAGAAAAACCTAAATTTTGATAAAATACTTTCCTATCTTCTATTTTATTAGCTGATATATTTATATTCAAAATATCTCCTCCCAAAACAACCGAAGATATTTTTTTTAAAGCCTTGTTAACTTCGTCAGCTGAAATATCAACTTTTTTTTGCAATAAATAAATTGTATTGCCAATAATTTGGTAAGCAATATGATCAGTAAGTTTTTTCACTTTAATAGCATTCATACTCTTCTTTTCATTAATCATCTTTTGCCTTCTCACCTATAATAATTTTATCACGATAAACTAAAAAAAGCAAGAAAAAAGAATAGCAATAATATTTATAAACACCTACTACTCTTTTAACTAACAGTTCATAGATTATTTTAAATAACCAATAAAAACACTTTGCTTGTCACTATCCTTACAAGTAATTAACACAATATTTTTCTTTGTATCATCACGATATATATCGACATAACCAGTTTTAGCAACTTCATAGTAATCACTGTAAATATATGTATATTTCTCATTATTATAACAGACATATATTACATCTCCCAATTCCATTTTTTTCAAATCTTCAAAATAAGAATTATAGCTATTTCCATTATGAGCAGCCATAATTATTCCATTCTCACTTCTGTCAATAATTTCTATATTATACTTAACATCATTATATTTGCTATTCTCATCTAAAAAACCCCTTTTTAATCCTATAGAAGGAATCTCTAAAAAGCCAATATAACTATATTTAGAATCTACTATATTTTCATTCTTATCTGCTAAAACAGCATTAATACTTTTCTCATTATTATATGAATCATTAATATATAAATAATAATTAAAAATATGATAACCAAAACCCAATACCATAAAGATAACTCCCAGTATCTTTATTTTTACTCTTCTTATAAAAACAAACACTAAACCTAATAACAATAAAGAAATAGACACAATATTATAAATATTATTATTTAGTCCCGTACTTGGAACTTCAAATCGTTCATTATATATATCAATATTTTTTATATTTTCATCTATTTTAAAATAAATTTTATCTTCGAGAAGTCTATAACCTTCGCTAGCTTCTATCTCCGATATATAATATTCACCATAAAGTAAATCATCTAAAATAATTTGACCTCTAATATTGGTATACCCTCTATAGACAACTTCGTTATTAAAATTACATATTTCTATTAATGTATTAGGAATCCCGATGTTTGTTTTAGCTTCATATTTATTAATCACAAGCTTCCCTTTAGGTAAATAGTTATTAACTATAAGCTTATAATTTACATACGGTGTATACTGATCAATATAAGAAAGAATAACTGTGTATGCCTCATCTTTTATAACATTACCATTACTAGAGCTAATTTCTTTAACTTCATACTTTCCAAGTGGAAGATCATTTATTTCTGCTAAACCATCTTGATTAGTAATAACTTTTCCCACTAACGCTCCATCTTCAAATATTAATTTGCCATTTTCATATATATTTTCCAAAGCATAAATATTAAATTTGACCCCTTCTAATAATATTTTATTGTACTTATATGACTGCTCTATAACCACATCTTCACCATATTTTAAAATAGTTATATTTCCTCTAACTCTTTTATTATAAAATGGAACCTCAACTATAACTCCATATTCATTATCATTAATTAAATTAGCATCATCACCTATAGTAAACTTTACTCCATCTTTATTATATAAATATCCATCCATCATATCATCAACTTCATATAAGATATATTCTCCTGAAGGAAGGGCTGAAGGAGTAACAAAAATTCCATTTTTATCAACACTAAAAACTTCTAGCTCTTTTTTTTCTGGATAAGTAATTTCAAAACGAACAAAATCATTATTCTTAACGTCAAATATCTTAAATCTGATATTAGAATTAATAATATTTTCTCCCGTTGCCAAATCTTTCTTTACGACCTTAAGCCTTGCTTTAATTTCACTATTAGATAAAAGTTTATATATTGGTCTTTCATCATAACTATCTACTTTAACAACAAAATCATCAACCTTATAATAATTTTCAGTACTATTAATCTGTTTAAATGTATAACTACCATACGGTAGTAAAATTTTAGCAAAACCATCATCATCAGTAATAATAGTATCCACTAATTTATTTTCATTATTATATACTTCAAAGATGATCCCAACCTCTCCTATTAAAATACCCGTTTTATCACTTGCAAAAACCTTAAAAATATCTACCTCTCTTTTAATAACCTCTTCGTAAACTGTAAGACTAATATTATTCTCATCTTCTGTAACCTCAACTTCATATACATTATTATCAAGTAAATACCCTATACTTGCTTCTTTTTCTTTAACATAGTATTTACCAAGCGGCAAATTATCAATAGTATTTTTTTTACCTACAATAAAGCAATCAACTAGATTTTTTTCTTCATCAAATAATTCATATATTGCTCCAGAAAGACTTGCCTCTCCTTGCGGAATAGTACTATTATTTTCTTTATCCCGCTTATCAATAGTCAAACTCCCACTCTTTATTTTAACTTTTATTTTACTACTTACATTATCTACCTTCCCCGAAGACAACATTTTTTGAGAATTACCAGAACTATAAACAAAGAAAACTCGGTCATTATAATTTTTCTTATTTAAGATAATTTCATCAGTATCTATCATACCATCTATAATTAATTTATTACCATCAATTCTAGCATATTTACTGTCAACTTCATAGTTTTCTAGAACACCATTTGTATCGGTGATAACTAAATCCTTACCAAGTACCATCTCTACTTCATAATTGTCAAAAGAAGGTTTTACATAATGATTATTTACTAAAGACATAATTTCATTCTTTTCAAAAGATACATCTATAACATTCGAAGGATTTAAATCTTTGACCCATTTAACTGAAGTATTAGAAAGTCTTTTCCATATAAGTTCTTGTGTAGCCATATAATATTTATCACTATTATGATGAGGATAATCATAACCATAATAACTAATAAGTTTAATAAAGGCGATATCATCTCTATCCATATTAATTTCATCAAATGAACTAGACATATTATAAATATTACTTTCGATCTTCTTTCCGAGTTCCAAACAATAAGCTACATTACTATTAAATATATACTTACTAGCATATAAGTATCTATTTCTTCCCAGCTCACTATCATAATAATAAGTATAAGTATTATCAATATTATCTATTCTTAATAAGACTTCAAGTGCCTTAACATCGTGACAAAAAAATAAAAGAGCAATTAAGATAATAAATTTTTTCAAACAAAAACCTCCCCTAAAAAATTAATTTTTTAATAATTTGCAATTGCAAAGGAAGTATATATCATGTAAACTTATAAGTCAATAATATTTTTTTAAATTTATTCTATAATCATAGTAATCCTTTTAAATCAATATCTCAAGAGTGAAAAAAGTACAAATGTTTGAACAAACAAATATACGAACATTAATTAAAATTGCAATTAATCTAAATTACAACTATATTTACCCAAAAAGAAAAGAGCTATAAAGCTCTATCTAAATTGACAGCATGAACCACATTGTTCGTTAGTTACAACATTTTCTTCACAGCAACTATATCTTGGTTGGTATGTATGTCTATAAACGTGATTATTAACAACTCTAGTATTAATAGGACATACATGTCCTTGCCCTTTTTTGATAGATTTTTATTTCTTAATGTATCTACATTTTGGAAAGTTAGAACATCCAATAAATTTTCCATGTTTACCATTTCGTTCAACTAGTCCGTTACCACACTTTGGACATATCATATTATTTTCTAATTCTTTATCATGATTAATTTTAATATGAACATTTTTTATATGTTGTTTTCTTAATGCCTTATCTTCAATATTGTTCTGAATAATAATTTTTGCTAATTCTTTAATATCATTATCAACAAGAAATTCTTTATACTTTAAAATTTCATTTTTTAAATAATCAAGTTGTGTAACTATATTATTACTTTTAACATCAAGTTTTGCTTGATTAGAAAAACATATCACAGATATAAAATATTTATCATCTAACTTAAGTAAATTTGATAAAGATTTTATATGTCCATAATTTTGATGAATAGGATTTACAAAGTAACTTTTATTTTTTCCTAAATATTGGCACCATTTATTATCAATTTCTTTTCCTTTTATCAAACCATAATAATTTTTCATTTCAATTACAAAAATACCAAATCGAGATAAAACTAAATGATCGATTTGATGAGTTCCCTTTTCATCTTTTATCATAATATCATTTAAAACTATATATTTATCTTTAGGTAATTCTCTTAATTCTAATTTTACCCAAAATTCTCCCATAAATCCTCTAAATTTTGGATAATATATTTTTATTAACACACATAATATTATTAAAATAATTGTTTCTAATAATAGTTTGGGATTATTTGAATATATATTTATAATTCCTTCTATAAAACTTTTAATCATTTCTATAAAACCACATCCAAATCAATTATATCACGATTCTAACTAAAATTATTAAAACTAACCTTAATATTTATAGTTTTATCTTCAAATATTTCTATTTTATCAATTAAATTAATTATTAACTCTCTATTAGGTTCTTTCATCGATAAAAATTTATTTATATACTCATTAATCATTTTGTTTTTAAATTCTTCATTAAGAGTATTAGTAATATCATTATTCAATTCATTATACCTTTTTTGTTTTATGTTTAAGTCATTTTCTAACTTAGCTTTTACCCTTTCAAATTGTTCTTCAGTTATTTTTTTATTTAACTTATCAATATAAATAATATCTAAATTATCATTTATTTGTTTAATATCATTAGTTAGCATTTCTAACTCTTTTTTGTTATTTATCTTGTTGTCTTCAGTTAGATGGTTTAATACAGCATTTTTAACTTTGTCTTTGTTAATATAATTTAAACACATATTAGTTAAAGAATTAATTATAACTTTTTCTAGCTTCTCATAATTATTTGAATGAGTTGTACAAAGTTTTTGTTTTATATAAGTTCGATAATAATTACAAATGGTATAACATCTGTTATCTTTTTTTCTTCTTGCTTGTATAGAAATTCTATGCCCACAATCGCCACAATATAAAAGTCCATCTAATAAATGATTTTCTTTCTTTTCATTTCTCCCTACATTTTTAGGGATTTTCTTTTGTGCTTCATAAAAAGTTTCTTTATCAATAATAGGTTCATGAGTATTTTCTACAATTATATAATCTTTAGGATTATTCCTGATAACTTTTTTAACTTTATAATTAACTTTACTTCTTCTATTTTGTACCATATCCCCTATATACATTTGATTTGTCAAAATATCTCTTATTGTTTTAGAATGCCACTGTCCATATTTTATAGTTTTATTACTTTTCCATTCAAAACTATAATACCCAGCTGGTGTTTTTATCCCCTCATTAGTTAATTGTTTTGCTATTTTAAAGAATGTTAACCCTTCTAAACACATATCAAATATTCTTTTTACAACTAGTGCTTGTTCTTCATATATTACTAAATGGTTTTTATCATTTGGGTCTTGATTATATCCAAATGGAGTTCTACCACCAACAAACTTACCTTCTTTTTGTTTTGCCCTTAAACTAGATTTAATCTTTTTAGAAATATCTTTAGCATACATATCATTCATTATTGCTTTAAATGGTGCAATATCATTATTAGAGTTATCTAAAAATGTATCTATATTATCAGTAACTGCTATATATCTAACTCCTTTAGATGGAAAATACTTTTCCACTAATTCTCCAGTTCCAATATAATCTCTACCAAGTCTCGACATATCTTTTGTAATAACCATATTTATCTTTTTAGATTCAATATCGTTTATTAGTCTTTTAAATGCTGGTCTATCAAAATTAGTTCCACTATATCCATCATCAATATAAATATCATAAACTCTTAAATTATTTTCTTTAACATATTGAAGTAATAAACTCTTTTGATTTGTAATACTTTCACTCTCATACACTTTATCATCATCTTCACGAGATAATCTTATATAAATACCAACATTGTATATCCTACTTATAATCTCTAACAATTCTTACCTCCTTTTAGAGAAAATCGCACACATGATGATATTACCCCTCTTTTATCATTTTTACAAATCATTTGAATATACTTTTTTAATTCTTTGTTTAAAACATTTATTAAAATATCATTTATATCTTTTTCTTCACTAAATATATAGTTTATTTTGTACTTATCCATAAATTTTGTACACCTCACTTAAGCTTATGGATAAAATATAAATTTTAGTAATACTAAATCATGTAAATATCACATTGCCCATTAATTTAGTATCACTTATAGACAGTCGCCTCTTTACAAATCTTAATTTCAACTTCCATATACATGATCTCCTTTAATGATACATGCTAGCTCATATATTAATATTTGTCAAATCATATTTTGCTAGTATATTTGTTTAATCGTCCTAATTTGCATTATTTTTCTTGGATTCTACAAAAGCATGATAAAAAGAATGTGCATCAATAGTAATTTTATCCTTATAAGAAAAATTGATACATATTTCTTATTTTGCACTTGCAAAATTCATCCTATTTTATAGGATGTTTTAGGATAATCTCTATTAATTTAAAATTTTAAGCCATATAAAAATCATCCTAAATTCTTGATTTTAATAAAAATAATAGGATGATTACTTTTTCAAATTATATTTTCAAAAATCTATTTCATCTTGATTTTTTTTTTACATCATTTGGTAATACTTCATTTAAAACTCCTGAATAATCTTTAACATTCAAAACATCACTCATAATTCTCAAATAACTTTCATATCTATCATGACTTATTAACCCACTAGCAACACCCTGTTTAACAAGACATGAATCGGATGGTTCATTAAAATGTAAGCAATCATTATAGCGACATTTATCTTTCCAATCATTAAACTCAGGAAAATAATCTTGAATTTCAATTGGAGAAAACGTTGATACATCTAAACTTCTGATTCCTGGAGTATCAATAATAGATGAATCCTCATCCCATACATAATATTTTGAAGTTGTCGTAGTATGTCTACCCCTTTTACTTTTATCACTTACATGACTAGTTTTTATTTCATCATCTTCCATAATTGCATTAGTTAATGATGATTTACCAACCCCACTATTTCCAACAAAGATTGCTTGCTTCCCCTTCAAAAAACTTTTTAGCTCTTCAATACCTATATTTCTATAAGTTGAAGTTTCAACTACTGTAATACCTAAATTTCTATAAATATCTAAAACTTCTTCATCTTCAAAAGATTTTAAATCACATTTATTCAAACATATAATGGTTGGAATATTACTATTTTGCAATATCATTAAGTATCTATCTATAAATTTAGGATGTAATGGTGGTTCTTTTGCAGCTACAACAATAACCGCTAAATCAACATTAGAGGCAATATTTTTGGAAATACCAACATCATTTAGTCTAGTACTATCTTTCTTTGTTCTTGAAAGTAAGGATGTTCTCTTCACTAAATGAATGATAGTATAGTCATCGCTATTTTTGTCTAATATGACTTTATCTCCTGGAAAAACCACTTGATTACAAACTAAATTAATATCTTTTCTTAATTTAGCTAGTATAATTTCCCCATCATAAAGTATATAAGCCTCATCATATCTTACCTCAATAACAACACCATATTTATCTTGACTTTCGACAACAAAACCATCTATTTCTTCTTTCTTTTTACCAAAAGCTTTAGCCTTTGCTCTTTGCTTTTTTTCCATACTCTTTTTTATTTTAAAACTATCATAAGCATTATAATGTGGCATATAAATTCCTCCATTTCTAAAAATATCTCATTGAATTTCACTATTATTATAACATTTTTCTTTTATTTTTTAAAACTATTATTAATTTTTTTTAATCTTTCCATAGCAATTTATTTAAATCTGTCGGTACATCAATTCCATCATCTAAATCATAATATTCAACTGTTTTGCCATCTCTCATAAATGTTAAACATTTTCCCTCTCTTTTTATTATATTTTCTCTTCTAACTTTTCCTATTGTTGTATCCATAACAAACCTGGTAGAATTAATCCAAGATGGTGTACCCCAATTTACCTCATCCATTATTTTTTCTATTCTCATTACAGAAACTCTGTTTACCGCACCATAAGATATAGGATCTGATATAAATATTGATAATGGTCTTACATATAATTCATCCATTTTATTTAATAGCTTAATTATAACTTTTGAATTATCATTAATCCCTCTTAACAATGGGAACTGAGAATACATTCTAATACCACTTTGCCTTATTTCATTTATTTTATTTTCTACTTCACTATCAATTTCATAAGGATGATTTATATGAAACACTAATCTAACATTATGTTCACTTAACAATTCAATTATTTGTTTTGAAAATACTGATGGTTCATAAACTATTGCCCTTGTATGAATTCTTATTTCCCAATTGTTCAACTCTTCTAAAGCATATTTTAAATTTTCATAGTCAATACTTAAGGGATCTCCACCGGAAAATATAACTTCTTTAATATTTGAATTTATTTTTAAGTAATCTTTTAAAATGTGAACCTTATTTATTATAGTTTCTTTTAAATTACTTTTTTGAAATTGAGATAAATTATAAGTTCTAAAACAATATTGGCAATGAGCAAAACATACATCTGTTATGATAAATACAAGTCTATCATCATATTTTTGTATTATATAATCACAATTTTTCACTGGATTATGTTTATCTTCTTCAACATAATCTCTCGTCTCAACACTGGTCTTTACATTGATTTTTTCAATAGTTGGGACTACCGATCTATAAAGTGGACCTCCTTTGCCAATCGTATTTATCTCTTCTAAAACTTTTTTCTTATAAAAATCCGTGACCTTTATTGGCAACAAATCATCTGTTTTAACCAAATTATTATATTTACTGGCTAATTTTTGATCAATTATTTTTTCATCCAGCATCATTTATCACTCCAATTCCTATTGAATTACTTTTAATATTGTTTTTTAATGCATTTTTTACAATAAACAATATGATTTTATCAAAAGTATAACCCCCGGTTTTAGCACAAGTAATAAATTCACCATTCGGATGAAAACTAACCTGTGAATTTACTTCAATAAGATAATATTTATCTTCTTTAACCCTAAAATCTATTTTAGCATATCCTTTGATATCTAATCTTTTTACAATTATATTTACTATATCTTTTAATTCTTGATAATTTCCATTCATTGGTCCTATTTTAACAGTATCATCTTTTATTGTTTTCATTTCATAATCATAAAATAATGAATCACAATTAACATAACAAGGCCCCAAAGCACCTATACCTTCTAGATAAATCATACTTATATCTTGTCCATCTACAAACTCTTCCACTAACACACTTCTTTTGTATTTTTCAAGTAAATATAAAACTTGTTTTTTTAAATCATCATAATTATTAACTATTGATTTTTGGCTCATTCCTATGCTAGATCCTTCCGAATTAAGCTTAACAATTATAGGAAATGAAATATCTTTAAGATTTTCAATTTCTTCTTTATTGCATATACAATATCCCTTAGGGACAATAATATAATCTTGTAATAAATTCTTTACTAAAAACTTATTATGGCACATTAATAAATTAGTACTATCTGGTCCAGAATAATTGAATTTAAATTGTTCTAATATTGCACCATAAACAGCTTCTCTAGCCGGTCCATAGTATCCCTCACATATATTAAAAACTAAATCTGGTTTATATTTTACCAATGAATCAATCCACTTAAAGTCTTTATCTGCCTCAATCTTTTTAACTTCATAATCCTTTGATAAAACATCAAATATTGAATTAATTGTTAGTTCTGAATCAAATTCTGTTTCATATTCAAATTTATGTCTATTCAGATTAAATAATAATGCTATCTTTTTCATTTTGCGCTCCTTTTATTTATACCAAAAGCTAAAAAATGATAAATTAATTCTTCAGCAATCACAAATGATGTATATGAATCATCTAACTTTGGATTTAACTCTACGATATCAAATCCTGCTATATCTAATTCGTGTAAGTTTCTTAATGCCTCATCACATTCATATGGTGTTAGTCCATTGCATTGAGGTGTACCAGTTCCAAATACATATGAAACATCAAGACAGTCAATATCAAAAGTAATATAAAACTTAATTCTTTTATTTTTATTTTTTTGAATAATATCATATATTACATTTAAAATTCCATTTTCTTTTACATAGTTAGCAGTAAACAAATTAATTTTATTTTCTTTAACATAATCAAACCATTCTCTTCCAACAATACCACGAGGTCCTATAGTATACATATTTTCCCCGTTTAAATATTTATCTTCAATTAGTTTTCTAAAAACATTTCCATGCCATACATCTGGCATATTTAAATATTTATCTTCTACATCAAGATGTGCATCAAAATGAATTAAACCAACTTCATAATCTGGATATTTTTCTTTCATCGCCCTTTGGAAACCTCTAAAACTTCCATAAGTAATTGAATGATCACCACCACAAACTAAAGGGAAACTATCCTTTGATATAGAATAAACTTTTTCTGTTATAGCATTTTGATTTAAAGTAGGATTAGTAGGATTAACATAAACATCCCCTAAATCAGCAATTTTTAAATTGTTAGTTTTTAAATATTTATTATGGTCTAAATCATAAAGCTCTTCTCCATATATCCTATCCCAAAACGAATATTCTCTTAATTGTCTAGGTGCATACTTTGCTCCTAATCTATATGATGCACCATAATCACAGGGTACCCCTAGAAAAACTACATCATATTTTTTTATTTCATTTTCTTGGATAAAATTTCCGCCCATATAAGTTGGAATACCAGCATAAATATATTCTTCTTCTCTATCTTCCATATTTTACCACTCCCTCAATCAAATAAATTCTTATCTAAAACACATACTATCTTCAAATTCCTATTATACTCGGTAATCATATCTGGGTATTACTTTATAATTTTCATCCCCTCCTTTTTAAATTTATTTTCTACAAATGATTCTAGCCTATGTATTGGTATGTTATTAAAAACTGGGCAATCGTTTGAAATAGGTATAACATAGTTATCATCTTTTTTCATAACATAAAACGGCCAAGAATCACAATCAAAAGGTTTATATCTCCCTAAACAGCAACCATTTTCTTTTAATAATGGGCAAACATAACAACTACCTTTTTTATTTAAAATTATTTCAAATACATTATTTATTTTTTTAATTTAATATTAGCATCTATACTCTTAATAATATAATCTTTAATTTCTTTAATAAAGGTAGGAGCATCTAATAGCTCATCTAGTTAAAATGTACAACAACTATGACATTTTTTTACAATCTTCACTACTTATTAATTCACTTAACATAACCATTTCTTCTATTAGACATATTGGGAAATATCCATACTGGTTTTCTTCCTATGTTTTTCTAGAAAGACTTCATTTAATACTTTTTCCGTATATTCTCCAAATAATGGACCACATATAGTCTCAATAACATCCATACCACTCATAGTTAAATTAGCTTCAATTATTACTGGTTCATTATTTTCATTTATTGCTATATCCCAACCGATTAACCTAAAATGTGGAAATCTTTGTGCTGCTTTTTTAACGAGTTCTTTTATCTTATCCATAAAATCAAATTTAATATCAGAGAATTTTCCACCATCTGGATGAATATCAAATTTTTTTCCTAAAGCATCATATGCAAAATTTGATAATGTGCCATCTTCATTTATTTTGCAATATATGCCACCAAAACTTGCATTATCAACTTTAGATTTTCCTACACCCATTCTAAAAGCGCTTGGTAATATTTTAACTTCATTATCTAAAATCAAAGTCATAATTCTAATTGTATTTAAAGAATTTGGATGCAATTTTGCAGTTTCTTTTGACTGTTTAATTGTTTCTTGAAATATTAAATTATCACTTTCTAAATTATCTAAATAATTTATTATTTCTTCTTCAGATGGATTATCAAAGAATTTAACATCTTTTCCCCCAAAAGATGCCATACTTGGCTTAACAGTTATATTCTTATGCTTCAATAAAATATTAATTGCTTCTTCTTTAGTAATAATATTATAATTTTTATCTTCAAAAACACCATTGATTAAATGCACATAGGTTTCAGGGAGTTTAAACCCCTTTAAATACAAGTCAAAATAGTTCTTGTCAGCAATTCCTGGTTCAATAGCTCTATTGTTAAGATATCCATCAATATAACCAACAAACAAATCATCAGGAATAAATTTTTCATCAAATTTGCCAGTTCTATCAATGTAATACTTGTGGTATGCAATATCAAAATCATCTGTATACTTTTTCCAAAAATCATATATTTTCTGCTCTTCATCTGGAGTTAATTCTTTAACATCTTCTGAAAACAATTCTTTTGAATCAATTCTAAAACATTCTTTACATCTTTCAGATAATTCTTTAAAAAAATTATCATATAAATTTGTTAAATAATTAAATGCTTCCTCTTCCCATTTTTCAAATCTCATCATCAATCACTCCCTAAATCCAATTTTCAATTATTTTATCTATATCATGATTAATTAAGTTATTACTTTTCATCCATTCATCATTGAAGATATTGTTCAAATACTTTTCTCCACCATCGCAAAGCAATATAACAGCTGTGCCAGAACCAGTTTTACTATTTATATCCTCTAATGCTTTAAATAAAACACCACCAGCTGAACCACCAATTAATAAACCATATTTTTTAGCAAAATATCTACAAGTATTAAATGCTTCATCATCTTTGGCATAAAAGTTTTTATCGATTATTTTATAATCAATAATTTTTGGAATTGGAGCATTTATTGGATTTCCAGTTCCTGATTGGAAGTATGGTTTACCCTCTCCACCAAAAAGAATAGACCCAACTGGTTCAATAACATTAATAGTTGCTTTAGAACCTCTCTTTTTTAAGCCTAATGCCGTCCCGCAAGCAGATCCACCAGTACCAATTGCTGCATAAAAAGCATCAACTGTACTTAATTCATCTAATAATTCTTTTGCTAAAGTATCTGTATAAGCTGAGCGATTGTCAAAATTATCTGCTTGGTTAGGAAAAAAAGCATTTTCCATTTCTTCTGACATTCTCTTTGCAGTTTTTTCTCTTTCAATAACAGCTACCTCATTAGCTTTATAGTCATCTCCAACTACCACTATTTCTCCACCATATGCTTTTATCATATCAATTTTTTCTTTTGAAGCATGATGATCAACAACCGCAATGAAACGATAATCTTTTATTGCTGATACAATTGCTAAACCAATAGCCGTATTACCACTAGATGATTCAATTATTGTTCCACCTGGTTTTAATCTTCCATCTTTTTCAGCTTGTTCTATCATATTTAATGCCATACGATCTTTCATACTGCCACCAGGATTAAACTTTTCTAATTTTAAATACACTTTCCAATCATTATTCTTCATATTAATTTGTAATAATGGTGTATTTCCAATTATATCTGTAACTTTATTAACTATCATATATCTCATCCTCCTCAATGATATATCTTAAATTATCTTTTCTCACTATTATTTTCTTTACTAAAGGAATTTTATGAAATTCACTTTCATTTGAATCCATTTGGTATCCTGCAGTATTATAGTAAACTAATAAATCACCTTTTTTAGGAATATAATCAAATTTTATCCTTCGCCATGTAAGCATATCTTGTTCCAGACATAAGTTCCCACAAATACTAGCATATATCCTTTCCTTTTTCCTAGTTTTATCTGGTATATATAATTTTGGTTCAATTAGATAATCACTATTAAACCATTGCTCCGATAAACAATTTATATTTCCATTTGTTACAATCAAATTATCTCCATTATAAAGTTTTTTTAAATATTGAACTTCATATATACTAACGCCAACATTGCTTAATAAACTTCTTCCGGGTTCAACAACTAACTCGATATTATTTTGCTTTAATTCTTCACAAGTATTTTTTAATATATAATTTAATGCATCCGCATTTGCTATATCACTATAATATGGGTAGTAGTCATCTATAAAATGCTTCTTAAAATACATATTTTCATTATTATTTTTTATAAAATTCTCATAATCTTGTTTTGAACAATAATTAGATGGCAGCCCTCCACCAATATCAATATACTTGATTTTTAAATTCTTCTTTTTAATTATTGATATTATCTGTTTTATTGCATTTACTCTATCATCTAAAGAATAATTGTTTATATGAAATGAAAATCCTAAAAATTTAACATTACTATTTTCAATTAATTTTAAACACTCATCAATTTGATTAATGTTAATTCCAAATCTACTTACTATATTAAGTAAATTTGATAGTCTTAATAAAACTTTTGTTTCCTTATTAAATTTAAGAATATTTTTAAGTTCTTCAATATCATCAACAGAAATAATAACCTTATTATTTATGGAATTTTCCAAGTAAGTATCATCTTTTGCTGGACCTGTAGCAATTATTTTTTTAGTATGTTTTAATGCATCAATTAGTTCATAGTTGCTTGATACTTCAACACCACAATTTTGTCTTGCTGAATACTCTAATAAGGCATGGCTTTTATTACATTTGCATGAAAAAAAGATATTTTCCGGCATAAAATATTGCTTAAAAATATCTTTAAATTCTTTCAAATTAGAGTTAAATTGATCAATAAAAATAACGTTAGCTGGAGTATCGAAAAGAGCAAAGAGATTGTTTACTTTTGTCAAACATTCTAAATTTTCACAATCAGTAGGTTCAACTTTAGAATAATCAATCATTTCAGATCAACTCCCCCATTTCACAAATTATTCTAAACATTTTTTATAATAAAGTCAATAGTTTTAATCAAATTGCACTTATTTATCTTTATTTAGTCTATCAAAAATTATCACACTTGAGGTACAGTATGATAAATATTTCTATAAACAACTCTTTCTCTAGGAGTTTCAACAACAGGACAAGTAGTCATTCCCATCATAGATGTTCCTCCCATTGCTGCTGCCCCCATAGTATTCATATTAGTATTATCATTAACATTTTGATTAGTAATATTTATATCAATATCACCATCATACATACTTTGATTAAAACCATCAGTATAATTCATAATTTATCCTCCTATCTACAAATATAATATGTACTTATTACATATGTAAATAGTAAAGAAGTCTAGTTTTCAATAATTTTAAAAAGGCATTTTAAAATTACCACTACTCATCATTTTCATCATTTTTTTCATCTGTTCAAACTGATTAAGTAATTTATTTACTTCTGTCACACTAGTACCAGAACCATCCGCTATTCTTTTCTTACGACTAGCCTTAAGAATAGTAGGATTCTGTCTCTCCTCCATGGTCATCGACAAAATAATTGCTTCTATTCTCTTCATTATTTTAGGATCGATATTGACATTATTAAGACCTAATTTTTTAGCACCAGGTAGTAATTTTAAAATATTCTCCAAAGGGCCTAATTTTTTGATCTGTTTAAGTTGACTTAAAAAATCATTCAAATCAAAAGTACCTTTAGCCATTTTTTTAGCTGTTTTTTCTGCTTCTTTTTCATTTATCTCACTTTGAACTTGTTCAACTATCGATAAGATATCCCCCATTCCCAATATCCTAGAAGCCATTCTCTCTGGATAGAAAGGTGCAAGACCATCCATTTTTTCACTTGTGCCAATAAACTTAATAGGAAGATTTGTAAGATGTTTAACAGAAAGCGCAACACCTCCTCTAGTATCACCATCTAATTTCGTAAGAATAACACCAGTAAGTTTAATTCTTTCATTAAAACCATTAATTAC
The DNA here is from genome assembly GCA_017887885.1 of Bacilli bacterium. Taxonomy (GTDB): domain Bacteria; phylum Bacillota_I; class Bacilli_A; order RF39; family UBA660; genus CAG-302. The sequence continues at coordinate 985 of JAGHHB010000042.1, read as the reverse complement.
ATTAATAGCATCCTGTCCCATCATAGAGTCAATAACCAAAATTGTTTCATCAGGATTTATCTTTGTTTGAATATTAGAAAGTTCTCCCATTAAATGTTCATCAATTTGCAATCTCCCGGCCGTATCAATAAGAACATAATCGTATCCATGATCTTTAGCATACAAAACAGCATTATTAGAAATTTGCGTAGGATCACTTTTTCCTTCAGTATAAACACCAATCCCAAGCTCCTTACCAATTTGCTCTAACTGTTCGATAGCAGCAGGTCTATATACATCACATGCTACCAATAAAGGCTTCTTTTTATAGTGTTTTCTTAAATAATTAGCAAGTTTACCAATAGTAGTAGTCTTTCCACTTCCTTGAAGGCCTACAAGCATTGTTACAGATAAACTATGATTAACCACTAGAGGAGAATTTTCACCTCCTAAAAGATAAGTAAGTTCATCTTTCACAATTTTAACAAAGACTTCTCCTGGAGATAAACTCTTATTAACCTCTTCCCCTAAAGCTTTTTCCTTAACATTATTTGTAAACTCTTTTACAACCTTATAATTAACATCAGCTTCAAGTAAAGAAAGTCGTATTTCCCGCATCATCTCACTTATATTATCTTCTGTTATTTTTCCATACCCTTTCATTTTATGAATAATATTCTGCAATCTATCACTTAAGTTTTCAAACATAATCTATCACCTTAACTACTATTATACATTATATTTTTCATTTTTTAATAAAAAATGGTTGATTTTTATATTTTTTTCTAATATAATAAATATATATTTACTGCAGATGTGGTTCAACGATTAGAATTCGGCCTTGCCAAGGCTGAGACGGGGGTTTGACTCCCCTCATCTGCTCCATTTGAATACAACTTACGGACTGTAAAAAGTTCGTAAGTTTTAATTTTATATAAAACTTTAATGTTCTCTTTCTAGGAAGGAGGACATTTTTTATGCTTGAATTTAAAATTTTAGAAGAATT
>JAGHHB010000041.1 GCA_017887885.1 Bacilli bacterium | reverse complement strand
TTTTTTAGTGTATGATTTGTATCAGACATATGAATTTTCCTTTCTGTTTGTTGCGAATAGATATTATAGATTATTCATATGTCTTTTTCAATGCAAGTTTGTTGCACTTCAAATTTAAAATAACAAATCTTCAAATTCTTGACAAAATTAAGGAAAAGTGGTAGGATATAATCAATTTCAGGAGGGAATTATTATGAAAAAAATAAAGAATATTTTATTTATCTTATTAGCTATCTTTAGTATGTTTTTTACATCTAGCGCTATGGTTTTAGCGGAGACACCATCTAATTTTAAAATTGATTCAGATGATATCTATATGTTATATGGTGCTGATTATTTAGGACACAACAGTACGCTTAATCTTACTTTTAAAAAAACGACCGATGGCAAAATTGTTTACTGCATAGAACCCCATGATGATGCTATCCATTCAGGTATTCAAAGCTATACATTATCAAAAGAAATGTCTGCTAAATTTGCTTATGTTTTGGCAAATGGTTATCCTAATGTTTCGATAACTGGGAACAACAATATGGATTATTATATTACGGGTTTAGCAGTTTGGTATCTTATTAATCCTAATGATACAGTTTTTACTTATTTTGATTTAAATAAGGGGACTTATAAAGGCTATGATTCTAAAGTAGTTAAAGAAGTTGCTAAACTAGTCAATGGTGCTAATTCCTATTCTTATATTGAACCTAGTATTAGAATTAGTACAGATAGCAGTAATTTAACGTTATCTAGTGATGGCAAATACTATATAAGTTCAGCTATAGGAGTTAAAGCTGTTGGAATAAATAATAACTATAAAGTAAGTTTAGAAAATGCCCCACAAGGTACAATTGTAACTGATAAAAATGGTAATAAGAAAGAAAGCTTTGCTGTTAATGAAACATTTATTGTTAAAGTTCCAACTAGTAGTATATCTTCTTTATCTAGTGAATTTAAAGTTAATGTTACTGCTAAAGGAAATATTAATAAAGCATATTCCTATGATCCATCAAATGCAAAGTATCAATCAGTAGTTGCTCTATATCCAGAAAGCAAAAATATCGCTGATACTATAAATCTTAAAATAAATTTAACAACAGAAGTACAAATTAGTAAGGTAGATGCAACTACTAATAAAGAACTTCCAGGAGCTACACTTACCGTTAAAGACGCTAACGGTAAAGTTATAGAAACTTGGGTATCGACTGAAGAAGTCCATATTATTAAGGGATTAAAACCTGGAAAGTATACTTTGACAGAAGAAATAGCTCCCGAAGGCTACATTCTTAGTACAGAAACTATTACTTTTGAAATTAAAAGTGATGGTACGGTAACTAAAGTAGTCATGAAAAATTATCTTGAGGATCAACCTGTTCCGATATATATAAGTAAACAGGATATTACAACTGGTGAGGAACTTCCGGGTGCTCATCTCGAACTTAAAAATGAAAAGGGCGAACTAATAGCTGCTTGGGTTTCTACAGATGAGCCAAAAATTATTGAAGGATTAGAGCCTGGAAAGTATATCTTATCAGAAATTTTGGCTCCGGAAGGATATGATCTTAATAAAGAAACTGTAGAGTTTATTGTTAAAGAAGATGGAACAGTTGATGGAAAAATTATTATGTATAATAGTCCAGAAATAGTTGAAGTTCCTAGTACTTCTTCATTTAAGACTATTACAGCATCTCTAATTGGTATTATTATTATAGGATTAGGTTCTATGGTAATATACAAAAATTATCGAAAGAATGAAAAGAATTAGTTTAAAATGCCAAATAGCAGCGGGAGTAATACTTATTATAGTTGGGACTCTCGCTTTATTTTCTAATTATATCAAAGAAAAAAGAGATGTTGTTTTTAGCAAAATGAATTTGTCTTTATCGCCAATAAATGTTACTTCTAGCCCCAACGAAGTGCCTTATCAAGAGGAAAAAGCGGAAGAACAGCAAGAAGAACCGTCTTCATCTAGTGATTATACTTACGAAGAATATATTGGAATAATTGAAATAAAAAAAATTAATTTATATAAAGGATTTTATGCCAAAAATTCTAATTTGAATAATGTTAACTTTAATTTATATGTTTTACCTGATTCTACATATCCAGATATAGAAAAGGGAAATCTTATCATAGCGGGGCATTCTGGAAATTACAATAATAGTTATTTTGCTAATCTATATAAACTTGATATTGAAGATACAATTAATATTTATTACAATAACATGAAATATATATATAAAATTGTTAAGATATATAATGAAGAAAAAAAAGGAACAGTAAGAATATTAAGAGATCGAGAAAAAACATCTCTTACGTTAATTACTTGTACCAAAGATGATGATTATCATCAGACCGTTTATATTGCGGAACTTATAAATAAAGAATAAAAAATATAAAGAGGGGGTGACGAGAAAATGACCTATTTGTCGGTATTAGAAAAATTACAAATTCTCTTTAAAATGCTTCTCAACTATAAGGTAGTGTTATTTGGAGTTGTAGCGGTAATTATTTTTAGTTTTCTTTTTCTAATTAAAATGATTAGTCGAAAAAAATATATTATTTTAATGGGGATAACTTTACTAATAACTTTCATAATTAGTGTTATAGTTAATTATAAAATACTATCTAGTACTTTTGATAATTTTATGACAATCGTTTTCAGTAATATTTACTTTCCTTCGGTATACATTTATTTATTAGTATCTATTATTATTTGGCTTTCCTTTATTGTTAGTTTGTTAAATAAAAAAGTAAGTAAAATTTATAAGATGCTTAATAGTATTGTATTTATATTAAACAATATTCTATTTATTATTATTTTAAATATTATTTCCCAAGACAAGATAGATATTTTCTCAAACAATTCTCTTTATACTAATGTTAATTTAGTAGCTATATTAGAATTGAGTATAAATTTGTTTATATTATGGTTTCTTTCCCTTTCGGTCATTTATATTACAAATTGTTTATGTTTAAGAATAAAAGAAAGAGAAAGTGTTGGTACCCTTTCTTTAGAACAGCAAACTTATGATTTGGAACTTGAAAGTTCTAATAAAATAAATGATGAAAATTTAATTTCCTCACAGAGTTCGAATAAGCTTTCAAGTGTTATGTCAAAAGTTTTAGATAAGAGCATACCGAAACATTCGTTATCTGTTAATAAAGTTAATAGTACTGACAAGTTAAATACTTTAACACCTGTTCATACTGAAAATCATCAAATGATCGATGATAATTACCATTCTTTCGATCCACAAAAAATATTAGAAGAAAAATATCATAATTTAAAAGATAAAAAGTTGCAAGATATCATTAATAGTGTTGAAAAGATGAGTGTCACTAATACATTTGAAAATAATGATATTAAAATGCCTGACATTATCGAAGATAGTAACATTTTTGAGAAAAGGCTAGATTATAAAGCAAGTACTGTTTCGGAAAGACTTAAAAATAACAGTATATCACTAAAAGAGGTATCAGAAGAAGTACTAGATGAAATGGTTGATGATACTGATAATACTATTTGTAATAGTAAAAAAATTAATGTTATTCAAGATGATAATATTAATTATACGGCTGAAGATTATAAGAAATTTATTAAGATGTTAAAGCAATTAAAAATTCACATAAAAAGTAGTAATATAAGTATTGATGATGCTATAGCTATTACTTTGATTAGTAATTATAGTTATGATGACTGCATTAAATTTAAAAAGATGCTTGAGAGTAATTTGTTAGATTAGCAATTACTCTTTTTTTGCTCATAGTTCAACATAAAACACGCCTTTTTATAGCTATTAAAAAATACTTATTTAAAAGTACAAATAATTTTATTAAAAAATAATAAGCTACTTGCTCGAAAGAAATTTTTATAGTATAATTAATTTGTATTTATTAGAAAGAGTGATGATATGACAACAAAATATGACGAGAACTCGATAAAAATATTAGAAGGGTTAGAAGCTGTTAGAAAAAGACCTGGTATGTATATTGGTTCGACTGACAAGAGAGGTCTTCATCATTTAGTTTGGGAGATAGTTGATAATTCAATTGACGAAGCTTTAAATGGGTATGGTAATCATTTAAAAATCGTTTTACATAAAGATGGTGCCATAAGTGTCACAGATAAAGGAAGAGGCCTTCCTGTAGGATTACATTCTTCAGGAAAATCAACTCCTGAAGTAATTTATACAGTACTCCATGCTGGCGGTAAATTTACAGAAGGTGGCTATAAAGTTTCTGGTGGATTACATGGTGTTGGCGGATCTGTTGTCAATGCTTTAAGTAGTGTTATGGAAGTAGTAACGAGAAGAGATGGTGGAGAATATTATATCAAATTTGAAAATGGTGGTACAGTTACAGTTCCTCTTAGAAAGGTAGGAACTACTAATAGAACTGGAACGACGGTTAAATTCAAGCCAGATCCTACGATTTTTTCTAATACTTCATTTAGCTTTTCAACTATTTGCGAAAGAATGCAAGAAAGTGCTTTCCTAATTAGTGGTCTTACGATTGAGGTAATTGATGAGATAGAAAATAAAAGTGAAAAATTTATATATGAAAATGGTTTAGAGGCCTTTTGTGAATTTTTAAACGAAGGAAAGTCAGTTTTTCATAAGCCCTTATGTTTTAGTGCTAGTAAAGATAAAATTAAGGTAGAAGTTGCCCTACAATATACAGATAGCTATTCAGAAAATATAATTTCGTTTGTTAATGATGTTAAAACAAGTGATGGTGGAACGCACGAAGTGGGCTTTAAAACAGCCATTACCAAAGTGCTAAATGATTATGCTAAAACAAATAATTATTTAAAAGGAAAAGATAAAAACTTTGAAGGATCGGATGTAAGAGAAGGATTGACAGCAATCATTTCAGTTCAAATACCTGAAAATTTACTTCAATTTGAAGGTCAAACGAAAGCTAAACTCGGAACTCCTATAGCTAGAACAATAGTAGAATCAATAGTCAGTGAAAAGCTAAAGTTCTTTTTAGAAGAAAATAAAGTAGTTGCTACAAAGATAGTTGGAAAAGCAATTAAAGGTAAAGAAGCACGTGAGGCGGCTCGTAAGGCAAGGGAAGAGACGAGAAAAGGAAAAGATAGTAAAAAAATTGAGAGATTGTTATCTGGTAAATTGACTCCTGCTCAAAGTAAATTAGCTAAAGATAAAGAGCTATTTATTGTTGAGGGTGAAAGTGCCGGTGGTAGTGCCAAACAAGGTAGAGATAGGAAAATTCAAGCGATATTACCGCTTCGAGGAAAGGTATTAAATACTGAAAAAACGAGGATGGAAGAAATATTTAGGAATGAAGAGATCAATACCTTAATATATACTATTGGTGCAGGAGTTGGAGCTGACTTCAACGTTAAAGATATGAATTATGATAAAGTTATTATTATGACCGATGCCGATGATGATGGGGCACATATCCAATGTTTACTTTTAACCTTTTTCTATAGATACATGAAGCCTTTAATTGAAGAAGGTCACCTTTTTATAGCAATGCCACCTTTATATAAAGTAAGTTATGGTAATAATCATATTTATGCTTGGTCTAATGAAGAACTCAAAGAAGAAACAAAAACTCGAAGTAATTATCGTGTTCAAAGATATAAAGGACTTGGTGAAATGAATGCTAATCAATTATGGGAAACAACAATGGATCCTGGTACAAGAAAATTAATAAAAGTAAATATTATCGATGCTGCTCTTGCAGAGAAAAGAGTTTCTGTTTTAATGGGAGATGCTGTTGAACCAAGAAAAAATTGGATTGAAGAAAATGTTATTTTCTCTTTAGAAGATGATTATAAAATTGCATAGGAGGATATATGAAAAAAAGGATATTTGGTGCAGTAATTGTTTTAACAATTTTAATTTGTTCCTTAATTTATAGTGATAAGATCTTTGCTCTTATTATAACAATAGCAGCATTGCTCGGATTAAAGGAACTTATCGATATCAAATATAGTAATCGTCAAATTAAAATTGTTAGAGGTATTGCTTACTTTTTATTAGTTCTCTTTCTATTGACAGACTACCTTTTTACAATTGGTAAAACAGAAACAAGTATTTGCATCTTAATCTTATTAAGTTTAGTAATACCTGTCATTTTATATAATGATAAGAATAAATATAGTATTAATGATGCTTTATATTTTGTAGGAATTGTTCTCTTATTAGCTTTCTCCTTCAAGAATATTATAGTATTGCGAGAAATAGATATCTTTAAATGTATATACATTTTTATTATTTCTTTTATAACTGATACATACGCTTATATTGGTGGAATGTTAATCGGCCAAACGCATTTTACTAATATATCACCTAAAAAAACTATTGAGGGAAGTATTATTGGGACAATTATGGGAGTATTTATTGGAAGTATGTTTTATTATACTTTAATCGATAATACAAGTATTACTAGAGTATTACTAATATCTTTTGTTTTAACCTGTTTAAGTGAGGTAGGTGATCTTGTTTTTAGTAGTATAAAAAGAAATTTTGCTAAAAAAGATTATTCTAACTTAATACCTGGTCATGGTGGTATTTTAGATCGATTTGATAGTGTTATATTTGTATCACTTGGTATGGCATTTATCATGAATATATTTTAGGAGATGATTTTATGGCGATTTTATGGTTTATATTTATATTAGGGGCAATAATTCTTGTACACGAATTTGGACACTTTATATTTTCTAAATTATTTGGTGTCTATGTATATGAGTTTTCGATAGGTATGGGGCCTAAAATTCTTCATTTTAAGAAGAAAAACGGCGAGACTGAATACTGTCTTAGACTAATACCTATTGGTGGTTTTGTAAGTTTAGCGGGAGAAGATGCTGATGATAACTCTAAAATAGATCAAAATAGAAAGTTATATGCTAAACCAGCTTGGCAAAGGTTTATTATTATGATTGCAGGAGCCTCATTTAATTTTATTTTTACGTTTGTATTGTTATTTGTCATGGCTCTAATATATGGTTCAGTTTCTACAAAACCAATAATAGCTGATGTTAGTCAAGACTATCCGGCCTATAATGCTGGTGTCGAATCTGGAGATAAAATTATATCTATCGATGGCCAAAAAGTTTCAAGTTGGAGCGAAGTACAATTGTATATTTTAACTGGCGAAGGAAAAGAGATGACGATGGTTCTAGAAGATAGTAGCGGCAATAAAAAAGAAGTAGAAATTACTCCTGATGTTGTTACCAATGACGATGGAACTAAAAACTATATTATTGGAATTAGTCTAGATACAACTAAAAAGACAGGCTTGGTTAATTCGTTTAATTATGCTTGTGAAACAACGGTTAGTTTATATAAACTTATGCTTGTAACTATAAAAGAATTATTTACAGGTGGTGTATCTGCTAAAGAACTATCTGGACCCGTTGGAATATATACAGTAGTTGCTTCTCAAGCTAAACAAGGTTTTCAAAGTATCATGTATTTAATTGCCTATCTATCTATGAATATTGGTGTAATTAACTTAATACCATTCCCTGCGTTTGATGGTGGTAGAGTATTATTTCTAATTATTGAAAAGATTAGAAGGAAACCTATTAAGGCTAAAACTGAAGCCATAATTAATAGTATTGGTTTTGGACTATTGATGCTTCTTATGATCTATGTTACATTTAACGATGTTTTAAGACTATTTTAATTTGATTTACAGTAATTAAGATTAGTAAATAAAAAGAGTAAAGGAAGTGACCCCCACATTATTAAGATAATTAACAATTTGTTAACTAGGGGGGGGGTCTAACTATATTACTTATTTAATGTATAATATTGGAGATAATAAACTATAGAAAGAAGTTTAGAAGTAAACTTTGTTTTTCCTATAGTTT
>JAGHHB010000006.1 GCA_017887885.1 Bacilli bacterium | reverse complement strand
ATAGAGCCAGCTATCTTCTTCACTTATTTATTTTAATATATTTATATCCATCACTTGTAATAATACTTTTACTAAAAGCTATTTTATTGGCCACTATATTATTAATATTTTTTACGTAACTGATATCGTCATTACCTGAATAAGTATTATCAATACTACTATATTTTCCACTATCAGTTATCCAAGATCTATTTCCCAATATTACTAATCCTTCATTAGGTGATAGTAGGTCGTTTCCCGCATAAAGACGTGAATCGTAATCAATACCAAAAAGATTATATATGGTAGGAAGAACATCTATAGGCATCCCTACCTTATCTATTTTAATAGTTTTTAAATTGGGATTCCATATGACGAGCGAATTATGATTTATTTCGAAAAGATCATCTCTTTCATAACTTGATATTTCATTCATTTCTTTAAGTGACAGACCATAGGGATAATGATCAGCAAGTAAAACGATAATAGTATCTTTTAGTATATTACTTTCTTCTAGTTTAGATATCAGTAATTTTAAGGCTTTATCTAACTCTATTTGAGTTGCTAAATAGGCTTTAACTGAATTACTATAAGGAAGATGATCAACTAATTTCCTATTTTTAGAAGCCATACTATTACCAGAAAAATTATACTCTAGATGCCCTGAAACGGTCATATAGTAAACTAAAAAAGGCTTAGAACTATCTATATAATCAGTATATGTTGATTGAATCATTTCCAAATCACTTTCCGGCCATAGATCACAGTTAATATCAAGGCCCATATCACAGGCCTTAAAATTATCAAAACCTAATGATTTTAAATATTTATAACGATCTTGAAAATATCCTGAATGATTATGATAAGCATAAGTATTATAACCTTTCACTTGAAAGAGATTAGCTAGACCATATGGAAAAGTGTTGCTTCCGCGACGCCAAATACTTAATGTTGAAGTATCCGGATATATTCCAGTAAGGGAAGAAAATTCACCTCCTATGGTGCTTAAATAATATGGCACATAAAAATTTTGAAAAACAAATCCTGAATTTATAAGACTATATAGTGTTGGTGTCAATTTTTGATTGACACCAATTGTACTAAAACTTTCCGCAACGATAAAAATTAAATTTTTGTTATCAAAAATTGCCGTATATTTATTTTTAGGTGTCCCTTGATTATTTTCAATATATTTTTTTACAGTTTCTGAAATATTGTCATCAAATTCAAGATTTAATTTATTTTCTCCATAATCAGATATCTCTTGATCTTCCTTTGGTTCTTCGTATTTAATGTCAATTATTTTATCATCAAAACCAAATAAATTTCGATAAATATCTAATCCAGTACTAGGAAGTAATCCTAATCTTTGGATACTAAGTGCGATATTATCAGTATTATAATATAAATCATTTAATGATATTGCTACGTTATCTTGGTGTTTCAAATAGTATGTGTAAGAAAAATAACTAAAAGGAATAATGGCTAAATAACTACATAAATATATTTTTTCTTTTTTAACCGTTTTATAATCAAGCTTCTTACTAAAAATACAAAGTAAAATAAAGGGAAGAAAGAAGATAATTATTCCATAGAGATTTTTAAATATAATATAAAAGAATTCGCCCAAAAAGCCAACTGCTTGATCACTAATTTTAAATAGATCTATGGTGAAAAAAGTCTTAATTGATGATTTGAAAACAAATTGCAAGCTAAACCAAAAAGACAGAAAAAAATATATAATATAATTTAATATTTTATTCATTTTGGAAGAAAAAATTGTCGTAAAAAAAGTGATAATTAATGATGAAAAAAAAGCATATATCATCACACTTAAAATAGTCTCTCTACTATAATTATCATATAATAATAGCCCTAACATGAACTCTAAATATATTAGGATAAGTAAATTCATAATATTTTTTTTTATTATTTTTTTCATAAATTAACCTCTTTTACTTTTCTAAAACGAGTATATCATAATTATATGGTAAAGTAAAGAAAAAAGAACACCTTTCAAAGTTCTAACTTTGTCTACGGGTTCTTGCCATAACACCTGATATTCTATTATTTAATTCGTCAGTTATATGTTGATTAAATAATAATTCATAAATTTGAGCTAACGATTCGAAATTTAAATCTTTAATAGGAATTTTTTGCCCTACAGTATATATTTTTGGATCAAGGTTACCCCTAATGTATGGGCATGAATATCTCGAACAATAAGGGACTATTCCATTTGAAACAAAATAATTATATGCTTCTGGTAATTTTTCCCTTGCTAGTTGTTTTTCATCGCGAATAGGTAATATATATCTATCATAATCTTTAGTTTGGGCATTGTATTTTAATACTCTTCTAAAACTAATGTTTGGATCTTGCTCCATAGTTTCCCTTATATAAGACTTTATATACTCCGAATTATTATATACTTCTTTAATATATTCATCTAATCTTTTTTGTAGATCTTGGTATCTATCACGTATATCATCTAAAATTGTAACAGATAAATTGTTTGTCACTTCGGCATTTTTTATAAGGGTAGCATAATAGCCAAGTTCCGTAAATTCGCCGACAGTCATGACAACTGACACTTTTGTTTTGTCGGCTTGAAAAGAAGCACAACAGCCAACTTTGGCTATTTTAGCGTTAACTGCAAATCCTTTTGAAGAGCAGAAACGAAGATAATTTTGAGAAATATAATCTTGTAAATTATCACCTCTATCATAAATAGATGCCAATTCTATTAATTGATTAGTAGTTAACTCTTCTTTTATGGGCATTATGATCAAAACATATTTAGATTCTTTTTTCATCATCTTCTCCTTGCTTATAACTTTTATAAAATTCTTTCTTAAAATCTAAGAATTTATCATTTTTTATAGCTATTCTTATATCTTCCATTATCTTTATTAAAAAACGCAAATTATGTATCGACAATAGTCTCTGTCCAAGTGTTTCATTAGCAACTAATAAATGCCTAATGTAAGCTCGCGTATAGTTCGCACAACATTTACAATCACAAGATTTATCTACAGCATTAAAGTCATCTTTATATTTAGCATTTTTTAAATTTATTTTACCATATTTGGTAAAAGCATGGCCATGTCTAGCTAATCTTGTTGGAAGAACACAATCAAACATATCAATGCCCCTTTCAACACCTTCAAATAAATCAGTTGGTTCTCCTACACCCATTAAATATCTCGGTTTATCTTCAGGCAAATACTTAATAGCATATTCGATCATCTTATACATTGTAGGTTTATCTTCTCCAACTGATGTACCTCCTATTGCATATCCATCAAAATCTAAATTAACGGTTTCTTTAGCCGACCATTCTCGTAAATTTTCAAATTCCCCACCTTGAACTATTCCAAATAGACTTTGATTAGGGTTATTAAAAACAATCTTACCTCTCTTTGCCCATCTTATGGTTCTTTCAACTGATTTTTTCATATATTCATATGTTACCGGGTAAGGAGGACACTCATCAAAACTCATTGCAATATCACTATCTAATTTATTTTGAATTTCAATACTTTTTTCCGGAGTTAAAAATAATCTTTCACCATTAATATGACTTTTAAAGACGACGCCTTCTTCACTAATATCTTTAGGAGAAGCTAAACTAAACACTTGAAATCCTCCGCAGTCAGTAAGAATAGGTCCTTGATAATTCATGAATTTATGAAGGCCACCAGCTTTAAAAACAATGTCTTCACCTGGCCTTAACCATAGATGATAAGTATTAGCTAAAATAACAGCAGATCCTATAGCTTTTAACTCATCAGTGTCAAGAGTTTTTACAGTAGCTTGTGTCCCAACAGGCATAAATATTGGTGTCTCAAAGGTCCCATAATTAGTAGTGAGAGTACCATATCTAGCTTTGGTGTTAGTATCTTTATGTAGTAAAGTATATTTTATTTTCATAATTTGTTCCTTCTTTTGAAAATATTATAGCAAAATAATTAATCAATGTAAAGAAAAAACAAGAAAGATCATGTAGACAAAAAAGATAGAACTTAACCTAAACATAAAATTTCTTTGTCTTTTTAATAAATACAGAAACATTTACTATTAAAACAATAAAAAATACAAATCATAAAATTAATTTGTATTTTTTAAAATTATCAATATATCAATTTATTATAACTGTTTTTAAGTACTGTTTAGTAACTTTATTCAACAATTTTAGTAACCGAACCAGCACCGACAGTGTGTCCGCCTTCACGAATAGAAAATTTAGTTCCATTTTCGACAGCAATTGGAGCAATTAATTCAACTGTCATAGTAACATTGTCTCCAGGCATAACCATTTCAGTTCCTTCTGGAAGTGTTACCACACCAGTTACATCAGTAGTTCTAAAATAGAATTGTGGTCTATAGTTTGTAAAGAATGGAGTATGTCTTCCACCTTCTTCTTTAGAAAGTACATATACCTGTGCTTCAAATTTTTTGTGTGGAGTAACTGTTCCTGGTTTAGCTAAAACTTGTCCTCTTTCAACATCTTTACGATCGATGCCTCTAAGAAGAACACCAGCATTATCCCCTGCTTCAGCATAGTCAAGTTGTTTTCTAAACATTTCAATACCAGTTACAACTGTAGATTTAGTATCTTTAAGTCCTACTATTTCAACTGTATCGTTTAATTTTAGTTGTCCTCTTTCAACTCTACCAGTTACAACTGTTCCACGTCCTGTGATAGTAAATACGTCTTCGATGGACATTAAGAATGGTTTTTCTGTATCTCTTTCTGGAGTTGGAATCCATTCGTCAACTGCATCCATAAGGTCTTCGATGGACTTAACATAATTAGGATCTCCTTCAAGAGCTTTAAGAGCTGAACCTCTAATGATTGGTGTATTATCACCATCAAAACCATATTCAGATAGTAATTCTCTAATTTCCATTTCTACTAAATCTAATAATTCTTCATCATCGACCATATCGCATTTGTTCATATAGACAACCATTCTAGGAACACCAACTTGTCTAGCAAGTAAGATATGTTCTCTAGTTTGAGCCATAGGTCCATCAGTAGCTGCAATAACAAGGATAGCTCCGTCCATTTGAGCTGCACCAGTAATCATATTCTTTACATAGTCGGCATGGCCTGGACAGTCTACATGTGCATAATGTCTCTTATCAGTTTGATATTCGACATGGGCAGTATTGATTGTAATTCCTCTTTCTCTTTCTTCTGGAGCTTTATCGATATTTGCATAATCCATAAATTCTGCTCCACCCTTTGCTGATAATACTTTTGTAATAGCAGCAGTAAGGGTTGTTTTACCATGATCAACATGGCCAATTGTACCAATGTTAACATGTGGTTTTGAACGATCAAATTTTTGTTTTGCCATTATATTTTCCTCTCTTTCTTAATTTACATATTATATTTTATCATAATTAGATTTTTTTTCAAGTGGTTTTACTAATTTCCACCATTTTTTTTGATTATTTCATCCGCTATTGATTTTGGTACTTCTTCATAGTGATCAAGTTCCATTACATAGTTTCCTCTACCTTGTGTTGAGCTTCGCAAACTAGTCGCATAGCCAAACATTTCAGCAAGGGGAACCATTGCAGTAAACGCTATGGCATTGCCACGCGATTCTTGTCCTTGTGGTTTTCCTCTTCTAGAAGTCAAATCACCAATTACAGCACCAGTATATTCATCTGGAGCAGTAACAACCACTTTCATTATTGGTTCCAATAAGACAGGGCGACATTTGTTCTTAATTTCTTTAACAGCTAATGATGCAGCAATCTTGAAAGCCATTTCCGAAGAATCGACATCATGATATGATCCATCATAAAGAGTTGCTTTAACGTCAACCATAGGATAACCCGCTAAAACTCCTGTTTGCATTGCTTCTTGAAGTCCTTTATCAATAACAGAAATGTATTCTCTTGGGACGACACCACCGACAATATTATCGACAAATTCGTATCCCTTATCAGGATTTGGTTCAAATCGTACCCAAACGTGACCGTATTGTCCGCGACCACCTGACTGTTTAATATGTTTTCCTTCACATTCGCCAGTTTGAGTTATTGTTTCTCTATAAGCTACCATCGGAGCACCAACCGTAGCTTCTACACCAAATTCTCTTCGCATTCGATCAACAATAATATCTAGATGAAGTTCTCCCATGCCTGAAATAGTTGTTTGCCCAGTTTCAGGATCTGTTTTCATCTTAAATGTTGGATCTTCTTCAGCAAGTTTTTGAAGAGCAATACCCATTTTTTCTTGGTCAGCTTTAGTCTTTGGTTCGACAGCTTGAGTAATAACTGGTTCAGGAAATTCCATTCCTTTCATAATTACT
>JAGHHB010000040.1 GCA_017887885.1 Bacilli bacterium | reverse complement strand
AGGACAAAATTAGACTAAATTATTATCCGAAAATATTAAGTTTTCAAATAACAATTTAGTTTTTAATATTTAATTTTTTATAATCATTCTAGCAATTTCATAGCCATCAACATTATCTGATAATAATTCATCATGTTCTAAAATTAAAAATATTTCTGCAAGTACGTCTACCTTCTCTTTAAAAGATAACTTTTCAAATAAAGGTATCACACTTTTATATTCTTTTCGATAAAGATGATAAAGTTTATATGTATGATTCCAATATTCTTTTAGTTTAGTTACTAAATCATGGTAACCAATACTACTTGGATTAAATATATCAATACAAATACTATCATCTAATAAATCAGGATTAGTTTCATTTAAACTATTAATTTGACCACTATCCCATAAGTTTAAAGCATAACTGATAAATTTAAGTTTATTTTCCTTATCCAGTTCATTTATTTTTTCTGTTATCTCTTTAACCTCATTACTAACATTTTTTAAATACATATTAAACACATCCCTTCATTTTTAATTTAAGCCATTTTAAGAGGTTTTAAATTTTTATACTAATAACTGATTATGAATGATATTAAAACCTCTTATAGGTTAAATTAAGCATCAATAAACTGATTTTTTTGTTTTAATATTTATCACTTAAAAAAATAAATTTTGCAAGAGGTTTTTATTAAAAAATTAA
This sequence comes from Bacilli bacterium, assembly GCA_017887885.1. GTDB lineage: Bacteria > Bacillota_I > Bacilli_A > RF39 > UBA660 > CAG-302. The sequence goes on along the minus strand of JAGHHB010000040.1, from coordinate 29,074 downwards.
ATTTGGTTTTATCAACTTTATCTATTTATTTTTAGTAATTAATAATTAAGTTATTAATTACTACTAATTATCCGTAAACGGTAAATCCAGGTGACCGTGCTGGAAATGCGGATTTTCATACACTTCATAATCATAATAAAATTTGCCACAAGAATTTTGCTTTCTAATAAGTTTTAAATATCCATTATCTTTTAATTCTTTAATAGCATTATCTACTGCCATTTTACCTTCTTTACATAGTGAACATAATCCTTCATTACTAAATTGCCAATTATTAGGTAAACTTAAAATAATAGAAAACAAACCTTTAGCTTTTAAAGACAAATTCTTATCTTTCAAATGATAATTACTCATTTTAGTATAATTAAATACTTTTTCTTCTCTATAAAACATAATCTAATCTCCTTTCTATTTTTTGTAATAATTAGTTTTAAAGCATTAAAAAAGGCAACTATTTAAAGTTGCTCAATAAGTTCAAAACACTTTTCAATTTTATCTACTATTTTCTTTTGTTGTTCTAATGGTGGAACAGGAACTATTAGTTCATTTATTCTTTTTATTGCAAGTTTAGGCTGAGCTGCTTTAGTTGTATTTGCTTTAATTCTTTCTTGCATAAAGTTACCATTCAAAATATATTTATAATATTCCTTATTAATTTTTTTTGGAATTAATCTATTAGCATTTTCTGTAAGATTCATTCCATTTAATTCTTTTGGAACACTACCAACTCGCCCAATAGTGCCAGCAACTGTGATATATAAATCATTTTCTGTAATTATATAGTTTTTAATTTTATCAAAAACTCTTTCATCAATATATTTTAAATTAGTTGTATTTATTGTCATATTTTCCATATCTGCAACTCTAATGTATACTTGCTTTCCGGTATCAGAAAAACTTTCACCTTTAGGAATTCTTTTTCCACCATGAACTTCAAAAATATTAGCCAGTTTAGTCCATTTCCAATTACCTGGAATATCAAAAGGAACATCTTCTTTTATCTCTTCAACATCAACTGCAGGTAAAGATAAGTCATTTTCTATTAAATTTCCACGAATAGCACTATCCAATATTTTTTCTTTTAATAATGTTTTTAATTTTTCTTTTTCTTGATCGTTTTTTTCTTTTTTATCAATAAGTTCAAATAATTCTTCTATTTTTTTTGCGATTTTTCCTTGTTCTTCTAATGGTGGAATAAATAATTTTATTTGTTTTAAATATTTAAAATTTCTTGTATATCCAGAAGATTTAATTTGAGCAACATTATAAATTAAATGATAATATAAATATTTGCCATTAAGCATAGATTTGGGTTGAAGCACCTTTGTTCCATCTGCACCTACAATAAAAGGAAAATCTATATATTTAATTGTTTTGCTATGGTCTCCAAATATTACACAACTAGAATCATGATAAAACACTTTATTACAATCGTTTGAATATCCTTCAATTAAAGATTGAGATTGACTAACAACTGGATATTTACCATCTTTTTTTATTTTAGATTGTTTTATTTGGAAATGTTTTGTTGGAATTATATCAACAACATTATCTAATTCAAATATTCCAAATTTTGAGTTTGTTTTTACAAAGCCTCCATGAATAAAGTCTTTTAGAATTGTATATTTTAATAACTCATTACTTATCATTTTAGTAGTCCCTCTAACTTAGAAATTATTTCTTCATTATCTTTAGTGATGGCTTTCATTTTATCAATTATTTCATCAATAGTATAAGATTCACTTTCATCTATTTTACGTGGATTTTTAATATCTAAATTATAATTTTTTATATCTTCTACTTTAACTAACCAAGCCTGTTCATTTTCTTCTCTGTAATTCCACCACTGTCTTACTTTATCAAAATGATGCCTTTTGATTGGATTTGTTTTAGTGAATCTTGCTAATCCTTCTGGTAATTCTAACTCATAATACCATATTTCTTTAGTCCCTTTAGGGTCTCTATTAAAAAATAAAAGATTGGTTGTTATTGAGGTGTAAGGTGCAAAAACTCCTTCTGGAAGCCTTACTATTGTATGCAAATTAAATTCTTTTAACAATCTTGATTTAATATTATTTTTAACTCCATCACCAAACAAAATACTATCTGGTAATACTATACCTGCTCTTCCTTTATCAGATAATTTTTCCATGAGTAATGCCATAAATAAATCGGCAGTTTCTTTTGTTTGATATTCTTTAGCAAAGTTAGATGATACACCATCTTCTTCTATTCCACCATAAGGAGGATTAGTTACAATGACATCAACTTGATCTTTATCACTGAATCCAGAAACTTCTCCTGTAAGTGAGTTTCTGTGTTCTATATTTGGAATATCAACTCCATGCAATAATAGATTAGTCATGCATAAGGCATAAGGTAATTGTTTTTTTTCAATTCCGCGAATATTTTTTTCTATGCTTTCAACATCATCAGCAGTATTTATTTGACCTGTTTTTTCATAATGCTCAATAGTACAAGTTAGGAAGCCTCCTGTTCCACAAGCAAAATCTAGAACTCTTTCATTTACTTTGGGATCAACCATTTCAACTACAAATTCTGTAACTGGTCTTGGAGTATAGAATTCACCAGCAGATCCTGCACTCTGTAATTCAGATAACATACTTTCATAAATATCATTAAATTCATGCCTTTCAGTATTTATATTGAAATCTGTTTTATTTATTTCATTTATAACTTGTCTTAATAATGTCCCATTTTTCATGTAATTGTGGGTATCTGCGAATACATCATGAACTATTTTATCTCTAACATTATTAACTGGTAGTTGTTTTAAGTCTTTAAACATCTGCTCTACAAAATCAATTAGTTCATCACCGGTCATTCCTCTTTCATCTAATGCCCAGTTTTTCCATCTATATTTTTCTGGTATTGCACTTTCATAATGTTTATTTTGCAATCCAGCCTTTATCTCCCATTCATCTTCTTTAGAATCAAACAATTTCATGAATATCATCCAAATGGTTTGCTCTAGTCTTTGAGCATCTCCATTTACACCATCATCTTTTCTCATTGTTTGTCTAATATTTTTCATATTAATTGCCATTATTAAGCCTCCAAACTATATAAACTATCTTTCATATCTTCTAATGCTTTTTGGAAGTTTTGTAATCCCATAAATATTACCATAATAATTTGATATACTGTTCCAAATGATTCTAGTTCTGGAATATTTAAAATATTAGGATTTTCTAATTCTTCTATTCCACCATCTACGTATTTATCAAGAATAATTGATAATACTTCTCTAGCTTTTTCTCCATATTTTTCAAAATAATCACTTTGTTTAACATGTCTTGCTCTTTGACTTCTAGTAAGAGCTTTTTTACCATAAGCAACATGAACTAACAAATCAAATGGATCATATTCTTCCCCAACTTCTTCTTCTAAAATATTAAGATAAATATCTTTTTCTTCCAAAGCTTTTATAATCTTATCTTTCATATCTTCTTTATTCCAATATTCTTTAAATATTGAATAAGTTGCATATTCTTCTGTAATTTTATTTTTTACAAACTGAGTAAAGTTTTCTGTAATTAATTCTCCGTGTTCATTAATTAATTTTTGTTGTCTATATAACTCTCTAACTTGTTCATTAGGTAAAACTATTTTAGGTTTTACTTTTCTTTTTTCAGCAGGCATTACATCTTTAGGTTCTACTGGTATTTTTTTATTTTCCGTACTATATGGATTACTATCATTATCTGTTGTTAATATAACAGGAGTTATTTCTACTTCACCATCAAATGCAGGATCTTTAAATAATTCCGTAGCACCAGTAAAATCAATAATTGTAAAGGCATATTTATCAAATTCTTCTGATATACGTGTTCCACGACCTATTATTTGTTTAAACTCAACCATACTATTAATGTTAGTGTCAATAACTATTACTTTACATGTTTTAGCATCTACTCCAGTTGTAAGAAGTTTAGAAGTAGTTACAATTGTTGGATATTTTTTTCTTGGGTTAATAAAGTTATCAAGTTGCATTTTACCTATCACATCTGAGCCAGTAATTCTCATGATATATCTATCATCATGTTCTACCATATCAAGGTTTTGATTAATTAATTCTCTTCTCATTCTATCAGCATGTTCTTCATCAACACAGAAGAAAATTGTTTTATCCATTCTTCTATTTGTATCTTTTAAATAGTCAGTTACTATTTTAGCTACTAATTTATCTCTATTTGGTAAAACTAACTTTTTATTAATATCCGCTCCACCATAAACTCCTTCTTCTACTTCTTCTCCATCAGTATTACGAGTTCCTTTTTTTACAATAATATCTTCTATATCTTTATCAAGTCCTATTCTTAATACTCTGTAAGGAGCTAAGAATCCATCTTCTATTCCTTGTTTTAAAGAATAAGTATAAACTGGTTCTCCAAAGTATTCATAATTATGTATTGTCTTTTCATTTTTTGGCGTTGCTGTTAAACCTATTTGGGTAGCTGTGCCAAAGTAAGATAGTATTTCTCTCCATGATGAATCCTCAGCAGCACTACCTCTATGACACTCATCAATAACAATTAAATCGAAGAAGTCTTGAGGAAATTTTTTATATAAATCTTCTCTTCCTTCTGATCCTTTTAATTGTTGATATAATCCTAAATATATTTCATATGATGGATCATATTTACCTTTTATTTTTGTCATTGCTCCTTTAAACGGTGCAAAATCATTAACCATTGTTTGGTCAATTAATATATTTCTATCAGCAAGATATAAAATTCTTTTTTTTAGTTTAGATTTCCATAATCTATAAATTATTTGGAAAGCAGTAAAGGTTTTTCCTGTTCCTGTTGCCATAACAAGCAACACTCTATTTTGACCTTTTGCAACTGCTTTAAGAGTTCTTTCAATAGCAATTTGTTGATAATATCTAGGAGGATATTTTGAAGGGTATAATGGTTCTTTTATAATTTTTTCTTGTTCTTCATTAATATTTGAGCAAGTCATATATTCTTTCCATAATTCTTCTGGTGTAGGGAAATTATCCAATCCTATTTCTGTTTCTTTTCCAGTTAACATATTTTTTTGAATAAAACCATCGCCATTTGAAGAAAAAGCAAATGGAACATCTAACATTTTTGCATAATCAATTGATTGTTGCATACCAAAACCAATTGCATGATTATTATCTTTTGCTTCAATAACAGCAATATAACTTGAATTATAAGTTAGAAGATAATCCGTTCTCTTTCTAACGCCTCTTGAATATTTACCTTTACCTTCATCAATTACACGACCATCAGTAAAAGATTTTTCTTCATGAATATTATTATAGCTCCACCCTGCTTTCACAAGTGCAGGTGTAATATATCTTGTTCTTATTTCTGTTTCACTTAAACTTTTCTTATCCTCAAACATAACTAACAAATCCTTCCAAACAAACTTACTAACATATATAATTATTTTACCATAAATTACTGATTTTTGTTAGAGTTTGGTGATTTTTGTGTGATTTTTGACAACTATTAAACTTAATAGTTACTTTTTAAAATCGTTTAATAAATAAAATTATGAGTAGCCACTTTCTCTATTTTTAATGCATTTTTTATAGTAAAAATACAACATATTTTTAATGGGCATAAGGAAAACGACACCACAAATTTATTTACCTTTTATAAAATAAAGAAATTATAGTGGTGTCTTATTATTTTTACACTTGCAAAAATGACTACTTTTACAAATAAAAGTGGCTACTCATACACAAATATTCTTTAAATCTTAATAAAAATAGTGGCTACTAATTTTATTAATAATGACTACTCACCTATAATCAATCAAAAATATGTGCTTCCTTTATTTTTTGTTTTATATAACACCTTCTTTCAAAACAAAAAGAGAAGAACAAAGTTCCTCTCCACATAATTTCTAAATATTTTACTATATTATATCACTTGACAAAACGTGGTCAAGCTTATTTTATGTCTAATTCATGTTGTTTTATGTATATTTTATGTCGTATATAAATTATTAATTAATTTCAATTTTTTAGTATTTATTGTATCACCATTTATCTTAATATATATTTTTTATCAATTTAATAATCTTTACTTTTTTAAAACTAATTTGGCTATTCTTTTATAAAGTTGAGTTTCAAAAGCAGAAATAATTTCCATATAATTTCCACCATCTTCATGAGATAATACTGTAGCAACAATTTTGTTAAATTGCCCTTCAATATATTCTTGCAAATCTAATAATTTTTTCTTTCTAATACCTATATCTAAAAAATCTGAATAATCTTTTACATTTCTACCATACCTATTTAAAATAGTTACTATTTTGTTTTTATCTTTAATATCAATCTTCTTCATCTTTTTGAATGTCTCTTGCATTGGAACAATAACAATATTCCAATACCAAATAGATTTTTTATCACTGTACCATATATAACCACTAACAAATAATGCGATTACTGATATAACAATTGAAACAACATCTAAAGCCATAATTATTCCCCTAATATATAATCTATTTCTTCATCAAATTGTTGCTGTAATTCTTTAGTTAACTCACTAAAGTCAAAAATGTTATATACTTCCTCTTTATTGCCAATGTTAGTGACTATTTCTGATAACATTCCTAATATAAAAGAAGATACTACACCATATATTTGAGTACTTGTGATAAATTTTATTTTTGAAATTTCATTATTTTTATATTTAATAATTAAATCATCTAATTGTTCTTGCTTTCTGGCATTAGAACCATTTTCTCTACCTACTATAAATTTAGCATTACCATTTTTATATTTTGACAAATCGATTTTTTTTATTTTTTCACTCATTAACTAACTCCTCCTTAAAATTAAAATCTAAATATAATATTGTACCTGGAAACTTTGTTGGTAATTTAATTATACACTCATTATCTTGTTGCTTTAAAATTGTATTATCCTTGTTAAAACAAATTTGGTATAAATTATCATCTATTTCATTATTTAACTTATATGAATACTTGTTTTTAAATTTAATCATAGTATTACCTGAAATAATAGTACAGTTTTCTTTTTCTAAGTCAGATTTTCTTGATATTTTATCAATTTCATTATTAAGTTTATAAATTCCACTTCCCCTTTTAGTTGAATTATCTGAATTCTGAATTTTTGAACTAATTCCTTGCTGTATTGCAAGGAAAGTATATGCTTGATCCTCTTCATAAAAATCATGTTGAATAAATAATCGATGTTTCTTTACAACTTCTTTACTAGCATTAAGAATCTTCTGTTGTTTTTTTGATAGTAAAACGTTCTCATTGCTCATAAATTTTTTTAAGTTATCAGAAATTACTGTACCATAATTCATTATTGCTAATCTAATACTACTATTATTATATTCATCTTTTGGTATTACGTTTCCTACAATATACCAACTACTGTTATTGGAATGCTCTCGAACATTGTCAACTATTTCTGATATAATTTTTCCCATTGAAATAATATAAGCTTCCTTGTTTTCAAAATTAGAAAAAATCATCTCTACAATATCAGTAGTTACTATATCATAATTTTCTATATTATTTTTATTAAAATCTACAAATCTTATGTTTTGTTCTTTTCTCAGCTTTTCTCTGATATAACTGGTAGGTTTACTTGCACTTCTCCATCCCTTTTCATTAACAAAACTTGTAGTAATTATATTTTTATAGGCTATAGAATTTAAGTTTTCTGGAAATGACACTTTAAAATCAATACCATGTGTTTTTAATATGTATTTTAAACGTGACATTACAGAATCTAAAATACATGAAGCATCCAAATCATACTGAACAGTCTTTTTAAAATTTAAATGAATTAATTTTACAGATGAATATATTTTATTATTAGTTAGTGAGGCAACATGTGAAATGAAATTCATACTTTCAGCATAATTGTCTTTTAAAGAAAATTTTGAAGGACAAATTATCTCATACTCTTTATTATAGTACCGATTTATCTTTAAATGATTATAGTTTATTAAAAAATTATAGTCATTTAAATATTGTTTTTCTGCTTTATTTATTTTATTTTTATTTTTCCCATTTTTAATTCTATTATTTCGCCTTTTGCATTTTAATTGTTTCCTTATATTTTGCCTATCATGTATATTATCTAACTTCCAAAATTTTTTTTGCAAAATGCCATCACCACCACTTAAGAAAAACATGAGATAAAATTCGTTTTAATATATTATATCACATTTTTTTACCTTAAATAAAATGAAAAATTAAATTCAGTAATTTAATGAAACGTAGTTAAAAAGTTATCAAACACTTATACTCATACTCAACATCATATTTTTTGGTATATTTACTATTTAATCCTCTTGTTATGGTAAGGGTATCATTTATTAGACAACTTGTTGAAGCGCAGTAACACTAACTCCCTGTCCAAAAGAAGTCGTGGCAAGTTCGACAGGTCCTACTTGAGAAAGAGAAAATAGGATACCAGAACTTTCTCCATTAAGATCAATTCCTGTCTTTTTACCATATCCAAATTTATAAATATAATCAAATAAAGTCTCTGTCCCTAATCTTCTTCCTAATTCAACAAAACCTGGATTACAGGAATTTTGAACTACTTCTAAAAATGTCTGGGCTCCATGTCCACCAGCCTTCCAACATTTTATTCTAGCGCCATCAACATTTACTGATCCTCCATCATAAAAAGTATCATTAATTAAATCAACTTTTTCTTCATTAACAGCGGCACTCAAAGTTAATATTTTAAAAGTAACTACCAATGGCGAGTACTAAAAAAGAATAAAAAAATATAGTGAAATTTGTTAATTATTATCTTAATCATTGATACTATCTAAATAAACATTATAAGTAAAGCTGTTTCTTTTAAAGTCTGCCCTCCCCAAATCTAAAGTATCACAAGTAGAACTATATATTGATGAATTATGATTAATGCTTCCTATATGTTTTGATCCTTTAATTGTAGTTTTTGTTTTTTTTATTAAATTTAAAAATATATCTAATTTAATATTGTTTCTATCATTATCTATTTTAGAAACAATTATTTCATCAACAAAAGCTTCTACAAGCGACTGAATGTTAGTTTTAAAATCTAATTGCTTTTTAATAGCAGATTCAACATTTTTTAAATTAGCAGTACTAATTGACATTAAATCTTTTTCTAATGTAGTAATTCTTTTCTTTAAATTGGCGATTTCCCCATTAAATTCATCATTTCTTTCTTGAAATTCTAAATTATTTATATTGCCACTAATATTTAATTCTAATATTTTATCTTTTTTTCTTTTTATTTCATCGATTTTATTGGTTACTTTTTTTATTTCATTTTGATATGTATTAGAAAGTTTTAAATTAGAATAATAAGACATCATCTCATTTATAATGGAATCTTTATTTTCAAATATCTTATTCATAATATCACTAAATATATTATCCAAATCCATTTCTGCAATTATTGGACTTTGACAGGCTTCTAATCTAAATCTCATATAATAACCACATGCCCATCTGGGTTTTTTACTTCTACGACCACCAGTTGATCTTTGAAAATTAAAATTATGTTCTTTGCAGAATATTTTACTACTATAAGCATATTTTCTTTCTGTTTTTTTATTAGATAATTCCTTATTTTTTACAATATTACTCCTTAATTCTAATATCGCATTTGCACGATTCCATAATTCTTCACTAACTATTGAGGGTATGTTTTCATCTCTATAAATAATTCTTTCTTCTTTTGGAATATAAACTCTTTTTTTAGTTCTATAATCTATAATTTCCGTTGTATGTCCACAATAAAATCCTTTATATTTTGGATTTTCAATAATTCTCTTTAAAGTATCTTTATCATAAATTCTACCTTTAGAATTATTTATTCCTTGCTTATGTAATTCCATAGCAAGTTTATAAAAGCCATAATTGCCGGTTGCATATAATTCAAATATTTTTCTAACAACTTGAGCTTCTGATTCGACAATAACTAATTTAGCATTATCTTTTCTATAGCCAGTTATAGCATTTGATCCTAAAACTCTTCCTTTCTTTATTGCTTCTCTATGTCCCCATTTAACACGTGCAGAAAGTCTTTTAACTTCTTCTTGGGCAACACTTCCCATCATATTCAATATAAATTCAGAATTAGGATCATAAGTATTAATGCCATTTGACTGAAAATAAACTCCTACATCATTGGCCATTAATTCCCCAGTGTACTTAATACTATCAGATAAATTCCTCGAAAATCTTGATACTTCTTTAGTGACTATTAAATCAAAATAACCGCTTTTAGCATCTTCTATCATCCTTAAAAAGTTTTTTCTTTTTTTGACAGTACTACCACTTATACCTTCATCAATATAACCATCAACATAAATCCAATTAGAATTAGAAGTAATGAATTCTTTAAAATAAGAAATTTGATTATCTAATGAATTTAATTGGTCTTCACTTTCAGTTGAAACACGAGCATAAAAAGTAACCCTTAAAGGCAAAGTCGCTATATTTTTACCTTGTAATATTGCTTCTCTTACTTTATAAAACTTCATTCTTTACCTCCTCTAGCTTTGACTTTTTAATTGATTTATCTTTTCGTATATTATTTTACATACTTCCTGATATTGTGTTTCACTAATAACACCATCTTCAAGCAGCTCATTATTTATTATTAATTCTACTTCTAAAACTGAAATTTTAGGAACATTAATTTGGTGTTCCAGCATTTAAAAATTTTTTTATTTGCTTGATAAAATAGTGTTTTCTGTTTTTAGTTGTTTGCATGTTATTATCATTTTGGGATAAATACAAATCATCTTTATAATTTTTTAATTTTTTTATATATTTATTCAAAAAAACACCTCCACAGTAGAAGTGTATGAATATTTTTCTTGAAAATGAACAATAATATTAATTTAGACATTATTATTTTAGCATTACCAAATGTTGTTATATCATTGATTCTTATTTTTTTAAATAAAAGAAAATGAATTTATTTATCATCTTCTTTTAACTTCTCTAAATATTTTTCTTTTAATTCTGGGTATATTTCTAAAAATAGTTCAATATTAATTCCTCTTTTTTTCCACCTTATAACTTTAGGTATTAAATCACTATTATCTTTCGGAATAAAAGATGGTCTGTCAGGATATAAATAAAGTTTTAACTCTCCTTTGGCACTTAATTCTTTAATTTTTTCAAAAACATTATTTATATATTCTTCATGAATGACCTCTTCATCAAATTCACTAACTACTTCTGCTGACCACCCAGTTTTTCCTGACATAAAATTTTTACTATTTAACGTATAAAGTACTCCTGATACATTAAAAATATCTTTGAACATATTTTCTTTTCTTTCAACCAATATTACTGGATTATTTTTAGTTCCATCACCACTTAAATAATAATATAAATCGTTACCTTTATTACTGATAAAAATTATAGAAATAGCTTTAGATAAAGTTGCATATACCCAATACTTCCCATGAGTGCTTTTATTTTTCTTAATCTTTTTTAATCCGGTATGTGTACTACCATGATATACATATTTTATTTTTTCTTCCATATCTACCTTCTTCTATATTGAGCACGTTCTAAAATTTTAACATATTGAGGATTTAAACCTTGTGGATTTTCAATACATTTTAAAACATAACTTTTTATTCTTTCTAAAATACCTTTATGAATATAGCATGAAATACCATTTGCATAGCCATCATCTTTATTTAATATAGTGTTTGCATTGCAACCAGCATAACAGTTCTTATAATATTCACATGTATCAATACATTTTGCCCTTTTTTCTACACTTTCCTTTAATAAATTATAAAATACATCACTTTCAAATATTTGATTTATATTAGATAAAGTATCAATATTTCCTAAAGAATATTCTGAAGTACATAGTCGATCACACGGATAAATATTTGAATCAGAATCAAAACACAACCATTTTCCTAAGCATGAATTAAAGGTACATACCCCTGAATGTTCATTTAAAATTAAATTTACTAATTCATTACAAGTAGCTACATTAATTTTACCATTACTATCCAAAGTCCAATACCTAAAAAAATTAACAAAATTTTCTATGTACTTATCAGGATTTAAACCCAAATCGTCCTTGTGAAGTTTAGCTTTGCCGTCAATAAACATTGGATTTAATTTTAATCCTACACCCATAGAATTAAAAAAATTATATTCGTCAATTAAATTAGAAACATTAGTCTTATTAACAACTAATACTGCTCCTGGTCTAAAACCATTCTCTTGTAACAATCCTATACTGTCCAAAATTTTTGATGTATTACCTCTTGTATATTCATTATTTAATCCATCAAATGAAAGTCCAAAATTAGTAGATCTTCTTTTGAAAAAATCCACAATTTCTTGATCAATTAATGTACCATTCGTCTGAATAGTAAATGAAAATTCCTTGTCATAATAATCACAGAAATCATAAATTTCTTCATAGAAAGATAATGGAACAAGCAATGGCTCACCACCATGCCAAATAATATTAATAAAATCATATTCTGAACACAATAATGCAATATATTTTTTTAATTTATCTATATCTAACAAATCATTAGAGTATCCGTATTTTTCATGGAAACAATATTTACAACGCATATTACATCTATGCGTTGGTTTAATCAAAGTATTAATTTGTTGCACGTTTCTTTAATAACCTCTTTTGTGCTCCTGGCGTATTATCATGTGAGTCATTATGATAATTAGGATGTCCACCGCTATTATCATGTCCATTTTCATGAGAGCCTACTAAACCTAGAGATTTATTAGATGATTGTGATAAATATTTCAGATAAATTTCTTGAACAACTTGTTTTGTCATTGAAAATCCTCCTTTATTGTTATAATATCAATATTTAGTAATATTGTCAATCGCTAGCTACTATAAATCATACAGGTTAAAGACATGAAAATAATTATAAACATAGATTTATCTTATATTTTATATAGGTTAATCTATGTTTTATTATTAAAAATTTACTTTTAACTTATGATAAAAGTCATAAAACAAATTTTAGTGAAACAGATGAGAAAAAATAACCTTAATTGACTATTTCTTTTTTGAATTAACTATTTATCCTATATTTAGTTATAATTATGGTTTATATTTAATACTATTAATTAGGACTAACCATTGGCGAGTACAATATTAAAAGTACTTCCTGGCTCATAACTAGCCCATATAGCCATATTTCTATTTATCGTTTCAGTATCGTAATCTTGATAGTTATTAGGATTAAAATTAGGTCGTGAGCTCATTCCTAATATTTGACCCGTGTTTGGATCCATTGCTATCGCCCAAGCTCCTTCAGGATTATATTTAGTGACAATATTATCTAATTCTCTTTCAATAGATGCCTGAATATCATAATTTACAGTTAGATAAATATCGAGTCCGTCCTCTGGTTCTACATAAACAGAACTTCTCTCTAAATTATTTCCTTTAGCATCAGAAAAATATTGAATAGAACCATATTCTCCCGTTAGAAGGTCATCATATTCTAGTTCCAACCCAGAAAGACCTTGATTATCAATCCCAACATAACCTAAGACATGCGATAACATCTCATTGTGAGGATAATATCGTTTAGATTCTTTTAGTAAATATACACCGTCAAAATGTAATGATTCGATTTGGTCTGCTATCTCATAAGATAATCTTCTCCCTTCAGGATGAACTCTTTCCATCATTGATTTTTTATATAGATGTTCCTCTATTATTTTTTTATCAACTTCTAAAATTTCACTTATTTTTGAAGCTACTAAATCCTTATTTTTTATTTGATTTGGAATAAAGACAAGTGAAGTGGTTGTTAAATTGCCCGCTACTATTTCACCATCGACAGTATATATTTTTCCCCTATCAGCTTCTATCGGTAGGTTTCTGCTCCATAAACTACTAGCGAGATTATTTAGTTTTTTATATTCAATTACTTCAATATAAAATACTTTTCCCACTATTAATATAAATGCAAATATTACTATTAATAAAACTATCCTTATTCGTTTATGGATTTCTTTATTAAACATAACTATCACCCTAATTAATGGTATTCGATTTAAATATATTTAATTACAAAAGGTCATAGTGATGTACTTATTGAATAAGTACATTAATTATGCTAAATCTACATTGATTATTTTATCAAAGATCAACACATTCGACAAAATAATCCTTCTTTTTTAAGGTATTTTTTCCATGTCAATAATTTTACTAATATAAAAAAAGAGTTTTCATCATAATAAAACTCTTTTTTAGCCATTTATCTGTTTAGCAACTTCGTCAGCGAAATTTTCTTCTCTTTTTTCTAGTCCTTCGCCTACTTCGTATCTTACAAAAGATAATACTTTCATCTTTTTATCTTCAACAAATTTAGATACTTTCATTTTATTCTCTTTAATAAATCCTTGCTCTAAAAGACATACTTCTTCATAAAATTTATTTAAACGGCCATTGACAATCATTGGTAATTTATTAGCATCTAGTCCCTCATTTTCGGCCTGTTCAGTAAGAATAGTTCTTTCTTGCTCTACTTTATCTGTCGGCACTGAATTTCTATCTAGATATAGAGGATGCATAGCCGCTATTTGCATAGCAATATCTTTAGCTACTTCTTGATCGTTACCTTCCATAACTACTAAAGTAACTATTTTTCCGCCCATATGTGAATAGCTTCCGAATACTTCATCATCTCTTTTGGTAATAAAAGCAAATTTTCTAAATGACAATTTTTCACCAATGGTTGCTGTTTTTTCGACAATCAAATCTTCTATCGTCGAACTTTTTACAGATAATTTTAATGCTTCTTCCATAGTTGTTACCTTATTTTCTAATATTTTAGTAGCTATAATATCTACAAGAGATATGAATTCAGGATTTTTAGCAACAAAATCAGTTTCAGAATTAACTTCTACTATTACTGCACTATTACCTTCAGTTTTAACTAAAGCTAGACCTTCAGCAGCTATTCTTGTCTGCTTTTTGGCAGCTTTTGATATGCCCTTTTCTCTAAGCCAAGTTATTGCTTCTTCTATATTACCATTTGTTTCAGTAAGAGCCTTTTTACAGTCTAACATTCCAGCCCCAGTAATTTCTCTTAATTCTTTAACCATATTAGCTGTTACCATAATATTCCTCCTTATCTTAAATTTTCAATTAATTCTTCTTTTTTCATTTTAGAATAACCTTTGACTTCTCTTTTTTTGGCTAATTCTCGAAGTTCTGCAACAGTTAAAATATTTAAATCTAATTCTGGCTTTTCTTCTTTTACTTCTTCCACTATTGTAGTTTCTTCTTTTACTTCTTTTCTTTCTTTTTTCTGCTCTTTTTTCTCTTTAGAAACTTTACGATCGTCTTCACTAACATAGTCAATTATAGTACCTCCATTAGCTTCGATTATAGCGTTAGTTAAAGATCCAAGAACAACTTTAATGCTTCGTACAGCATCATCGTTTCCAGGTAAAACATAATCGACATCATCAGGATCGCAATTAGTATCTATTAAGCCAAAAACAGGAATATGAAGCTTTCTCGCTTCTCTTATAGCATTGTATTCTTTAGTTGAATCAACAATAATGATAGCTTGTGGTAATTTGGTCATTTCTCTAATTCCACAAAGATTCTTGTTTAATTTTTCATACTCTTTTTTGAGATTGATAACCTCTTTTTTTGGTAGTTTATCAAAAGTACCATCTTTTTCCATTTTTTCTATTTCTTCGAGGCGATTAACTCTTCTTCTAATTGTCTTGAAATTAGTAAGGGTTCCTCCTAGCCATCTTTCTGTCATATAATACATGCTAGACCTTTCAGCTTCCTCTTTACAAACTTCTTGAGCTTGTTTCTTTGTTCCAACATAAAGAACTTTTCCCCCATCAGATGCTATTTTATTTAGAGCAGCATAAGCCTCCTCCATTTTTTCTACAGTCTTTTGTAAGTCGATAATATAAATATCATCTCTAGAGTTGTAGATATACTCTTTCATTTTAGGATTCCATCTTTTGGTTTGATGTCCAAAATGGACTCCTGCTTCTAGTAAATAACTCATTGACACTACTGTCATTCTAAACATCTCCTTTCGTTCTGCTTCCAAGTATTTCATCTTTAATCTCCACCATAAGGCACTCGGATAATTAAATCGATACTTGTGTATATTTTTTGAAAAGCCACTTATATATTAACATATTATGCCAAATAAGTAAATAAATTTATCTAATTTTAGTATATTTTTAGAATAGAAATAGTGTAGTAATAATCTTATAAAAACTTATTTATAGATTTCTAATATTTGACCATAAACTCGATTGTTATCAATTTTGGTGATCTTTACCTTTACAATAGTATTGTTAGGAATTTTTTCTTCAACTAGTATTGGTATAAAGTTAGTAGTATGAACCATAACTATATCATAATCATGAATTTCTATAACACCATCAAATACTTTATTAACACTTTCTTTATAAAAAGATAATTCTGTTTCGTTCGATAAAGATATTATTTCATGGACTCTTCTTTTTTTGTCTTCTGGAGAAACCTGGTCAGCCATTGTACTAGCGGGCGTACCTTCTCTTGGCGAATAAGGAAAAGTATGGATTTTAGTAAATTTTATTTTATTTAATGTTTCTAAAGTTTCTTTATATTCAATTTCTGTCTCACCAGGAAAGCCAACGATTAAATCTGTTGTAAGAGAGATATTAGGAATCTCTTTTAAAATTTTTATCTTATCAAGAAATTCTTCTTTGGTATACTGGCGATTCATTTTTTTTAGGATCTTATTGCTACCAGATTGCAGAGGAATATGAAGATGCTTGGCCATAATATCATTTTCTCGGAACAGTTTTATTATCTTAGGTGTTATCTCATTGATTTCGATCGATGATAATCGAAGGCGATAAAGACCTGGTATTTTTACTAGAGCTTCTAATAATTCTTCGAGAGAAGCATTTATATCCAAACCATATTTACCAGTATGAATACCCGTTAAAACTATTTCTTTATAACCCTTATCAACTAAATGAGTAACTTCATCTATGACATCTTCTGGTTTTTTACTTCTTATTCCACCTCTTACATAAGGAATGATACAATAAGAACAAAAGGCATTACATCCATCTTGAATTTTAACAAAGGCTCTCGTATGATTTGTAAATTCGGTTATTTCCATCTTTTCGAATTCTACTTTCGTCAAATCATAAAGTATTTTCTTATTTTCTTTTGTCTTCAGATATTCCTCAATTATTGCTACTATCTTTGATTTATCTTTATTTCCAAGAAGAATATTTGCTTCAATATCTTCTTTATCTGCTTGAATATAACATCCCATAGCAATAATAATTGCATCTTTATTATTTCTTTTAGCTTTGTGAATCATCTTACGTGACTTTTTATCACTTTCATTAGTTACAGAACAAGTGTTGATGATATAAATATCAGCTTTTTCATTAAAATCTACTACCGTATAACCTTTTTCTTTTAATAAACTAATTATAAATTCAGATTCGTAAAGATTTACTTTACATCCTAACGAGCATATGCCAACCTTCATTTTAAGCACTTCCTTCTTCTGTTAGTATTTTAGCACATTAATGAAAAGAAAGAAAGAATATTCTTAAAATATTCCTTCAATATTGTTATCTATAATATTTATATTTTCAGCATTCGGAATTTCAGGAAGTCCTGGCATAGTCATAATTGTTCCTGTAAGAACGACTATAAATTCCGCTCCTCCTTTTAAAATGACATCTTTAACATGAATTTTATATTTTTCCATGCACAATAAATTTTTAGGATCATCGGAAAGAGAATACTGGGTTTTTGCAATACATACTGGTAAATTACAATGACCGTTTACTTCTAATACTTTTATTTTCTCGAGAGCTTCTTTGCTGTACTCGACATCTTCAGCTCCATATATTCTAGTAGCTACTTTATATATTTTAGTTTTAATATCATCGGTAATATTGTAAGCATAATTAAAATCCTTATCTTTTTGCGCTTCTTCAATTACTTTTTGGGCCAGATCTATGGAACCACTGCTCCCTTGCAAATAACCTGTAGTCACTGCAAAAGATATTTTTTTCTCTGCTAATTTATGAGCTAAAAAAGATATTTCACGTTCAGTATCAGTATTGAATTTGTTAATTGCCACAACAATGTTCAACCCGTATACTGACCTTAAATTTTCGATATGACGATATAAATTAGGCAACCCTTTTTCTAAAAAAGATAGATTTTCTTCACCTATTTGTTCTTTAGACATTCCACCATGATACTTTAAGGATCTAATAGTAGCGACTATTACAACAGCGTCAGGAATAATATTTTCAAAGCGGCATTTAATATCAAGAAATTTTTCTGCTCCTAAATCTGCCCCAAAGCCAGCTTCCGTTATTGTATAGTCGCCTAAAGACATAGCCATATTAGTGGCTATTACACTATTGCAGCCATGTGCAATATTGGCAAATGGACCACCATGAATGATAGCAGGATTTTTTTCTAATGTCTGAACAAGATTGGGTTTGATAGCATCTTTTAAAATAACAGTCATCGCCCCTTCAGCTTTTAAATCTTTAGCTAAAATTTCCTGCCCCGAAATAGTATAGCCAACGACAATATTTCCTAGTCTTCGCTTTAAATCATCAAGATTTTTACTAAGGCAAAGAATAGCCATTATTTCTGACGCAGCGGTTATGTCGAAGCCATCAATTCTTGGAACAATGTTTTTTTCGTTAGATAAGCCCGTATTTATTACTCTTAATTGTCTGTCATTTAAATCCAAACACCTTTTAAAAATTACTTCAGCAATATTCAATTTATTGCCATGATAAATATGGTTATCAATAAGTGAGGCAAGTAAATTATTAGCAGTCGTTATAGCATGAAAATCGCCAGTAAAATGAAGATTGATATCTTCCATAGGAATTATTTGAGCATAACCACCTCCAGTTGCTCCCCCCTTAACGCCAAATACTGGACCTAACGATGGTTCACGAAGAGCAAGAATACTTTTTTGACCTAATTTATTTAAAGCATCAGATAAAGATATAGAAACGGTTGTTTTTCCCTCACCCATTGGGGTTGGATTAATAGCGGTTACTAGTATAAGTTTACTATGCCTCTTTTTATTTAATAAATCTAAAGATATCTTCGCTTTATTCTTGCCGTATAGTTCTATCATATTATCAATCTTTAGAGATTTAGCTATTAAACTGATATCTTTAAACTTTGTATTTCTTGCTATTTCAATATCTGTCATCATATTACCTTCTTTCTCTATATATTAGAAATAACATTTAAAAATTAAAAAAGAAGAAGATGTTTTCTCTATCTTTTAATGAAATACTCTTCATACCATACTAGAAATGAATAAATAGTCCATATTTTTCTACTGTTATCTCTTTTTCCTTTTTTATGCTGATCTAGTAATTTGATAATTTTGTTAGGTTTGAAAAATTCTTCAGACTCCAAAAATTTATTTTTAATCAAATTATAAATATCATCTTCTTTAAGCCATTCTCTAATTGGCACTGGAAAACCTAATTTTTTCTTATCTGACCATTTTTGGGGTAATACTTCACGAGCAACTTCTCGAAATAAATATTTGGTTTTACCATCTTTTATTTTATATTTAGTGGGTATTTTTCGTGCTGTATCTATAAGAAGACGATCTAAAAAAGGAACTCTTACTTCTAAAGAATTAGCCATAGACATTTTATCGGCTTTGAGAAGAATATCGCCAACGAGCCAAAAGTTAAAATCAATATATTGCATTTTAGATACATCATCATATGCTTTTACTTTGTTATAATATGGTTTAGTTAGCCTCTTATAATTTTCTTTTTGAGGCTTATAATTTAGTATTTGCTTTGTTTCTGAAGGTTCAAACATAAAAGCATTTCCAATGTAACGTTCTTCGAGCTTGAGGCTTCTTCGGTAAATAAAATTAAAACCTCGATGATGTCTTAAAGGATAGATCAATATACCTAGTAATCTCCTAATTGGATATGGTATTTTATAATAAAAGCTTAAAGAAAAAGGTTCATGATAAATGTTATAACCACCAAATATTTCATCTGATCCTTCTCCCGATAAAGCTACTTTTACCTCTTTTGAGGCAACATTTGCTACAAAATATAGAGCAATAGCTGAAGGATCCGCTAGCGGTTCATCCATATAATACTGAATATGCGCAAAATGATCAAAATATTCTTTTTTAGATATTTTCTTATTAGTATTTTTAACACCAATAATTTGTGATAATTCTTTAGCATAATCTATCTCACTATATTTTTGATTATCCCATCCGACCGTAAAAGTTTTATCAACATGCGCAACGGTAGATATAAATGATGAATCAACTCCACTAGATAAAAAACTTCCTACTTCTACATCGGCATGTTTATGTGCTTTGATAGAATCATTCAATATTTCTTTAAGTGTTTTTTGCCACTGGTGTTCACTTTTTTTATTATCTGGTTCAAATGCTATACTATAATATTTTTTTATAGTCAAGTTATGATCTTTATATTTGAAATAATGTCCAGGTTGTAATTTATAGACATTTTTGAAAAAGGTCTCTTCGCCAACGCTATACTGAAAAGTTAAATAATCTTCAAGCATATTTCTATTTAACTCTTTCTTAAAATTGGGATGGCCAAGAAAACTTTTAATCTCACTTCCAAATATAAATTGTTTTTTATTTAAATAATAATAGAAAGGCTTAATTCCATAAAAATCTCTAGCTCCAAATAACTCGTTAGAAACGACATCATATATAACAAAAGCAAACATACCACGAAGCATCAGTAAAAAATCTTCTTTATATTCCTCATAACCATGAAGTAGAACTTCCGTATCAGAATCAGTGGTGAAATGATGCCCTTTAGCTAATAAATCTTCTTTTAATAGTTGATAATTATATATTTCACCATTCATAAAAACTAATTTAGTTTGATCTTCATTAAATATAGGTTGATTTCCACCCTCTAAATCAATGATAGAAAGTCTTCGAAATCCTAAAGCAACTTTATCATTTGTATAAAATCCTTCCGAGTCTGGACCTCTATGTTTAATTAAATCAGCCATTTGTTTAATTGTCTTCTTCTTATTTTTTGAATTGTCAACAAATCCCACTATTCCGCA
Organism: Bacilli bacterium; assembly: GCA_017887885.1. Classification (GTDB taxonomy): domain Bacteria; phylum Bacillota_I; class Bacilli_A; order RF39; family UBA660; genus CAG-302. Next base: position 7,914 of record JAGHHB010000040.1, on the reverse strand, counting down.
CATACGATACCTCTTTTCTCAACTATTATTAGTATAGCATAAAAAAAGCAAAGTAAAAACTTTTTTCTTTTTTTATAGCAAAAATGATAATTTCACTTTACAAAATAATGTTAACTAATAGAAAGTAATAACTATTTATTCTTTAATAATCTTTTTATCTTCATCATTGCTATTTTTATAAACTGCTATAGCATCATAATATTAAATTCCTCCTCTTGAGGTTAGATTTTTTATTATATTTTTACTATTTCTCTTTTTTTATCAAATCTTTCTTTATAAGAACAATGTTTACATATTTCTAGATAACACTTTTGTTTTTGAAAATAACGAATCGTATTTTGATATTTAGATGAAGCCAAAATTTTTTCTAATGGCTCATAAAAAATATTACCTAAATTGGAACTTCCCCTACTATCCAAACAACAAATTGATACGGTTCCGTCAACAAGGATAGCAAGATGTTTTTTGCCTCCCAAACAGTATCCATCTTTATAATAATTATTGCTCACCTCAGGCCAAATAAACTCTTTTTCTAAACTTATATAGATTTTTTCTTGTAATTTTAATCCACTATAGAGTTCTTTAACCTGATACTTGCTCTTTATTGCTTTAAGATAAGTTCGAGTTTTACAATCTAATCTTCCTTCATTTAATGTCCAAAAACGGTAACTTATATAACATTTTAGATTATCGACAGCTTCAAATATATCATTCAAATAATCTACTTTGTTGCTTTCACTATGGAGTGAAATATTTATTTGATATATATTGTCATATTTCTTTAAAATATCTATTTTATCTTTTAATAAGACTCCATTAGTAGTGATACATACTTTTTTTTGATATTTTTTAGTTATATATAATATTTGATCAAGTTCAGGGTGTGTAAGTGGTTCTCCTTTGACATGTAGATAAATATAGTCAGTATATTTATCTATTTTCTTAATAATAGTAGCAAATTCATCAGATAATAAATTTCGTTTTGTTCGGTAGTCTTTACTACAGAAAGAACAGTTTAAATTACAAATATTAGTTATCTCAATATATATCTTTTTAAATTTCATTCTTTTTAACCTTTTTTTGATAATATTTACAAAGATTTTTTAACTTACATTCCTCACAAAGAGGAGATATACTCTTACATTGATATCGACCAAATAAAACTAATTGATGATGTACTTTACTCCACTTCGCTCGAGGAATCTTTGCCATTAACTTTTTTTCCACCGTTAGAACTTTATCTGAATTTTTAGCTAAACCAAGTCTTTTGCTTACTCTATCAACATGTGTATCTACTGCAATTGCCGGTTCATTATAAATAACCGATAAGAAAACATTAATTGTCTTTCTTCCGACACCAGGTAGACTATTTAAATATTCGCGATTATTAGGAATTTTCTCTACTTTATCTTCTACTAATCTAGTTGCTATTTCTTTAATAAAAAGACTCTTCTTTTTGTACGTTCCAATAGGTTTTATAATTTTCTCAATATTTTTTAGATCGGCCGCTGCTAATTTCTCTAAACTATCATATTTATTAAATAAAACTTTATTTACCATATTTACTCTTTTATCCGTCGTTTGAGCTGACATAACAATGGCAAGAAGAAGTTCATAGTCTTTAGCATACTCTAATTCGCATCGAGGATTGGGATATAAATTATCTAAATAAGATAATATTTCATTAATCATCATTTAACCAATCATAGTAGAAGACATCTTTGACTTCTTTTTTACTTTCATGGTAACTTTTTTTAGCGGCGGCAACATCTTGTTTATTTTTATATCCCTTTTTTCGCCAATCATAAAGTATTTTTTCGATGTATCTTAAACTTGTTACTCCATTATAAATAGCTTCTTTTAATGCTTCCATAATTAATTCATGCGAAAAGTTATCATCAATCCATCCTTTAATAATTTGACATTCCATCGATGAAATAGTTCTTCCAAATTCACTTTCAAAAATAGAAAAAATATCGCTATTATCAATTGTTTTTTCTTCTTGACGATCAATTAGTAAATTAGTTATTTTTTTATATAATAAATCTAACAAAATATATTCTTCACTCTTACCAACCATTTTTTCAACAGTAATAGAGATAACTTTCTTTTCATTTAAACTATTTAATATTTCCATGACTTTATATTTATCAATACTTAAAGCTGAAGAAATAGCTTCTGGATTATAAACTATTTTATCGCCCTTATCAATAATAAAAATTAGAATTATTAGTTCTTCGGGAGTTATTCCTAACTTTATATAATAGTTAAATAGGTAGCGGGGTAAAACTATAGGCTTTTCTTTTAAGAGCATTTCTAATTCATTCATATGTACCTCCTATTAATGTTTTATATACTAATTCGTTTGTTTTTACATCATAAAAGTTATAAAGTAATTTTTTATCTTCACGTATTTTTTCTTTATAATAAAGATTATTTCTACGATAGGTTAATTCTAATGATGAAGAGACTATTTCTTTAGTATTAACAGTATATACTTCTTTATAATTTAGATCAAAAACGCTTATTTTATCTGTAGTTTTAATAATATAATAGTTATTATCTTTAGTGACATAAAGTATATCTTTAATTCCCGTTTCTTTAGAAATATTATTTAATAAATTACGGTGATAGTTATCATTTTTAACAGTAGGAAAAATAATAAGAATTAAAGGAATCATAAAAATTATAACGATAATTACCATAATTAGTTTCTTTTTCGTTTTAACATCACCTTTATGTTAATTATACTATGTTTTTTCTCTTTTGTGAATAGTTTTACCTCTTATTCCACTACTTGTAACAGTAAAAGAATTATTATTTATAGTTACTGTCGTATAGCTTTTTTCACTAATAGTATAAGAGTCAATCCATACAGTTGCTAAATGATAAAGAAACTTATAATTAAATCTAGTATAAGTTTGATAGAATAGAACTAATAAGTTACTATTTAAAGTTATATAAAAATCTTGTTTAGGATCATATAAATAAAGAAAATCACAATAAGCATAATTATCTCGATCGAGCTCATGAATATATATACAAAATTTATAATTATTAAAATCAATTTCTATTTTATCATTTTTTTTAAATGTTATGTTGTTAATTACAAGATCATCTTCCAAAAGAAATTCTTCTTTTGCCACCATCTTTGTTTTTCGATCAGATAGCTTAATTAGATAATCAACATCTACAAAAACATTTTCTTTACCGAGAAGAAGGAGAGAGAAAGAACCATTATCATTTATTAAAATGGAAGTATCATCTTCGTTTCTAATAAATCTTAAAGAATTTACTTCTAAATAGTTATAATCTTCTTTCTCCTCACGATAAGTACATGATGTCAAGGTAATTACTATTATTATTAAATATAAATATTTCATACTAATTATTATGACTGGTAAAAAAAATATTGCTCTTAAATGAAAAAAATCATCAGTTTATGATTTTTCTCGAAACTTTTTTATTATATAATCTTTAAGTATATCATATTCATTAAGAAGAGCATTCGTTAGAATATTTTTTTCAAGATCTTCTAGAATATCTCTGATATATTTACCGGGCTTTCTATCTAATAAACGTGATATATCTGCTCCCGTTATCTTTATATCTTTTCTAGTTAAAATTGGTAAATTATTATATTTAGTATTTAGAACTCTTTTAGATAAACCTTTTATATCTGCATAGACTGTACATAAATATAACCCATATTTATATAATAGATAATTATCTATTTTATCATATTGGAGTAATTCTCTTAACTTTTTCATCTGTTCCTTCTCAATTTTAGTAAAAGGATAGATATTATCAACTTCTAACTGACACCATATACCTATTAAATCAGTACAAAGAGTAATACTATTTAAACGGCTAATATCTAAAGCATTAGTAAGTCCAATATCAATTAGTAGCTTTCTTCCTTTTTCTTTATTTTTAGAAGAAAAAAGACGATCCAATTCTTCTCTTTTACGATTCATAGATAATTTCTTTAATAAGTAACTATATTTTGATAAAAAATGTTTAGTTTTCGGTTCAATATCAAAATCTAAAATAGTGGCAAATCTCACACAGCGAAGAATCCGCAGAGAGTCTTCTTTAATTCGATATCTTGGATTGCCAACTGTTCTTAACACTTTATTTTCTAAATCTTTTTTCACATTTAAAATATCTAATATTTTACCTTCACAGTCCATACATAATGTATTTACGGTAAAATCTCGGCGAAGTAAATCTTTTTTTACATCTTTAATATATTTTATTTTTATAGGTTTGCGATTACCTTCATATTTTATTTCTTTTCTAAAAGTTGTTATATCACATTTATAACCTTTATAAACTACAACTACGGATCCATATTCTACATCAGAAACAATGACATTATCAAATAATTTTAGTATTTCTTTCGGTGTAGCAGAAGTGCAAATATCTATATCATTTGTTTTGCGATCGAGCAAATAATCTCTAACAAATCCTCCTACAATATAAGCAAGATAACCATGACTAGTTAATATTTTTAAGACATCAAGGGCTTTTTCTTCCATAGTACCTCCAATAATATTATAGCAAAAGGAAAGAAAAAATGCAAAGTAATGATTCTTTACTTTACATTATTTATATTGTTTAATTTGATTTTCTATTAACTCTAAAAAGGCTTCTATCGTCACTGTCGAAGTTTTATCTTCACCAAATTTACGATATGTTACTGTATTATTATTCTTCTCATTATCACCTAAAACTAAAGTATAAGGAATTTTTCTAGTTTGAGCTTCCCTTATTTTATAGCCCATTTTTTCATCTTTATCATCTATTGTAAGGCGATACTCTTTTTCAGTAAAAATACTAAATAATTTTTTAGCATAATCGAGATGATATTCATTATTGACTGGAATAATATTTATTTGAATAGGTGATAACCATAATGGTAATGCTCCTTTACTTTCTTCTAGTAAAAAGGCTGTGAATCTATCAAATGTTCCAAATATAGCTCGATGAAGAACAACAGGAATCTTTTTTTGGCCATTTTGATCGACATAAGTTAAATTAAATCTTCGAGGTAAAAGAAAATCTAACTGGCAAGTTGATAAAGTTATTTCGGGTCCAACAGCAGGCTTTACTTCAACATCTAATTTAGGACCATAAAAAGCAGCCTCTCCTATTGCTTCTTTATATTCAACATCTAACTCATCCAATACTTCACGTAACTTATTTTCAGCATTATCCCACATTTCATCATCATCAAAATATTTATGTTTATCTTCACGATCACGAAGAGACAGTCTAAATTTATAGTCTTTTAGGCCAAAATCTTTATAAACTTCTAATATTAAATTTACTACTTCTTTAAATTCCTCTTTTATTTGATCCGGTCTTACAAAAATATGAGCATCATTTTGGCACATACATCTTACTCTTTCTAACCCTTTAACAGCTCCTGATGGTTCATATCTAAAATCAGTAGCAAATTCGCCTATTTTAATTGGTAGTTCGCGGTAGGAATGAATTGTGTTAGCATATATGAGCATATGATGAGGACAATTCATGGGTCTTAAGACAAATTCTTCATCATCTACTTTTATAGATGGAAACATATTTTCTTGATAGTGATCCCAATGCCCAGAAGTCTTATATAGATCGACTGTTCCTACACATGGTGTATATACATGATGATAGCCCAGTCTATTTTCTTTGTGATAAATATAATTTTCTAATTCTTTTCGAACTATGGAACCATTTGGAAGCCAAAGTGGCATTCCTTTACCTACTAGATCATGAGCCATAAAGATATTAAGTTCTTTTCCAATCTTTCGATGATCTCTAGCTTTTCTTTCTTCTAGTTCATGCAAATATTCATTTAAATCTTCTTCTTTTCGAAAACATACTCCATATATTCTTTGAAGCATTTTATTACGTGAATCTGCCTTCCAATAAGCACCAGAGAATTTAAGTAATTTAAAATATTTCAATTCTTTTACTGTTTCAACATGCGGACCACGACAAAGATCAGTAAAGTCTCCTTGCGTATAACAAGAAATTACCTCTTCATCCTCGTTCATTCGAGATATTAAATCTAATTTATAAGGATCATCTTGAAATTTTTTTATAGCTTCTTCTTTAGATAATTCATTTCTTACTATCCTCTTGCCATCTTTAGCTATCTTTTTCATTTCTCTTTCAATTCTAGGTAAATCTTCTTCTTTTACTACTTCATCACCTAAATCGATATCATAGTAAAAACCTTCTTCAATAACGGGACCGACCCAAAATTTTGCATCGGGATATAAATGTTTAACTGCTTGAGCTAAAAGATGTGCACAGCTATGATTTAATTTATTCAAGTCCTCATTTTCTTTAATATTTACCATTAAACCACCTCTTTTTTTGTTCCCTTTTTCTTGTCTTTACTTTAGGAAGGCGCGATCCAATGATTTGATCTAACATCCAAACTGATGGACCACTATAAAATATACCTTCCCTTAAAGCAAGCAATTCTGTCAAATTTAAATTTGACACATCAATATGCCACTTTTCACGTTTTCCTTCACCTCTGTTTACATATATTGGTACAAAATCTTTTTGCATTATAATCTCCTCCTTTACTTATAAAAAGCAAAAAGACCTTTAAGGGAGTGATATAAGATCACGGTACCATCCCTTTTGGGTCTTAATTAGATAACGGCTTTTGCCGGCAGTTAGTTTCCTAACGCTCTCGAAGGTAGTAATTATAAACTTTTATTGTTAGTTTTCAGCAGCCACTAACTCTCTACAAATAAATTTTGTATATAATCATGTCCTTCTCATTGATTTGAATATATACTATTATATTATTATTCAAGTTTTTTGTCAATTATTTTATAATTTATTTTTTAAAAAAGATAAAATAAGCATCTATTACACTTTTTATAAAAGAGAACAATAGGATAAAAAGATTATTAAAGATATGTAAAAAATAGAGCTTTATAATATAAGTAATCTCTATTATGACAAAATTCGACATTTTTTGTCATTTTAGTATTATATAATCTTTTTAGAGAGGAGAAATATATATGCAAATAAATAGTACAGAAAAAAGGACTGGTTATTGTGAAACAGAAATATTAAATTTGATCAATTATTTAACCAATATATATATGTTGAAATATCCAATATCTAATCATATAAATAGAAATTCTATTTTCTTTATGGATAATATTGAAAGAAAAATGACACCAGAGCAAAGAAATTTGTTACGTTGTATTCCTTATAATGAATCTGAAGTTATACGTTTAAATATAAGTTTTAGAAATCAATACTTTTATGAAGTGCCATCCATATTTTTAGAAATAAACCCTAAAACAGAAATAGTTGATGATTTCTCAATCATGATTTTAGCCAAATACTATCATGGACTTCAAAATAATATAACTATTCAGCAATTATATGATATTATGAAAGAGCAACATATAGATTTTATCAATATTGAAGAGATCGAACAGTATCTGATGGCAAAGACAAAATTATATGAAATAAGAGATACTATTATTGGTAGTGTTCTTGAAAAATTGGAATCAATTGATACTCTTTTTGACAACACTTACTATCGACGAAAAAAGTTTTTAGAAGAATTTAATCGATATTATCATTGGGGATGGGACAGTACTGAAATAGAAGAGATGTTAAAAATGCCTATTATAAAAAATGTGAAAATTAAAACTATTTCTTAATAAGAAATGACCACAACTTATTAGTAAATTAATAATAGATTTAAGATAAAATAATATCTGGTGTTATAACTAAAAGATTTTTTAAAATCTTTTTTTTACTATCTTAATATATCATTTCTTATCCTATTTATTAATGCTATTACCTCTTCATAACTTTCATCAAATAATTCTAAACGGTAACTCTTGACACCTATTTTTTTAAAGTACTTTATTT